>CAYSCH010000152.1:3407-14939 GCA_964429355.1 uncultured Planctomycetaceae bacterium | reverse complement strand
TTTTAGAAAAGCGTCCGGCGAGGCAAACGAATTGGCGTAGCCATCCGTGGATAGGAGCAGCACTGCAGGAGGCGACTCTCGGAACAGTTGAAAACGGTAGCGAACATATCGCAACCCGTCCTCCTGACACAAAGAGGTCGTTTCATTGGCAATGAGCGATTCGTCCTTGGGGATCACCCGCTCAGCAGTGCCGGTAGCGTCAGACACAGCAAGGACATCGCCATCGCCCAACTGAAAGGAAATGAGGAAATCGTTAGAGAGAGCGACCGCCAGTAGTGTTGACCCGTACGCAGTCGCAACTTGATTGGGGCGCGTTGCCCGCTCGCGGGCCCCCGCCCCCGCCAGTTCCGCCAAATGTTCCAACTCGGCATCGGTGAATGGCGTCTGCCGATGATGGTCCTCTACGCGGCGTTTCCACTCCTGAAAGATTCGCCGAGGGACCCGCAGTTCCGCTTCGCTTTTTACCGCGGAAGGTTCGGCTTCCTTCATGCGATCAAGGAACTCGCGGCAGACCATGACTGCCGTCTCGACGGCGAACTGCGCGCCCTCGTGGCTGCGAAAGCTCTTGGCGCTGCCGTGGCCGTCTGCCACGGCGAGGATGATCGAAGATGATCCATCTTCCAATGGCCAATGAGCAATGGCGTCCTGGTTGGGTAGATTCTGCCGGACGTGCGACGCCCCCTGCTGGCTACATCCTAGGAACTTCCATCGGAAATCGGTGTGAACGTGCGACATGGTCGTGCCTCCTTGAATCCGCGAACGACGCGGTTACCAGGAATCGTCGGCGGACGCAGGCACGTTGCTTTGTGCAGGGGGAGCCGGGATCGGAACATGCCCTGCGTCAGCTTGGTCCTTAGTGCGGCTCGCCGGATTGGACGCTGCCTTCAACGGCACGGTCGAAGCCCATTTTATCATACGTGCCAAAGTAGGAGCGTTGTTGGCAACGAGAGGTTTCAACTCCGAATTGGTGCCCATGAACTTCTGGAGAACGTCCTGATCGGCATCGTCTTCGCCGATGGCGATGGCGATGCGCACGGCCTTCTTACCCCAAGGTTGGTCCATGAGGGCTTTAAGTCCGCTGTTAAAATCATCGGTCGGTTGCCCGTCAGAGAGCAGCACGAGCACGGGCGGCAGGCCGCGGTCAGGCATGTTCTTGACATCGAGGGCCTTGGCTGCCTCACACAACGCTCGGCCCATATCGGTGACGCCGTCGGCGCTGAGGTCGTTCCATTGAAACTCGTGAATGTCGGTGGGTTGCGACACGTGCCACTGAGCACCATCGGAGAACTTGATGACGCGGACGAAGACCTGCGCGTTGGGGTTTTCATCGGCCACGTCCTGCATCGGCTTGATGCACTCGCGAATGGCGAAATTGACACTCTCGATTTTCTTGCCGTCCATCGAGCCCGAACAGTCAACAAGCCAGATGAACTGCAAGGGCCGCTTGGCCAACTCACCGCCGGGGCGGTTGCCTGTACTCATAGCGGTTTCTCCTTTTCATCTTAAGGGTAAGGGGATTTATGGCGATCGTCCGATGGGCGCGGCGACCGTGCGAAAATAGCTTGCTAAAGTCTAGGTCTGTTCCCTGCCCGATGACCGGGTATACCGCTCCATGCCGCCCCGAAAGCCTCCTGTGGGGAGCAGACGCGGATGACCGGGCAACTTCGGAGGGCCGGGCAGCCTTCATTGTTCTTTTGACGCGGGATTGTGCTATCCGCATGCACCCCACACCCCCCTTTAGTCGTTCGCTACGCGCAACTTCCATTCCTATAATAAGTTTCGTCATTTTGATCTTCCCAATTTGGAAAGTCAAGCACACGAACCGCTCGGCTTGAGGGAAGCATTGGCCGGGAGTAGGATAGCTACGCGAACGGTTGGTTTAGCGGGTCTGCATCAGCCGTGATGAGCCGTTGTAGTAAGATAGCGGGGGGGCGGGATCTGCTTCTTCCCCCCTCTAGCTCAGCATGTTGGTTCAGGAAGCCCTGCCACAGAGATCGTGTGGGCTTTTAAGAAAAAGGCCAACCCTGCCCTGCAGACGCCGAAACATGGCTGGTGGTGTATCGTGTGAATAGGTGAATGGACCTATGAATCCCGTAGTGAGCCAGAAACTCAAGGAACTACTGCGAAGGTTCGGTACGGACCTCTGCAATGATCCCAGACGCTGCGAGGGGCTCCTCCGCGATATGTGCCCTGACTGCAAGTTGGAGGCTGCCGTGTTGGCGAATGCAGTCAGAGAGGGCGTTGCTGAGGAGTTGCGGGCTGCGCCCAGCTGGAGCAGGGTTCAGGCAATGTCGCCCCAACTCAGTAGGCGTCTGCAAGACAACCTGTGGTTGGCGGAAGACGTGGCGGCGTGGGCTGTTGAAGCGTGGAGTTTTGCGTTGGGACGAAGCTAGGGACCGTCATGACATTGACCAGGAAGAGATTTTTGTGAGAGACTATGGCCGAAGGCATTCGTCAGCAGTTGGCTCAATTGATCATCAGGCACGGTCCGGCCTTGCACGAGGATCGACGCCAATGTGAGGAATTGCTTCGAGACCTTAAGCCCGATTGTCGGCGCGAGACCTTTGTGCTAATTGCCGCAGTCAAAGAAGGCATCGTTCGAGACCTACTCAATTCCTCTTCTGGGGTATCCGCACCCGTTCTCGTGGAGCGTCTCACGCGGAGACTAAGAGAGCACGTTGGCTTGGCGGAGGAAGGCGCTAACTGGGCCGTGGACGCATGGGCGGAGGCGTTACGGGTCGGCCCTTACCAGTCTACCCTCCCCTACAGGTTGACGAATTCCATAGGCATCGAGTTCATTCAGGTGCCGGCCGGCGAGTTCAGCATGGGATCACCAGACCAAGATGTCAGTAGCAAGGAGAACGAGAAGCCGTGTCATCGGGTGCGTATCACTAAGCCGTTCTTCTTGGCGACATGCCCGGTCACGCAGACGCAGTACCGAGCTGTAATCGGCAGCAATCCGAGTTGGTTTTCGCCAACGGGCGACGGCAAGTACAGTGTGGGTGCCAACGATACGGGAATGCTTCCAGTAGAAATGGTTTCCTGGCAGGGAGCTGAATTGTTCTGTCGGCGGCTGGGACAGTTTACCGAGGAGCGACTCGCGTCCAGAGCCTATCGACTGCCATCCGAGGCAGAGTGGGAGTACGCCTGTCGAGCCGGCACGACTACTCGTTACTTCTTCGGCGACGAGCCGGTTGAGCTTGCGAACTATGCCTGGTCAAAGCTGAACTCAGGACAAAGACCGCATTCGGTTGGCCAGAAAAAGCCCAACGCAATGGGGCTGTACGACATGCTTGGGAATGTGAATGAATGGTGCCGAGACCCCTACGACGCAGATTACTACCGACACTCGCCAATCGACGATCCCTTGGCGCTCGATGACTGTTCCCATCGGGTAAGCCGTGGTGGCGGATGGTATCACGACGCGTCGGTCTGCCGATGTGCCTCTCGAATTCAGCTTGCAGCAACACAACGCAACCGCATGACTGGCTTCCGGCTTGTCTGCATTCCATGACCCCCCCCGAGGGCCGCTGGGCCGCGCGTCCCTCGTCCCCCGCTGAGCGCGTGCGGAAAGCACGTGCCGGACTGAGGGCAGGACTCCCGGGCGAAAATCGGCCACGAGTCGGCGCGAATCGCCGTGTTCAGCCGCTCCCGCTCCCGACGTGCAAGTTGCGGTGCCCCAGAGGGTAAGCTAGTCTTGTGCTCTGGGATAGTCCCTTTTGGGCTGCCTCGCGGAGAAATCGTTATGACCGACACCCCCACTACTCGCGGTACAACGTCTACCGAGGCGGAAGATTTTCGCCCCCTCGACGCGGAAGCGTTCGGTATCCAGCCACGCAAACGGTGGTTTCTGGCGCTGCTCCTCCTCGGTGCTGCCACTCTCGTGGGCCAAATAGCGGGCCTCGGCAAGGTACTTCCAGTTGCTTTAGACGAAGGCAGGCTTGCCATAATCGACAGGCAACTGGCCGATCGCCGACAGTCGTTGGCCGCAACCGAAAGCGAATACGAGGAGTCGCAGAAGAAACTGCTGACGCTGACGCCGCAAGTACAGAAGGCCACCTTAACGCTTGAAACGGCCGAGAAGGACGGGCTGACCGCAAGGAAGCAGCGGGACGACCTACTCGTAGAAGTCAATACGCTCGCAAAGCGCAAGGACGCTGCGGAGGGAGAACTTGCGGCGATTACAGCCGCTGACCGCACACTGAAACAGTGCCAGCAAGAACTCGCCCAGACTCGGAAAGACCTGGAGGCAGCTGAAACCGCGACCGCTCTTATCGAGTCGACCAAGCAAAAGAAGGATGCCGAACTAAAGGACTTGATGCAAAAGGTGGAGGCTGCGGCAGCGGAGGTGCAGAAGCTTGAAGCCAAACTGGCGACCATGCGTGCCGACGCGAGCAGGCTTGAGGGTAAGCAGACGGAGGAGGCCCGAATCGACGCCGAGATCGCCACCAAGACCAAGACTCTGGATGAGGTTACGAAGAATACCACCAATGCCGAAGCCGTGCTCAAGGATCAATCTACGACGTACTACCGGCAAAAGAATGAAACCGAGGC
Organism: uncultured Planctomycetaceae bacterium; assembly: GCA_964429355.1. Classification (GTDB taxonomy): domain Bacteria; phylum Planctomycetota; class Planctomycetia; order Pirellulales; family Thermoguttaceae; genus JAAYAY01. The sequence goes on along the minus strand of CAYSCH010000152.1, from coordinate 10,385 downwards.
TCTCCGCGCCAGCGTTACGACCCTCACAGTAGACAAACGCGCCCTTGAACAGGACTACGCGAATCTCAAGGGCCAGCTTGCTGGGCTAAATAAACAGCTTGCAGATCTGAACACCACGATCGGCCAGAAGACGAAGGAGCGGGATGCCCTTACTTCTGCCGTCGAGGAGACCACCACCAGTCGCGATGCTCTCCAAAGAGCCCGCGAGGCACTGCAAGAAGAGGTGACCGCTCTAGCACAGGAGAAGTCCAGGCTAAGCGTCGAAGTCGAATCCGTCAAGAGCGAGACAATACCGTCCAAAACGAGCGAGCCGAAAAGCGCCCCGTCCTCTGAACCGCAGACGCCGACGGAAGCACCAATAAGCCGTGAGGAGGTTGCGCCGAAGCCGGAAACTCCCGAGGCCAAGCCGGCGAATGCGCCAAGCAAATGACCATGATACTCCTACCCTACATTCTCGCACCGGTACTGACCCTGCTGTTCCTGCTAGTGGCAGGCTCGGCCTTCTTTGATTATCAGAGAAATGCCGCGAAGTACGAGTATCTCGCGAAACGGTATCCTGATCTCGCCGAACTGCAAGACGTACAAGACCGGCTCCATACGGCGAAGAAGGAGTACGCCGAGACCCTTAGCATGTTGGCGACCGCCCGGAGCACTATTGATCAGAGGGCAAAGGCTGAAGAATCGCTCGCCGAGCTAAAAGGCAAGATCGATGATGCAGAAAAGCGGCTGCTTGCGATACAGAAGGAAGCAATCACCGAAGAAGCGAAGCTACACCAACTGGAACAGTCACGAGCGACGCTGAAATCGCAAGAGGATCAGACGCGAGAGGAATTGAACAGTCTGCGGCAACAGATCGCAAGCGACTCGCAGTCGCACCGGCAATTGGTCCAAGAGATCGAATCCACTCAGCATAGCGTGGAGTTATTGCAGCAAGAGGAGGGCGAACTGGTCGATAAAAAGCAGCGCATAACGCGAGAGTTGAAAGAGGTTGTGGACCGATGCGAGGTTCTCAAAGCCCAGCAGTCGGCTCTGCGGGGCGAAGTTGCAGGGCTCGAAGCGCAGGTGCGATCCTGCCGGGAGCAGATTGGAGATGCTCAGATTGAACGGGACAGGCTGTTCCGGCTATTTGAGCAACAGAAGACTGAGGCAACGAAAGAACGCGACCGCGCACTGGCTGCCTGTCAAACGGACATCGCAAGAGCGCGGTCGGAATACGATGGGCTCGAAAGTAAGAAGAAGGAGACCCAACGTCAGATTGGCGACGCGATCCAGGAGCGATCGAAGATCAAGGCGGAGATCAGCGGCCTTAACGCCGCCCGTGATGCGGCCCAGGCGAGCATTGACGAACTGAAGCAAAGCATCGGTCGATTGAAGAACGAATGGGACCGGTGGGACGAACGGGCGAAACAGACCCGCGTCAGTGACGAGCGACGCACCGTGGAACTGTGGAGGCCCGTCTTCTGCGAAAAGTATGTCGCAGGACAGAGAAGCTTCACCGAACTGGACGCGCTGGCTTCGCTACAGGAGCATTTGGAAGCATGCAATCTCAGGTTTTCAAGGCGTGTCGTGTGGGCATTTCATACATCGCTCAAGGTCTCACAGATTTCACCGCTTGTTGTCCTCGCAGGCATAAGCGGCACAGGAAAGAGCGAGTTGCCGCGCCGATATGCGGAAGCGATGAAGATGCACTTTCTGAACATCGCCGTTCAACCTCGCTGGGACAGCCCGCAGGATATGTTCGGCTTCTACAACTACCTGGAGAACTGCTATCGGGCAACAGAGCTTGGGCGTGCTCTCATTCAAATGGACCCTTACTATAGGGAGCCCAATCGTGGCTGGGTGATTCCGAAGGGATGGGAGAGCCTCGGCGACCAGATGCTCGTGGTGCTTCTGGATGAAATGAACCTGGCGCGGATCGAATACTACTTTAGCGAGTTTCTGAGCCGGCTCGAAACACGTCGCGGCATCAACTCAGGGCTCGCGGAGGAGCGCTCAAAGGCCGAGATTCGACTGGACACCGGGTACTCCGCTAGCGGGAATGCGGCTATGCAGGTCTTCGTTGGCGACAATGTGTTGTTTGTTGGTTCGATGAACGAGGACGAAACGACACAATCGTTATCGGATAAGGTTGTTGATCGCGCAAACGTTTTGCGATTTGGCAAGCCAACGCGATTTACGGTGCGCAGCAACGGGGAGGAAATCCATGCAACAAATCAGGATCGGTTGTCACTGTGCCTGTGGCGCAAGTGGCACAAGCCCGATACCACCCTTGACGAACCGACTTCTGGGCGAATCGGTGCCTACATCGACAGACTGAATGCCGCGATGAGCCAGATTCGCCGTCCTTTTGCCTATCGAACCAATCTCGCGATGCGGACGTACATTGCAAACTATCCGAATCTTCAAGATGGCGGGCTTGAATTTGCCATAGCAGACCAAATCGAGCAGAAGATTTTTCCGAAGTTCCGGGGACTCGATCCAATGGAGGATTCGGTGAGGAGGGCATTTGGAGAGGTCCGGGACATTCTAGCGGAGTTGGGCGATGCAAAGCTTATCGCGGCAATTGACGAAGCCCGCAATCAACATGCGTTCGCATGGGTGGGCGTCGATCGACTTGCTGAGGACGGAGAGGTTTGAATGCGGTGAGCGGTTCAAGGTTACAAGTCGTCCCATTTCCGTGGGCCCGACCAGGCGACACTTCTGCGGCCGGTTGCATATATGGACGCATGTGCATAATTGCGCCGGCTGATTGTGAGGAGGTCACGTGCGATGTCTGCGACGAGTCTTTGCCACAGCTTTCCACCTGGTTCGACGCCGCCGGTAACGAGTGGAAAGTGCTTGAACTTCCCGGCGGAGAGACTCGCGACAATGGTGAACCGGAAACAGCACGAGTGAGCGGGATCGGGAAATCGCGCGCGGACAACCACATCGCATCGGTGACCCTTTCGAGCCTGCCGAAAGGCAACAGTGCGCGAACATTGGTAACGGATGGCTCTGAGGAAGAGTCTCTGCGCACCCAATCAGAGCCGGTGACTGAGTATGAAAGAGCGGCGAGAACCGTCGATCGGCTCATAGGCCTTCACCTCGAATTCGTAAATCGCCTTTACGACTCAGCAAGAATCTCCACTGACTATTGGGAGGGACAGGTTGGTGGCGTAGCTGTCCGGTCGGCCCGTCGCGCGGTCGCAGAATGGCGGCGAGGTGTCCGTGACAAGAGTGAGCCGCGGATGGCCTTGATCGTGAAGTTGGCGCGCGATCTGCCGGAGACCCTTAGCGATGTGTGTCGCCGGCCGCGCCGAGTGCTTCGGCGTGTTCGCGAAATGCAGCGGGCGGACAAGATTCAGGAACTTGACCCTGCCTGTCTGCGGTGGATCGCCAGGCAACCCGGTATTACGCTGCTGGAAAAGGCGGGGCCGAAACAGGAACTCCTTGGTGTAGTGCGACTTGAGGATGCAGACACTCCTGAGAATCGTGTTGTACGTGACCTGCTACTGAGGCTGCGGAATGAATGCCAGCGTTATCTAGCAGACCACCATGAATTCTTCGACCACAATCGTGTGCGGCTTGTGCGTCATCTGCTGATGCTAGTGCGTAACCTCTGGAATGCAAGCCCCGTCGTCCAAGCCGGCGCGTTGGTCGGGGTAGCGAGCCCGAACTACGTCCTCCAGCATGAGCACCGGTACAACGTGTTATGGAATGCCTACGCTATGCTGGTGCGGCAGCAAAAGCAGCATGATAGCGCGTGGCGGTGGCGGCATCGGATTTGGGCGGAGCAGTGCTGGCTGGCTTTGCTTGCGGCGCTGCGCACGAACTCGGTGCGATGTTCCGGACGAACAGGTATCCGGCAGATTCATCGACCACGGCACCCAGATCGGTGCTTGGGCTGCCGCCACGTCGCCGGACACTACGGTCTACTTCGTTGACGGAAGATGCCAACAGCTAGGCGTAGGCGTTCCGAAATGGCTGAGAGGGCTCTGTCCAGACGTTTTGCTCGTGGCGGAGAGATGCACAAACCGGACGAGTCGCCGCCGAACACTGGCTGTATGGAGCGTTCTCGAGTGTTCCTCGGGAGACGAAAGCCTGGAATTACACACGAAATGGCTGTCTGAGGCTGTCAACCGACATCGAACAGGCAGTGACGAGGTTCGCTGTTTACTACTCGAACCGTGGCACAGTGATGGAACGGAAGCAAAGCTGGCCCAACTGGGCGACTGTCAGGCGATGCGGCTGAGTCTCCCTCTTCAATACCATCTTCGCGCGCTAGCAGAGGCCGTTGATCACGGGTTGCATTTTCCATGAGGACTGAACACGCCGAGAACGCACCTGTGCTTGCGCTGGATTTGGCAGCGGAGAAAGCCTACGTCACCCGGCGCAAAGGGCTCGACGTCGTGCCCCAAGATGGCCTCGCGGGCAGGATCGCGATTCCTCCCTCTGCAATCCTGCCGAGGTTGTCGGGGGAGCCGATTCGCAGCGACTTTGCTTGGCCACCGCACCCAAGAGGATGCGGCGACACCTGGCCGGCTGAAGCTGCGGTTGATTCTAAATGCGGTGCCGGCCGCGTCCCTATGGCGTATGCCTGGCAGATGTTGAGAAGCCGTGGCCGATGGGAATGGAAATCGGAAAGACAGGTGGTGGAAGCCGCCGAATGCTTGGCGGCCGTGTTGCGAGGTCTCCAGGGCTGCCAGCCGGGGATTGGCAGTAGCTCGCCCATCGGCGTGATCGTTCCAAACACGCTGCAAGAGACGGAACAGCAGGACTTGATTGACGCCGCAAGGGCGGAGGGATTGAATGTCAAGCTTCTTTGGCGTCCGGTGGCGGCTGCCTTGTGTTGGTGCGAGCGCGAGTATGAAGCCTTAATGGCCGTGCCAATGACGGACAGTGAGCCGCTCGGCTCACTCCTTGTGGTCTATCTCGGCTTCGACTCCTTTGAACTTACCGTCTTGGACATCATTCCCGTTCGCACACACAACGGGGTCTTTCTGCTGCCTGCAAGGCACCGCCCAGACTATCAGCATGATTCCATCGCAGGCTTTGGTTTTCCGGCACTCCTGGCTTTCTCGATTGCGTGCTTGGGCACGATCGGCCGCCAGGAAGACCAAGCGGCGCTATGGAGGTTGTTGTGGTGCTCGCCGTGGCTGGGTGATGTTATCGGCTATCTCGGTACACCTGCTGCCGACAAAAGGAATCTCGCAGGATTGAACGGCCGCCTAGACTTGTCGCCCGTGCAGGTGGACGCCTTCTGGCGCAAAAGCCTTGAAGGCGTAGGGACGCAAGCCGCCGCAGTTGCTGCGCTGCTGATCGGCGGCGATCACCTACCACAGTTCTCAATGAGGGACTACCAAGAGTGGTGCCGGCATCACTCGGGACAGCTTTCAGGAAAGCACTGCCTCGGTGCAATCGCAACCGGTCCCCTTACGTCCCTGCCTTCCGGCGGGGACGTCCGTCTCGGCACGTCGCTGCTTCGGAAATTGGGTGTCGGCCATGTTCCTGTCCTGTTGGAGGGAAGCGATTTGCCGCACGGGATCGCGTCGCAAGGCGCCGCCCTTTACGCCGCACGCCTACAAGCTGGGCTACCTACTTACCTCGACACGCTGCCCCGGCTGCAACTTGTGGTGAAACAGAACGGCGAACCGACGTGGATTGACCTCTTGGACGAAGAGCACCGCTTCGTCGAAGGTGGCAAACTGTGGAAGCGCAAAGACGAGGTGAAGAACCTGGAAATCCCACCCAACAGCACAGAATTGACGCTGGCGGTTCATCACGAAGAATACAAGAATGTCCGCGAAGTGACGGCCGCGCTGCCAGGCAGTGTGGACCAAAAGGAACGTGTGCGTCTCGCGGTGGCGATGGAGCCCGCTCAGGGGAACGCGCGAGTTGAAGTACTACCGGAGACCGCCGGGCTTTTCGGAACCAAGCGCGTTTCAGTGAACTGGCGGAGAATGACGGTGTTTAAGGACGAGCAGGGGAAAGCAAAGACGCCTGACGAATACCTGAAATTCCTGCCCCGGATCTTCCCCGATCTTTCGCCGCGATCTTCCAGCCCGGCGCGCATGACCAGCGCCAAGGAAGTGCTATCGCGCTTCTTACGCCACGTCGATTCTCACGGATTGGGCCAAGCCGGTTTGTCGCGTCTATCGGATGTCATCAACGCGCTGAAACAGAAAGACCCCGCGTACTACCCTTTCGATGCGACCGCGATCGGTTCGGACGGAACAAACGATGCAGTGGTCAAGGAGTTCGTGAGTACAGCGATCGCTCGTCTGAAGAAGGGAGTTTCAAAGCGTGCCGAGGAGTTGCTTGTGAGGGCTCTGGGATATACCTCCACGGACGATCGCTGGTTTCATAAGTACCTAGTTACAGCCCTCAACGATCGCCAGAACTGCCTTTTCAACTACCCGGACATCGGCCAGCACGTCCTTACTGGCTGCGGATGGTGTTTGCGCGATCCAATCCATATTGCTGCTTTCGCGCGGAACATGAGCCAGCGAATTGATATCGGCCTGACCAACGTCAACATCTGGCTGAAGGCGATGTGCGAGATTCTTCGATACCGCATTGATGCGACCAGGGATATTGGTTCATTGACGGCGGAGTCCATCACCAGGCGGGTTCTCGAAGTATTCGAGAACGAGCGGATCAAAGGCAACGGCCAATATAAGTTCCGCCACTCGTGCCTTGTAATCGTCTACCTCTTGCGACGCCGATGCTATGAGGATGGATACCTTGAGCCTTCGAGCGATCTCGCCCAAGAGACAAAGAGCGCTTTCCGGCGTGCAATCGACGCGCACCGGAAAGGGCGACTGAGTTTGGTTCAGGGGGCAGTCGATCTTACGCAGGCCCTAAAGATAATGATTGACTACATCGACCGAAAGGGCCACGGCACGATCCTGCTTGGCGTGTAGGTCGCTGAGCGACGCGAATCACACGCGACCGCTCGCTGATTATTTCGGGGTCTCGTCGGCTGCGGGGACGAAATTC
>CAYSCH010000152.1:0-3391 GCA_964429355.1 uncultured Planctomycetaceae bacterium | reverse complement strand
GGACGACGGTGAACGACAGATTGTGTTCCTCGAAGCTGACATCCGGGAGCAAAACCGTGTCGATATGTCGAAGAAGATCGGGGGCCATATTCTCCGTTATGCCGCCTCCCTCGAAGAGAAAAAGGGTTCCAGCCACGCTCCCGCCTTTGAGATAGTGTAAGTCGATAGCCGCGGAGTCCTCACCGTGGGTAAGTTGAATGAGGAACCGCTCGGAAGACTGTGTACGGAGCGTCCGAATGAAGTTCACTTTCATCACACACCTTGGATTATGAAGGCCAAACAAGTGAAGCAGCCAAGCACGCTGTGGAGCTAACAAAGGAACTGACGATCGCGAGGACTACAAGCAGGCAGCCCGTAGAACCCTTTGTGCCGCGGCTGCTGTAATAGCGGAGGCCAGTTCCCGGAATTCCGACAGAAGTGTAGCGACGCCCGCGAGAGCTGACACCACAGCGAAACCCTCGCCCGCCCACAGAGTAACCTATTCCTGATTTACTGACATTGATCCGAAAAGGACCGACGTTGACAGATTTCCGGTAGGACCAGCCCATTTCAGACTCCTGCAACCAAGGTACCGGAGTGATGCATCTTCTCACTGCCGTGGTACTTTGTACTAGACCACGCCGGACCGATCAATAGGTGGCCGCCCGACCGGTACGTGCCATTCTCGGAGCATGTGGCCGTCAAATCGGTTCGACAAGTCTTATGCGAGGAGTCAATATCAACGTGATCGTCGAGACGCCCGACCGGCTGGAAGGCGAGAACGAATACAACACCATCCTCGCCCTCGGCGATCAGGTCGCAGCCTGCGCCAGCGTCTACTACTGGCCCCAGGAGAAACGACAGCAGAGCCCCGGCGGCAAACACGGCATCCTCCCCGTCAAATGCGCCGTCGCCGACCGCCGATACCTGTTCCTTTCCAGCGCCAACCTGACCGTGTACGCTTTCACGATCAACATGGAACTCGGCGTCTTGATCCGTGGCGGCCCGTTACCGGAGCAGGTGGAAAGGCAGTTTGACGCCCTGATTGCGGAGGGCGTGTTGGTGAGGGTGTGATTGGACGAGGCGGCTGCGCCGCGGGGACGGAGAGCGACCTGGAGGAGTTGTGTGACCTTGGCAGTTGTGGAGCCTCGAGAGGTATGCCTCACGATTGTACCAACATCGTGGCTGAGCAGCGTGTGCCTGAGTCTTGTGGGTTCCTGATCGGGCATCCAGGCTGTGAACAGGAGCGTGACCAGAAGTGTCTGAGAATCCCCTTGAGATACAGCGGGAATGGCCAACCTTGAGCATCAGGAGGCAGAAATGCCATGAAGAGCAATGACAATTATTCGGACGTTATCGCGAAGACCACCGCGATGGTCCAGGACAAGGCAGTCCAGCGATTGGCCGCCAAGCACGGCTTGCAGGTTCTGGACGTCACCTGGGAAGACTCGGCCCGGTATGACTCGTCGGCCGTGGGGCAGGCGATCACGTTGAGCCGCCGCAGTGGTGGGACGTCTTCTGGCAGCGGCACTTCGAGAACACCGGCCAGACCCGCATGCAGGCGATAGAGATGCTGCGCAAGCTGCTGGGCGACCGGTGGCAAGAGTCGACCCTTGAACAAGCGGAGCAAGCACTCTCACAGGGAGGAATCGATGCGGAGTGATCAACGACGCGGAACCCTCATCGGCTTGGCCGTCGGCGATGCCCTTGGCGCAGCCGTCGAGTTCAAGTCGCCCGGCTCCTTCAAACCCGTCACCGGCTACCGCGCCGGCGGTCCCCATGGTCTCGGACTGGGGGAATGGACGGATGATTCGAGCATGGCTCTAGCGCTTGCCGACAGCATCGGCACCGTCGGCTGGGATCTCAACGACCAGGCTCGCCGCTACGTCGATTGGTGGCGACACGGGAAATACTCGGTCAACGGCACCTGTTTCGACATCGGCATAACGACGCAGCAAGCCCTGAGCCGGTTTGAACGGACTTGCGACGCCAGCACGTCCGGCGACCCCTCCGGACGAGCCAGCGGCAACGGCTCGATCATGCGGCTCGCCCCCGTGCCGATCCATTTCGTCGGCCTGTTCCCGGACCAACTGGACACACTCATCAAATACTGCATCGATTCCAGTCTCCCAACCCACGCCAGCCCCCAGTGCCTGTCGGCCTGCGCCTATTTCGGCCTCGTTCTGGCCGGCCTGATCCACGGCATCGACCGCCACGAAGTTCTGGCCCGCGATTGGACGCCGCTCCGACACCTCCAGACAATCGCCCCCCTCCACCCGGAGATCCTGGAAGTCGCGGAGGGAAGCTATCGACAGAAACAGCCGCCCGAGATCACCGGCTCCGGATACGTGGTAAAGAGCCTGGAGGCAGCCCTCTGGGCGTTCCACGATGCCAAGGATTTTCGTGAAGCAGTGCTCCGGGCCGTCAACCTGGGCGACGACGCCGACACTACCGGTGCCGTCTGGCCGAACTGGCACAGTGATCGGCTGCTGGCTCTTGCGTCACAGGCTGGCAGAGCCGGCCAACGTTCTCAAGGTCCTCATGAACCTTCGACAACAGGATCGAGATCGACGCCATCGGATGTCTCCTGAAACCGCCGAACAGCAACGGTTTGTCAAGCAGTGGCTCACACGGGAGAATATGGTATAAAACCGACCATACCGAAACAAGACATCCGGTGGGGGGCATCGGGTGTTTTGCTGTTGGCCTCCGTGGCGTGGTTCTGAGATCATACGGCTCGCCGAGACGCTGCCGGACTGGATCACGGGCCCGGTCTCTAATCCGCAAAATATTCTGGGAAGTATCAAATGGAACGAAAAGACGACCAACTGCTGTTCTCAGCCACTAATCTGGCGAAACATCTCGGTTGCACGTACTTGACGGAACTCGATCGCCAAGTCGCGGAAGGTCGAACGAAGCTTGAATACCGTCATGATCCAACCCTCGAACTGCTTATCGAACTCGGCAAGGCCCACGAACAGGCATATCTCGATCATCTGCGGGCGGAAGGCCGTAGCATTGTCGAGATCAAAGAGTTCGCCGGACATAGCAGCGTTGCCGGCACACTCGCAGCAATGCAACAAGGCGTTGACGTGATAGCGCAAGCTGCGCTCGTTTCGCTGCCGTGGCAGGGACGTGCGGATTTCCTGGTCAGAGTCGATGAGGTCAGCAAGCTTGGCTCTTGGTCCTATGAGGTGTTCGATACCAAGCTTTCACAAACCGCCCGAGCCAGTGCCGTAATCCAGCTGTGTCTCTACACGGAGATTGTGACCGAGATACAGGGCAAACAGCCGCACTTCATGCACATTGTCAAACCCGGCCATCCGTTCGATGTTGATACGTTGCGAGTTGCCGATTTCATGGCTTACTACCGGATGACGAGGGGTCAGTTCATCTCGTATATCGCGTCAGG
>CAYSCH010000151.1:14278-20029 GCA_964429355.1 uncultured Planctomycetaceae bacterium | reverse complement strand
CCAAACTTTGGGGAACGGCCCTGGACGACTACGTCGAGGCCGCCGAAGACTGGCTCAAGTATGGGATTCGTCGCCCGGAGCTCGATCCCCTCTACGAGATCCTGGCCTTCGAGTCGGTCATGATCCGCCAGACCCCCGGCGGCAACGACCAGGCCGATATGGACGACAACCTCCTCTTCCAATTGGCCTTTGATGATGGCTGGGAAATGCTCTGACCGCACGACTCCCATGTTTTGCCCGGGCTTCCTGTGGCAACAATGTTGGGTTGGAATCAAGAGCTGCGGGGCCAGCGGCGAGCGGTGGCGGATGCCTGGTTCGCGAGGAAGGTTCCGGCCGGGGGGCGATTTCAGGCTGGGAACTCAGGGCTGGTCGTTCACCACGGCTCGCATGGTCGGCATACCGTGCTGGCGGAATGAGCCGGCCCAGTTGCGGGGAGTTGGCTCGGGCATTGTCTGGATCAACGAGGTCTGCTCGCCGACGGCCGGGGCCGTGGACGTGTCGGGAGGAGAGAAGCCGGACGGATCTTCACCCGATGCCGGGGACGAGATTGGCAAATCCTGGTCGCCATCGCTGGCAAACGCTTCGCCCGCCGATGCGTCGCAGTCGTCGGGCAAGAGCATCACCTCGGCGCCGGTGAGCGTGGTAACCATATGAAGGTCCATGACGTGCATCTGACCGGTCGAGGACCAGTAACAGGTTTTCTGCACCGTGGAGGGGAGTGCCTCAAGGCTCGTGGTAAACTCCAGGTTCCGGACCGGCAGGGAAATATGGGGCTCTTCGACGGGCAAGCTTTCGGGGAGTGTATGGTCTTGAACGACCACGCTCGTCGGTGGCGGGAGCTGGGGGGGGACCGGCTGCTGGAGCACGCTGGGAGCCACTGGGGTCGGTGTTACCACCATAGACGGGGGAGCGACAAGGGTTGGCGCGGGAACGGCGGCCTGTGGGACGAGTCGGGCCTGCTGGACCGTCGGCGTCACCGGTTGCTGTGAGGCGATAGGCGCCCGCCGAGCAGTTGGCTGGTGGCCCTCACGGATTGTGAGTCCGTTGGCAACTTGTTCTATGCCTTCGGTTTGCGCCGCGAGGGTTACGGCCGCGTTCATCTGCCGCTCGCTGGCGACTCGGCCGCGGAGCCAGGCGACACCGTCCTGGACTTTCACGCGAATATCATAGGCTCGAAGCTGGCCGCTTGCCTGGAGCTTGCCGGCAATCGCCTCGGCGATCTCCCGGTCCCCGGCCCGAGCTACACCCGCGGACGCCAGCACGAAGACCGTCACCGCGAGCAGAAGAGACCCCAGTCGCATATTTTGCCTCTCATTTCGTTTCTTCTGGCGTCGAGAGGGAGCCCGCCGGCGCAAACCCGCCCCGGGGAGACATCACTCGATAATCTGGGTATCGGTAAACGACTGCGAGGAATGGGAGTTGTTTTCCGTTTTTTTGGAATTTTCCGGCAAGTCGGAAGAGAGTGCGGGGACTGATATCTCAAGGGGGCTGGCCCGCCGTGCGGCACGGGTGTCCACCTCTTCTTCATTCATCTGCGGTCGCGCGGACGAGCCGGTAGGAGGTGGCATGCTGGCAGTTAAAAGTGGACCTAGAATTATCTAAGAGCCGCTTACAAAACCACCGGCTGTGCACATCCATGCCCGTGGGAAACTCGTACGTTTTGTGATGGCTTCTAAGGTGTTTTTGTATAGGGGCAAGAACTCGCAGACGGCAACGACAGGCGTTGCCGTTGCAGCCCGGTCGGTGGTTTCTCTGGAGAATGAACGATGGACAACAATGTCAATATTGGAATGGCGTTCGTATCGTTGTTTGCCGCAGCCCTGATCATAGTGCTCGCCTGGGTCGTTCCGATCACCTATGGCATTCAAGCTGCAATCCGCAAGCACTATTCACCCCACTGGATGTGGTTCGGAATTCATCCAATTGGAGGCTGGATTGCCTTTACGGTCCTGTCGTTTCTGCCGACAAGAGTCGAATGCCAGACATGCGGCGGCTTCATCTCGCCCCAGTTCCGCATCTGCCCATACTGCCGGATGCCGATGGGAATCGGACCGCAGCGACAGCCGATGACGCAGAACCGTGCCTGCTATGCCGGCGGCAACCCCGCAACGACGTATCCAACTTCGGGCCCGGTGGGGAGCCCTATGGTCGATGACCAACCGGTGCCTCCAGCGGGCCCGACCACGCCAACCTATTGAGTTGGCCGCAGCGGCTCCCTGGGGTGAACTACGCGGCGACGATCTGGAGTGCCGTGGCCACACGACCGCAGACGGACTGGAATCGCCGGCTGACAATCCGGCGCAACAACAGTCGCTGTGCCGAAGACGTTGCCACCTTCGCCTCGCGATATTGGCCGGAACCGGGCCGATCATCAGGCGGCAGGCTGCTTTCCGTTTGCACGACTCACTCGCTGCGTGCCAATCTTGCGCTGTGCCGCCGTACCTTCGAGCCCCATCGCCCTGAGCACGGCGATAATCTCCTCGGGGGCAATGCCGCGGTCGAGCATTTCAGCAACCACGGCAGCGGCGATTTCCCGATCCCGATGCCGTTGGATGGCAGCGGCGATCAGCCCCGCAAGTCCTATGACCCCGACTACGAAGACGACAGGGACTATAATGAGCACAGCCGACAGGTCGGAGCCCGGAAGTCGAGAGAGCACTTCCACCATGGCAAATCTCCAAGAATCGGGATCCTTTCGTGACGAATACCTGTTTCAGGACGACAATTCTTCCGCGAATCACGCAAGGCCATTTAACCCGTTCGGTGGGTGCGATGTGGGCTGTCGCCCGATATTTCGGCATGGGTCTCCCAAACTGTCGAATCCCGACCACTCCGGGGTGTGCCGCTATCGAGCGGGTCCCGGCGCGACGCCGGTGGGACTGTCCCTGCCTGGCCAGTTGCCGCCTCAGCCATTCGAGCGTCTTGGAAGAATTCTTACATGATTGACGTATCCTCACATTGACCGCATGTCAGGCGGCGACCGAAAATCGGGTGTTTGGACCGGGCGGAGTCCCGATCTGCGAGAGGCAATCGCGGAATTGGGACGCCGACTTGCCAGGCCCAGGGGAGAACCCTCTTAGGCATCGGCCCGGCGCGTGCCACCTTGCCCATTGCGCATCGATTTGCGGAACTCCAGGAGTTGAAAGGACAGGAGACCCAACCATGACGCGAATTTCTCATCAGACCCTTTCACGGCGCCGCTTCCTTCAGAAAACGGCGTGCAGCGTCACCGCCGCAAGCCTGGCCTTGAGCACACGGCGCGGGTTCAGCGCCGGCAGCGCCTCGGGCCTGCTCGCAGGCGAGGGGGTCGTGGATGTCACGCCCCCGTTGGGAATCGAGATGGGCGGGTTCCACAGGCCGCCGGAGAATCTCCGGGTGATCCATGGCATCCGCCAGCCGGCTTCGGCCCGGGCGCTGTGGCTCGCGTTGGGAGACACGCAGACAGCGATCGTCTCGCTCGACATGCTCACTGTGAGCTACGAATTCACTAGCCGGGTCCAGGCGGAGGTCGCCCGTCAGACCGGGATTCCGGAGTCGCATGTGCGGGTTTGCGCCACGCACAGCCACAGCATGCCCACCTTTCAGTTCTCCCATCAATGGGGCGCCGTGTCTGCCGAGTACATGGCTGGGGTGGAGAAGAAGGTGGTGGAGGCCTGCCTTATGGCCAAAGCCGATCTTGCTCCAGCCGAGGCCCACCTGGGGAAAGCCCGCGCCGTGGGTGCGAACTTCAACCGGACCACCATGCAATTCAAGACCGACGCCGAGTTCACCAAGGACTCGACGGAGGATGATCGCTGGCTCGATACGATGCTCCACGTGCTGCGGTTCGAACGGGCGGGGGGTCGGCGAAGCCTGGCCTGGTACCACTTTTCGAATCATCCGGTCTGCTTCCGCGACGACCAGGCCGGCCCCGATTGGCCGGGAATGGTGGCCCAGTGCACGACCGAGAAACAGAAGGTTACCCCCGTTTTCCTCCAGGGGCATGCGGGCGATGTGAACCCCGGCGACGGAAAGATCTGGATCGGAGAGGCCGAGCCGACCACGGCCGCGGTTTGCGAGGCCCTGGACCGCGCCCTGGAGAGCGTCAGGCCATTGAAGGTCGATGCATTGCGGGTGGCTACGGAACCGGGCGAGGTGCCGGTGGACATGGCCTTGTTCAAGTCGTGGCTGGAGGAGTATCGCAAGGATCCGGCCGCGTGCAAGAGTGGGCCTTGGGTCGACGCCGGGTTTGCTGCGGCATGGTTTGCCAGTGCCAGTAAGCAGGACCTCAACCGATCGGGTTTGCCGATCCGCCTGGCGGCCATCCGGCTGGGGGAAGTGGGGCTCGTCTTCCATCCTGCCGAACTGTATAGCTGCTACGGGCTCCAGATTCGCCGGGATTCGCCGCTGACCGATACGCTCGTGGTGGGCTATGCCGATGGGATGATTGGCTATGCCCCAGATGTGAAAGCCTATGCTGCAGGTGAGTACTCGGCCCTGGTCGTGCCGAAGATCCTGGACTATCCGCCGTTTGTTCCCACCGGAAGTCAGATTCTGGCCGCTTCGGCCCTGGAAGTGCTCAAGAAAGTAGCCGGGTAAGGAGTTGGGTGAGAAGCCAGGTCTCACGCAAGCTCAATCAGTATTCGCCCACGGGATTGCCGTCGTTGTATTGGAGGAGGTTTTGGAGTTGTGCCGGGTTGATTACGTTGGCGATGAAGCGAACCGATCCATCGCACATGAGGACGTTGAGTCCTCCAGGATGGCGGCTTGACGGGCTGTTTGTGGAGGGATCGTTGAGGACCATCGTCAGTTCTTCCAGGGTGAGATCGCCAGGTTCCGACCAGGCGATGCCTGAATCGACGACCTCGACCACGAGGATCGTGTTGGAAGTGCCGTCGACGATATCCGGGATTTTGGTACCCACGTTCGGCAGGCCGCCGATTGTGCCCTCGCCTGTAACCATCACATAATTCGTTTCGTTCGATTGGGTGAGCGCATCGCTGGGGCAGCGGTAAGTGGGGATCGAGGTCATTCCGACCATCTGGTTGGCCGGATCGTCCCAGGGAAGGTTGGGGTCATAACTGTCGAAAAGGGGTGCCTGCTCGAGGAACGGGAGAATGGCCACCCTCCAGCTATAGCGTGGGGTGCCGTCTTCATCGGCAATCATCGCCGGCGGAAAGGAGCCGTAGGTATCGTGGTAGTTGTGGAGGGCAAGTCCGATTTGCTTGAGATTGTTGGTGCACTGCGACCTTCGCGCCGCCTCACGGGCTGCCTGCACGGCGGGCAGGAGGAGGGCCAACATGATCGGGCCGCCAAGGCAGCAGAATCCCAGGATCACGGCGAGTGCAATCGGAAGCCCGCTGGATTTTTTGGGCGGGCGCACGGGACCGTAGCTCACATAGCCGGTGGGGACCGTGATCATCTGGCCGCATTGGCCGCAGGGGCCGGTCTGGCCGGCAAACCGATCGTCGACGTTTGTGTAGACGCCGCAATGAGGGCAAGTGAAGGGGATCGGCATCGATCAGTCTCCTGAAAGAGATGGGCTCAGCAGACGGAATCTTACCGCAAGAATCACACCGCCGGCAAGGGTGCGGTATCGAGAGGGTGGTTCACGGCAGCGAGCGACGGAACTCGGCCGCCTTGTCGGCCAAGCCGGCGGCGACCGCTTCTTCCGGCTGGATGCCTCTCGCGGCTGCATAATCGCGAATCTCCTGGGTGATTTTCATGCTGCAGAAGCGGGGTCCGCACATGCTGCAGAAGTGGGCCGTCTTG
>CAYSCH010000151.1:9710-14268 GCA_964429355.1 uncultured Planctomycetaceae bacterium | reverse complement strand
TGGCTGCCGGCGCAGGCAACGCCTCGTCGTGCAGCGCCCGGGCCCGGTCCGGATCGAGGGAAAGATTGAACTGGTCTTCCCAGCAGAACTCGAATCGGGCTCGCGACAGGGCGTCGTCCCGCTTCTGGGCGCCCGGATGTTCTTTGGCGAGGTCGGCGACGTGTGCGGCGATCTTGTAGGCGATCAGCCCATCCTTCACGTCCTCTTTGCCGGGCAGCCCGAGATGCTCCTTGGGGGTGACGTAACAGAGCATTGCCGTGCCGTGCCACCCGATCACCGCGGCCCCGATGGCCGAGGTGATGTGGTCGTAGCCGGGGGCAATATCCGTCGTCAGCGGTCCCAAGGTGTAGAAGGGGGCCTCATGGCAGCACGCCAGTTGGCGATCCACGTTTTCCTTGATCCGATGGAGGGGGATGTGCCCGGGACCCTCGATCATGACCTGCACCTCCCGTTCCCAGGCAACCTGGGTGAGCTGGCCGAGCGTTTCCAGTTCGGCGAACTGAGCGTCGTCGTTCGCATCGGCGATCGAGCCGGGACGGAGCCCGTCGCCCAGCGAAACCGCCACGTCATACTGCCGGAGCAGGTCGCAGATCTCGTCGAAGCGGGTGTAGAGGAAGTTTTCCTGGTGATGTACCAGGCACCACCTGGCCATGATCGATCCGCCGCGCGAAACGATGCCCGTCACCCGCCGGGCCGTCAAGGGGATATGATGCAAGAGAACTCCGGCGTGGATGGTGAAGTAGTCGACGCCCTGCTGGGCCTGTTCCTCGAGGGTCTCCATGTAGACGTCGAAATTCAGATCTTCCGCCTTCCCCTCGACCTTCTCGAGGGCCTGATAGATCGGCACGGTCCCCACCGGGACGGGCGAGTTTCGCAGGATCCACTCGCGTGTGGCGTGAATATCATTGCCGGTCGAAAGGTCCATGACCGTATCGGCGCCCCAGCGGGTCGCCCATCGGAGCTTCTCAACCTCTGCTTCAATCGACGAATTCACGGCCGAGTTGCCGATATTCGCATTCACCTTGACGAGGAAATTGCGGCCGATGATCATCGGTTCGCTCTCGGGGTGATTCACGTTGGCAGGAATAATCGCCCGTCCCCTTGCGACCTCGGAACACACCAGTTCGGGTTCGACATTCTCTCGCCGGGCCACGAAAGCCATTTCGGGAGTGATCTGACCTCGCCGAGCGTAATGCATCTGGGTGACGGCGCCCCGGCCGCGAAACGCACGGCTCGGCCGCATTGAAGGGGGCACCTTGTCTGCCTCTGCAACCGCCCGCAGGGGTTCCACGACGTCGACATCCTGCCTGGCCTCGATCCAGCCGAGTCGCAGGGGGGGAAGACCCGCGTGGGGACTTTCCTGCTCGATGCCGCTGGTGTCGTAGAGATCCAGCGATTCGTCGCCGCCGGCGAGGTGAATCCGTCGAACGGGCACTCTGGTTCCCGCCTGATCTTGAAGGTAGACCTTCTCTGAATTCGGAAATCCGGCGCGGGCCGTCTCGACCGCATGTTTCTCCAGGAGATGTTGAGTGCCGCTGGTCTGATGGGCGCACATGGCAGGCCTTCCTTGCTGAGGGGTGGAGCGCGAACCTTTGGGCAACCGCTGCTGTTTCGGATCGAAGGCCGTCCGCGGAGGAAGCCGAAATGCCGGAGAAGAAAGCAAACCGCTCGACAAGAATCGCGACCTGCCGACCAATACGGTGGGAAGACAACCGAAGTCGATTCGGCAGCAGGCAGCCGAGGTCTGGCGGCCGCGATGTCCTCCCTACGCTGGCATTATCCAGGTCAGGTTCAATGGGTATTCTCTCAGCCTTGCGGCACCCCGTTGGACAGGCTTGTGGAATCCTATGCGCGACATCGGAAAAGTACAGTCCCACCCGGGAACCGCCGGGATGGGGGACACACTGTAACGGCAGGGCGAGACGGCTGCGGACGTGCTTCTCGACGACACGTCGCAAACGCATTCTACGACGACGCTCTGCAGACGCATCGTGAGGCGGCTGATTCTTCAGTCGTGAGGGGGCGAACCGCCGATGCGTTCAAGGGCCTTGCCGGCAGTCGCCCGGACCAGGGGATCCGTGTCGTTGACAGTTCGCAGCAAGACGGGTTCCACCGCAGCGACTTCCGGGCCGAGCCGACCGAGGGCTCGCACGGCCGCACGGCGGACCTCGGGAGCCGGATCCTTCAGGGCACCAATCAGGGCGGACGCCCCTGCCGGCCCCATCCATCCATAGGACTCGACAATCCGACATCGAACGGGCATGGGCGAAACGGCGGCCGCGCTGGCGAGTTGCCCAGATACGTCCGTGCCTGCACGCCCGAGGGCGCGGGCGGCAGAGCGGGCGACATCGGCGTTGTCCGACCCGAGGGCTTCGATCAGAGCCGGAACCACTTCGCGGGGACTGTCCGGTGCGAGACGCCCGAGTGCCTCGACCGCTTCGAAACTGCCCGAGCCTGCGGAATCGCGAACCTGCGAAATCAAGAAAGGAATCGCCTTTTCGTGCCGCGCCACGCGCCACAAGGCCTCGGCCAGTTCGATACGGAATACCGGGTCGTCGCGGCGAAGCTGAGACAGCATCTGGGGAACGGCCGACTCCGCCTGCTGGCCAAACAGCCCCAATGCTCGGGCCGAATGGCGGCGAACGGATGCCAATTCGGAACCAAGCGTCTCTGCCAGCAGGGGTACCACACGGTCCGCGTCGGCCTGAATTCGGCCCAAGGCGAAGGCTGCTCCCGCGCGAACGTATTCGTATTGGGAACGTTCCGCCAGCAGCGTCATGAGCGGCCCGGCGGCCAGGCCCGCCCCGGGTCCGATTTGTGCCAGTGCCAGCGCGGCGTACCAGCGCTGGCGTACATCGCTGCTTTCGAGGGCACCGGTCCACTGGCCAAGGTCGCGCCCGCGGTAGGCAGGGCTTTCGCCGCGGGCAGCAAGACAGGTGCAGGCCAGAAGCGAGGCGGCAAGGACAAACAGGCCGCCACCCTTGGGATAACAGGATCGCACCTTCGGCCTCCTCGATCAGTCTACTACTTTGTGCGGGCCAGCACCAGTTCCTGACCACCGACGTCGGTGACAACCTGATAATGGATTGCCAGTTTCTTGTGAGCCTTCACAAAGAACTGCAGCAACCATATTTGGCCGCTGATCCTGTCAATCTCCTGGGACGTCTTCTGGGCATCTTCGCCCTGCTGGGTATTCCACTTCCGCTCCAACTCCTGGCGCATGTTGCCCATACGATCGACCGCAACGCCGACCTGCTGTTCGTTGAAGTTTCCCACGAGGGACTTGAACATTCGCGAAGCGGAATCCTGCATCTTCACATCAATTCCCAACGCGGACCTGTTTACCCGGGGAGTGATCCGGAAGGTGACGGCGTCGGTATCGTTCTTATAACGATCGGTATACACGAAATTGAGCGTCACCGGGGTCTTTGGGGTCACCGGTTCGGCAGGCTTGAAGTCAGCTTTTTCCACCCCCTCGATCTTGTCGAACTTGATCCGCAGCAATTCCTCTTCCGGGGCCCATTTGATCGCCACGTTGCTGTTGCCCTGACCGCGGATCAGATCGAGCACAACCGGCTCGGCCTGGACGGGTTGGGTGAGTGCGAGGTATCGGTTATCGCCAGCCGCGCGAACCTGGAGCATGCAATTGCGAAGATAGTTTGCCAGGGCACCAGACGCCTTTTCGTCCCA
Organism: uncultured Planctomycetaceae bacterium; assembly: GCA_964429355.1. GTDB lineage: Bacteria > Planctomycetota > Planctomycetia > Pirellulales > Thermoguttaceae > JAAYAY01. The sequence goes on along the minus strand of CAYSCH010000151.1, from coordinate 10,578 downwards.
CTGGAACTTGAGCAGTTCCCCGTCGCGCCAGAGGCGAGCCAGTTTCTTTTCGCCTTCATCGGAAGCGCTGCTGGAAAGCTGGATGGCCCACTCGGCCTTCGCCGCGTCCTGCTCGGTTCGCGCGAGCACGAACTTCCGGCCGCCCTTGAGAAACTTGTCGCCGCCGAGGAGCAGCAACTGCCAGTTGACGTCCGCGGGGCCGTGAATCGGCCCCAGATCCATAGCTGCCTTCGATGCCTCACCGGCAGGGTCGTTGTCGCTCAGCACAGGGATGCTCACGGCCGGCGGAAAATCCTTGAATGGATCCGCCTGGGGAGGAGCTTTCTCCGGTTCTTCCTTCGCCTCGGCGTCGCCACTCTCTTCCGGCTTCTTCTCCGCTGGTTTCTCTTCGGCCGCCTTCTTCTGCTCCTGTTCTGCCGCTGCCTCCGGGGTTTTCGGCTCGCTCTCCTTGCCGGTCGCCTCCGGTTTCTCAGCCGTGGAGTCTGTGGCCCCGCTCTCCGCGGGTATGTCTGCCGACGGTTCGTCCGTTTTTGGCTCGACTCCCTGCCCGGGCGTGGTTGCGGCGGCATCCGATTCAGGCACCTTTTCGACCGGCGTTTCCTTGGGCGCAGACTGGCCGATCGTTCCGAAGGCTCCTTCCAGGTCGGCCATGTCACCGGTCAACACCGGTTCAGCAGTTTCTTGTTTCTTGGGCGCCGGCTTGGGCTTCACGGGGGGCGTGGAGGAAACGCTGGCTGGCCCCGCCGCCACGTCGCCAGCCGGCTTGCTGCCGCCGGTGCCCAGCATCCAGACCAGTCCACCGACAACCAGTACCAGCACGAGGATTGCGGCGACTGCAATCGAGGCCCATTTCTTGCGGGGATCGGCG
>CAYSCH010000151.1:0-9700 GCA_964429355.1 uncultured Planctomycetaceae bacterium | reverse complement strand
GGCTCCGGCGTTTCTGCTACGGGCTTCTTGACGGCGGCTGCACGGCGCGCTCGTGGCGAGCCGGCCCGGGCACGGATCGTTTCGGAGTCGACAATCGAGATTTTCACTTGTGGGACGTCTTGCTCTTCGGGAGCAGCCTCGGCGGGAACGGCGACCACCGGGGCGCCGATCTGGCCGGCTGCCGCCTTCGTTCCCACGACGGCTCCGGCTTCGATGCCCGCCCAGCGATCCAGGGCCTTGGCCACGTCGAGGGCCGTCTGGAAGCGGTCGTCCGGTTTCTTGGCCATCATTTTTAAACAGACTTCGGCCAGTTCGGTGGGCACACCGGATCGCGAGTCCGCGATGGGCCGGGGGGGCTGCGTCTGATGTTTCATGATCCGTTGAGCGAGCGTTCCTTCTCCAAACGGCGGCCGGCTCGTCAACAGGAAATAGAGGGTACATCCGAGAGAGTAGATATCAACTCGATGATCCAGATCTTCGGCCTCGAGGGCCTGTTCGGGGGCAATGTAGTCGATCGTGCCGACAATGCTCTCGTTGGAATCGCTGCTGCTACCGTCGCTCTGGACAAGCCGGGCCATACCCATGTCGAGGATTTTTACGACGTCGTCGTCGCCCACGATGAGGTTGCCCGGCTTGATGTCGCAGTGGATCATCTTGCGCTCGTGAGCGTGAGCCAGTCCGAGGGCGGCCTGACGCACGTAGCGAACCGCCCGTTCCACGCTCAGGGGACCGTCGCTCTCGACAATCTGCTGCAGGTTGCGTCCTTCCACGTATTCCAGCACCAGGAAGTAGCGTTCGCCCTCGTGGTCCACGTCGAAGGCACGGACGATATTGGGGTGGTCGAGCGCGGCGATCCGCCGAGCTTCCTCAAGAAAACGCTCCAATTTCTCGGGATCGCGCCCGGTCTGCTTTGAGATGATCTTCACAGCCACGCGGCGTCCGAAGGTCTTGTGTTCGGCGGCGAAGACGCTCCCCATGCCGCCTCGGCCCAACAGGTCGAGAAGCTTGTACTTGCCGAGGAAGAACGAGCTGCGTCCGGCGAGGAGTTGTGCGGCTTGCCAGCGAGTCAGGCCCTTGGCCGTCACCAGGGCCAGGGCCAGGGCCTTGGCGTCGGCGTACTTCCCCACAACCGCCCGGACCTTTTCGAGGTCGGCGGCGCCAAGCAACTGGCTCTTCTCAAGGAGCGCGAGAAAGGATGCAGTCGATATGATGGCCATGTGAGGAGAAGCAAGTTGTCGACGGTGGGCGGCCGATCCGGCGCGACTTCCCATCACACCATGACCAACCCTGCATCTGAGGAGGAAGTGACAAATCCCGAGGTTAGGCGAACGACTTTCGTCACGCGATCCATGAATGAACGAACATTCCCAACTCCAGATCTATCTTGAGTTTACCAGTCGCCGGTGGGAAAAGCAAACACACCGTGCGTCAGGGCAAAGGCGGTTCGGCGGGGCTGTCGACTGGGGTACCGCGGCGGCGATTCCGGACGGCAATCGCGGTCACAACAAGGGGGCCGCACTCATCACGCATGGTTCCGGGCAGCGGAGGGGACTACTGAAGTGGAACATCGCTCAGCCATCAAGGCCTCGTCCGGCGTACGGGACCAAACTGTTGTTGGAGGGCGTGCCAGGCGGACTCGGGGGTCATATCGGCCGTTACCGGCAGATTGATCACGAGTCTCCCGGCCCGGCGGTAGTAGTCGACAAGCGGTCCGGTTCGTTCGGCGAAAATGGAGAGTTTCCGACGGATGTCCCGGTAGCTGTCGTCGATCCGCTGGCTTCGATCGCCACCCACGTTCGTGTTGATCCTCGCCAGGATGACCTCCTCGCTGCACTGGAGCGATACGACGGTGTGGATGTGAACCATGCGGGCGACCGCTTCAGCCTGTCCGGCGTGACGGGGGAGACCGTTCAAGACGACTTCCGCTGCGGCGGAGGCACAACGCTGGCGGAGGAAGCGCTGAAGGATTCGTTCCGCCAGGGAGAAATGACAGTCTTCGAGGAGTGCCCCCGACTCCAGGACGGATCTTAGCAACTGCCGTTCCACTTCGAGAAAATCGCTATCCGACCCCTCCTGGGCGGCAGTCTGACGAAGATTTTCTCCGAAGTCGAAATGGCAGAACCGCTTTCCGGCCAGCCCGTGGGTCTGGATCCGATCGCCGAGTGGAGATTTTCCCGACCCGGTCGGACCCACCAGGAGAATGCCCTGGGAGTTGATCATTCCGCAAGTCCTGTGAACGGCATTGTGCTACGGGCTATTCTGCTTTTCCTGGCCGCCGCTTGCCTTGCTGACAAGTTGTCGGAGGCGAACGGTCGGGGAGTCGGTCCGGCCGGTCAGGACGTCGGCTTCGCGGAAGGAGGCGATGAGGATGAGCCGGTCGGAGGTGCGATTGTAGTCGTAGATGATGCGGATCAGCCCGTCGTTGTCCTGCTGGCCGTCGGGGTAGGAAACTCCGCTGCGCTCGTCAAGCAACAGGCCGCCTTGCCAACTGGTGCCGTCGTCGTTGGACAGGTAGGCCGTCAGGTGAGACCGGCCGGTTTTTTCGTAGAGGGGGCCATGTTTGACCAGCAACAGGTTACCCGAGTCCAGGCGGCGGATGAAGAACCGTGCCGAGGGGTGCTGCAGTTTGGAGGGCTTCAGATCGGACCAGGTGGCGCCGCGGTCGCTGGAAGTGCTTTCCGCAATGCCGTACTTCGTTCGCGTCAACACCCAAAGGGATCCGTCTTTGCGTTCGACGAACATGTGCTCGTCGAACAACCGATCCTCGGCCGGTATCGTCGCACCGCCGCGAAGGGTCCAGGTCTTGCCGGCATCGGTCGAGACAATCATCTTCGAGCTTTTCTCCGTCCGCCAGGTGGCAACCGGCAAGGCCCATTGGCCGGTCGAGAGCGCCAGGGGCTTGCACATCATGACACCGGAGGCGATGCAGACCGGTTGCTCCCGGGGCGAGTCTACCGACTCCGGATCGGCAATCTCCATCATCCAGAGGCCATCGGTTGCGGGATCGCTGCCGATCCGATCGGTCCAGCTCCAGCGGAGGCGACCGTCGGGAGCGATCCAGAGTTCCGGATCGAAAGCGCGCCGGGGTCCACCGGCGTCGGGATCGACGACGAGGACCTCACTCCAGGTTTTGCCGTCATCGCCGCTCGTACTGAGCACGACGTAGTTGTTTTGATCCTCATTGGGCGTGATACCCGCATACCAGGTGGCCCACAGTCGCCCGCCAGGCGAAACTGCCAGGCTAGGAATCCCCGTGAAGGCTCGGTTGGTGACGGCTTGCAGGTCGGTTGGCGGGCCGACATAGCCGGGAGGTTCCGCCGCGAATGCGGGCATGATCCAGATTGCGGCCAGTGTCAAGAGAAGAGTCGTTGATTTCATTGGGGTGTCCTTCATATCAGTATCAGGACCAGTATTTGCGATCATCCAACAGAAAGGAGAACAGCCCGCCGACGAACTGGTGTGGCAAGGGTGAAGAACAGCATTGAGGTGACTTCCTTTCTTCCATGAAGTCCTGATTCGCGTGTTTTGTGGACGAGTTGGCTGAACCAATCCGGGTGCGATTGGCGGAAATCCATGCCGGCCCGTCAGCAAGCGGGTATTCGCGATCCAGGAGATGCGGGCAATTCGGAAAGGTATCAGGGGGGTCGATCAAGAGGCGGGCGTCTTGGGGCCACTCTCCGGGGCCGGGGTGGGGGATTTCGGGGGTGAAGCCTCTTCGGCCGCGGGTTCCTCCTCGGCATGTTCGATACGGTGCATGCCGTGGCAGTCGGTACACACCGGCTTTGGATCCTTGAGCTGACGTTCCAGGAATCGGGCCACGACCTTGTTTGCCGCCACATCGTGAGTCTCGTGGCATTTCTGGCAGGAAGCGTCGATCTTCTCGCGCTTGTAGGTGATGTCGGGTTTCGTCGCTCCGATATTTTCGTCGTTCGCATGGGCCGCGCTAAGGCCGTGGCACTCGATGCACGTGACCTTCTCGGCCAGATGGGTCTTGGCCAATTCTTCGAAGACGAACGTCATGTGGCAGACATAGCAGGCCGAGTTGGGTCCGAGGGGATCGATCATGGCCTCGTCGTGGCCGCCTTCGGCCGCCGGTTCGCCCGCAGTCGGTGCAGGCTCCTTCTCCGCGGAAGGAGCCTGCGGAGTATCGGCCGGCGAATGAGGCGTTGCCAGCACGAATCCGAGAACAACCGCCAGGACCGGCAGACACACGAGCATGAAACGCATCATACCGTTTCCCATTTGTGGAGCCATCGGTAGTCGGGGGTGAGATTGGCGTAGTAGTTGCGACGGCATTCCTCAAGGGCCTGCTTATCTTCGGGGGTCTGGGGCTGGTCCTTTTCGTAGGCACCTGCCACGTTTATTTCCAGTTGCTCGGGGATGTTGACACCCGGAATGATCGCAGAAAGCCGCGTCTCCTTGAGCATTTCCTTGACGAGGGATTTTGCCCGTGAATCAACGCGGCCCTCGATCTGCTGCGGCTTGAGTCCGAAGGTCGTTCCGGCTCCGAACGGCTTCAGGCCGATCACGCCGACCTGCTTCTCCTCGGCCAGTTTGAGCAGGCCGTCGCCGCCGAACTCTTTCGTCAGGAACAGGTACGGGAAAATGATCACGGAGAACTGCGGGTACTCGTTGAGCACGCGGTGGAAGACCTTGGGATTGTGGGCCGAGACTCCGAGGAAGCGAACCTTACCTTGCTGTTTCGCCTTTTCGAACACCTCGACGACCATGTCGAGGGCCTTGTTGCTGACCATCAGCATGGTGGCCATCTGGGTCTGACCTTCTCCCCAGGTTGCACCAACCGGACGCCACATGTCGAGCATGTCGGTCTTGTAGGAGACGAGGCGATCCTCGATGGATTTCATCATCCCGTCGGTAGTCAGTTGGGCTTCGTATTCCTCGGTGATTTTCTCCGGCCACGAGGCGAATCCGATGAACCAGCGGTCGCGTTTGGCGCCGCTGCTCTGCGACATGGCCTCACCGTAGAGGTTACACTCGGCGTCGATGTTGTTATCGACGTAGTTCATCCCGAGTTCCACCGCCTTCTCGAGAACGGGAATCCGGTCCTCCACCGTCTTGCCCCCGTGTCCGCCGAGACTGATCTCGGAGATCATGTGCCCGGTCTTGCCCAAGGGGCGATAACCCATCTTGGGATTGAAGTTGAGGATCTTGGTGGTGTCGACAGGATCTGCATTGGCCGAGGACAACGCTCCAAGCGACACGCCCGCGACTGTCGCCCCGGTAACCTTGAGGAAATCGCGACGATTGTTTTCTGACGATCCCATGTATAACTCTCCTTTGATGGACAGATTGGCACACCGTCTGCGTGCCCCCCAGGATAGCGGCGAAAGAATCAAGAAGCAAGCATATGGACGCAGTTTCGGCCATGCGGACGCTGCGACTTTTGAGAGATCCAAGATACTTGGACGGAATTGTCCAGAACCTGAAAAGGCGAGGCCTCGGTAGTCCAGAAGAACTGCCCGCTGTGTCCGGCCGTCACACGCATGCGAAGGCGGATCACGGGGTACTCGTCGCCGGCAACATTGACGAGCATTCGGATCAGGTAGGGATCGGGGCCGTTGATTTTGCCGGACAGGAGGCCATCGGTGATGGTCATCTCCTGCTGACTCCCAACTCCTCAAACCTCGCCGCCGCATTCAAGAAATGGGCTGTCAGCCAGAAGACTGTCCAGTCTTCCACATAACCCCCGCGCAAGGCAAATAGGTCGTCGACCCGTCCGCGCTGGGCGTAGTTGGTATGCTGAGGCTGCTCACCGTGGCTACCGTAGGGATCGATGAGCTGGCCGCAGCTTCGGAACATGAGGAGGCCAATTTGCTGGAGGCGGTCGTCGCCGAGGATCTGCCCGAGGCGATAGATGTCGGGGGCCATGAGCACGCCATAGGCATCGATGTGCTGGTTCTGGGGCGAGACGACGGTCCATCCCCGCGTTTTGAATCCGTGGTTCCGCAGCCGGCCGGGGGGAAGGTCAATGTCCCACACGACCAGGTAGGTGAGCATCACGTCGCACGCGTGCCGGGCCCACTGGAGAAAACGGTCCTCACCTGTTAGTTCGTAGGCGGCCAGGAAACCTTGAAACGCGGCGTATGCTCCCTCCTTGTCTTCGCACTGGGCGTCGAGTGTGCCGCCCCAATAGGGTTCTCGCATGAGCAAATGGCGGTCTGCGTAGTGCTCCGCCCCCTTGATACCCGCGCGGCGGTGGAGATCGCTCTCGAACAATTCGGCCGCCAGGCAGAGGGGCGCAATGAAGAACCCTTCATCGGTTGAACGGGGATGCCAATCGTCGCGCAGGATTCGCTCGGAGTGAAAGTCGGCGGCCTTCTTCAGGAACGACTCCCATCGCGAGGTATCTCGCCCGGCCTTGCGGCCGACCTGGATTGCCCGGGCCATGTTGAGCATCCCCTGCCCCTGGGAGAGGGGCTCGTGGTGGGACCAGGTTTTCTCGTCATAGTTGTACCAGGTGTGGAAACCGCCCTCGTAGAATTGGGCCGTCGAGAGAAAGTCGAGTGACTTCTGGACCATGCCGGGGATATCCGGATCGCCAAGTCGATCGGCGAGAACCTGCAGCGCGTAGCCCGGTGCCGCAGCCTGGCCGCACCAGCCGAAGACGAAGAACGGCCGATCGGGAAACTTCTTGAACCCGGCCGCGTCGCCCGCCTCGTGCCAACGCGTCTTGGCAAATCGGTACTTTGCCTCCGTGATCTCGCTGATGGTTGGAAACGCATCCATGTTGGTGGGCTGAAACCAGTCGATCGAGGTCCAGGTGGGGCGACGGAAGCCGGAACCTTCCCGATCGACCGGGTAGACCTCCAGGCGGAAGGTTTTTTCAATGATCGTGCCGGGGGCGACGTTCAGATACGCATTGTCGTAAGGAACGAAGCCCGGTTGGACGGCCTTGATCACGCTCTTCTGGCCGTTCGACGCGCACGGGCCGGAGAGCAGAATCAACTCCGTGCCGCTTCCCGCCCCATCGACACCGAGGGACCACCACTGGTCGGGCAGATTCCCGCAGGGGACCGGGGCAGGCAGACTGTGCAGGGCGGCACCGAACCGCCTATCGCCCTGCAACCATTCCAGCGATGCAAAGGGGAGCGGATACCGGTGCTCTTCAAAGACGGCGAGCGGGGATTGCTGGGAGAAGACCGGCGTTCGCCCGCTGGCTGCTCCCGACGGGTTGCCGTAGTAGAGAATGCCAGGCAGGAGCACCTGCCCCTTGGCGTCGGGCGCCAGCCAGCGGACGGCCAGCGTGGTTCGGTCCGCTGGTTGGTCGCCCTGCCACTCCCAGCGACGAATGCACTCGACCGTGCGGCCACGGGAGCGGTAGGCGTCGCGAAGCTGCCAGGTGCCGGCCTCTGTTGCCAAGGCGCCTCGCAGGATTGTCCAGGGACCTTCCTGCAAGACGTCCTGCGGCTGCACATGGCGCCAATCGGCCGGCCAGCCCTCTTGCCATGCGGTCGCGATCGACCACAATCCCTCGGTGGGCGATGCGAGGACGACGGAGTCGCCGGAGAGGACCTCGACGGCGGATCGGCCGGCCTGTTGTGTGAATCGCAGTTGCGTGTCCGGCACCTCCTCGGCAGCAAGGCAGGGTCGGGCCAGCAGCGTGGTCACGAGAGCAGTCAATACCCATGGGAAATGCATGGAAAACCTCCGGATGATCGAGCTGTCACGCCAGTCTAACCTGACGGCCAGGTGGCAGCAACAACGGAACTCAAATGGCCCGTTTCTCGAGGCTGGATTGGCGGAAAGGGGTTCGATTAGAATAAGCTTGCGGGGGGCACGACACCGTTGGTTCCTCAGGGCGCCACCCAATTGACCAACCTATTTCTGGACGCCCTTAGCTCTTCGGAGACGCAACCATGACTGTTGATTCTCTTCATCCTTTGGCTATCGTTCGCTCCTTTCTCATCGCCCTGCTGCTGGCGATGCCGGCCCGTTCACAGGAGGAGCCGGAGACGACCGTTTCGCCAGAAAAGCAATCGGTTCTCGACTGGCTGAGCCAACCCGATGTGGTTGAACGCTTCGGCAAGATCTCGGATGCGATCTGGTCGTATGCCGAACTTGGCCTGCAGGAATTCCAATCCTCGCGACTCTTGATCGACACGCTGGAGACCGAGGGATTCACCGTCGAAAAAGGCTTGGCCGGCATGCCGACCTGCTTCGTTGCCAGTTACGGATCGGCTGGACCGGTGATCGGTATTCTGGCGGAATACGACGCCCTGCCGATGCTCTCGCAAAAGGCACAGACATCCCGGCAGGATCCGCTCGTTCCCGGTGCCCCGGGCCACGGCTGCGGACACAACCTGATGGGGGCGGCGGCGACGGCGGCAGCCATCGCAGTCAAACGGGCGATGGAGGAGCACAAGCTCCAGGGCACGATCAAGGTGTTCGGCTCGCCCGCGGAGGAGATCCTCGTGAGCCGGCCCCACATGGTCCGGGCGGGGCTCTTCAACGGAGTCGACGCCGTTATCAACAATCACACCAGCAGCGGATTCAGCACCCAGTATGGAATCAGAGGCAGCGCTGTCTACTCGGTCGTCTATTCCTTCTCGGGCACCACAGCCCACAGCGCCGGAGGACCGTGGGACGGGCGCAGCGCCCTGGATGCCGTGGAGATCATGAACGTCTCGACCAACTTCCTGCGAGAGCACCTGCACTTCACGCATCGGATGCATTATGTCATTCTCAAGGGGGGCGAGGCTCCCAATGTCGTGCCCGACCGGGCACGCGTCTGGTATTACCTGCGAGACACCGACGGCCGCCTGGCAGGCATGTATGAACGCGTACTGAATTGTGCCAAAGGAGCAGCCCTGGCAACCGGCACGGAACTGGCCGACGTTCAGGTAATTGGAGCCATTCATCAGGCTCACGAAAACAAGGCCCTGGCCGAGTTGGCATACAGCAACATCAAGCTCGTGGGGATGCCCCAGTGGACCGACGCGGAACATGAGTTCGCCAAGGCCCTCCAGAAGGAACTGGGCAAGGCCGAGAAGGGTATGCCGAAGGAGGTCGGCAAGCTAGAGCAACCGCCGAGCACGTTCACTGGCGGACCGTCGTCGGACCACGGCGATGTTACCCTGATCGCTCCGACGGCCACGGTTCGCTTTCCGGGCGGAGTCCCCGGCGCGTCCGGTCACCACTGGTCGATGGTTGCCAGCGGTTTTGGATCTTCGGCCTGGAAGGGGGTCAATGCCGGCGCCAAAGCGATGGCAGCAACCGCCATCGACCTGATTGCAGTTCCTGAGGCCCTGCAAAAGGTCCGGAAGGAATTCGAAGACTATTCGAAAGAACACCCATACAAGTCGTTTCTGCCAGAAGACGCCAAACCTCCTCTCGACATCTATGAAGACCTGATGGATAGTTTTCGACCGGCGATGGAGGAGCACTACGTGCAGGAGTAGCTGGCGCGAAGGAGGGCATCTTTCGCTGGCCAAAAAGTTGGAGAGGTTGCCCTATGCTGGCGCGAAGAGTCACAAGCCCAGCATGTTCAAAGGTTGCTGGGCGCCGGGTTTCTGATTGGTTCGTCTGGCGAGTTCGATTACGGTCGCAACCACTCCAGAATAGCGTTTCATCCATCGCTAGACGCAAAGAACGCGGCTCGCGGACTTGTGCCCCTGCATGCGGGGGATAGTCATTTTCGTACCCGAAGTTAGACTATGGGTAGCTGTCTCCTCCCCCCGCG
>CAYSCH010000150.1:0-20233 GCA_964429355.1 uncultured Planctomycetaceae bacterium | reverse complement strand
CGCCCCAAAGCCCCTGCCTTATCAGGTCGAAAATACAAAAGCTGACGTGCACCCGCGCCGACTTCTGAAGGGGGATAGGTGCCTGAACGGGGTGAACTTGAGTCAGGCGGGTTCATGCCCGCGAGATCCTTCATCCCCCAAAAGCCTGGGGGCATCTGGAGCGCCACAAGATTCGCTGACTTGCGACGTCTGCGCATCTTCACACACCCACCAGCCGTCCTGAAAGCCCAGGGTATAGCCAGGCGGAACCTGGTACCAGGCAGCGAACTCGCTTTCGGCCGATTGCTGCCAATGCGCTCGGAGGATGGTCCAGATGGCCACGAAGAACCCAAGCGGGGCGGCCAGCGCGACGTAGAAGCGGGGGATGGTCAAAGAGGCGTCTTGGAACGCCAGCGTCGTGGCGGCCACCAGGGTGAGCAGGTTCATGACGACGTGCATTTCAGATGACTTTCGGGCAGCCCAGGCCACGCGTCGCAACCACCCCTTGGGAACAGGAGGCTGGGGCTGAGGACGGCCACCCCCGCCACCATGGACGTGAAGCACCCCATGAAGCCGCTTGAGCCGCTGATGGAAGGCTTTGTATCGGGCATCGTGGTGAACGGAGAGGAGGAGCAGGCCGATACCCCAGGCGACACCGCCGAGCATCCAGATCGAATTGCCGCTGGTGACAAACAATCCCCACCCGATCCCGAGTGGAATCAGCAGATTGACCGTGTGGTGCATCAGGTAATCGAGCTGCACGCCGTCGAGGGATGCCGTGCCATGGTATCGAGCGAGCTGGCCGTCGACATGGTCGAGAAGGTACCAGAGCTGGAGCAGCAGTGCCCCCAGCAGCCAGCCGGAAATGCCGCATGTGGCATACAAGAGGGAGGCTCCGATGGCGCAGATCCAGGCGGCCAGCGTGGCGGCATCGGCCGAGACTCCCCAAGGGGCCACAACCCAGGTTACGCGTAATGCTGCGGGACGGATCCATCGACGGGCCATCCAATTTCCGACCTTCCGGTGGTCGGGTTTCTGGCAGCGTTTCTCGAATTCGGCCAGCGGCATTCGTTTCATGACAGATTGCGTCCAGCTTGACTCGTGCCCTGTCTCCGTTTTGTGTACAAATGATCCCAACCTCCCCACAGCCAGCTTGCACCACACGTGGCGCCCCAGACGGCGGTTACCAGCACGGCCTTGCCCAAGGTGGTGACAAGGTCGGCCTGAACGCCCGGGTACTGGCGTTCAAGGAGAATCGAGATGATCAGGGTGGGCATGACCACAAGAGTGGTCAGGAGCAGGGAGCTCCGTCGCTCCCGGCCGCTGAGGTCCTGCCAGAAGGAAATGCCGATGACGAGCGCCATGTAAGCCACGTAGGCCAGTGTCGTGGATGCTGCGACGCCGGTCAGTCCCAGACCGCTGCGAAGGGCAAAGTGATTGCCCAGAGCAGCAAGCCCGATCGCCGGAAGGACGGCCAGGAGTGCTCGCTCCTGGCGTCCCACCGCTACAAGGAATTGGGTGGCCGGAATGGACAGTACGAGGGCCACCGTGCCCGGCACAAGCCACACAAGTGCCGGCAAACCGGTTTGATAGTCTGGGAGGATGTCTCTCAAGAGCGGTACTGCAAGGACTACGGCCAAGGCTGCCGGTAGGGCCATCGCAGCGGCGTGCAACTCGCTCGAGGCGGCCGCCAGGCGAGCCACTTCTCGGCGGTCTCCGGTCTGGCCATACTTTTCGGCGTATCGGGGATTCATCACAATCGAGAGCATGTTGCCAAGTCCGTAGATCTGGGTCGACGCCATGATGGCCACCGAATAGCAGCCGAGCTGGTATTCTCGATCGCTCATGTAGCCGAGGATCATCAGTTTGTCGAGCGAGCGAAGCACGGTGATCATCGTGCCGGCCAGGAGGATGGGACTGCCGACGGAAATCAGGCGGCGGACTTCTGCAGCATCGAATGCCCAGCGCAGATCGACGGTGCGACATTGCTGGACGTAGAGAAACGATCCGAGGAGCACGATGAGCGTACCCAGAAGCAGTCCATAGATTCCCCATAGCCATGTTGTGAGAGTACAAACGACCAGCGTCAGGACCGCTTCCAGAACAGAGAGCCGCGCCGTCAGATCGAAGGCCTTGTGCGCGCGAAGGATTGTCACCTGGAAGGTGACATAGCGGGAGAGCACGGCAAGACCGCCGATCACGGCCAGGCCGATGGTCCACGGTCCCGCGACGAAGCCGTTGGCGGAAGATCCCAGCCAGGCGGCTGCACCGAGCAGAATCGCTGCATAGACCAGGCTTGTTACCGAATTGAATGTGTACGCCAGATCAAGACCCCGTCGCGCCTCCTCCGTGTGACCCCGTCCCAAGGCCACCGTGTAATCTCGAAGGGCGCCCTTGCTGATCCCCAGATTGGCATAGTTGCCATAGGTCAGAAACATCTTGAGACCTTGCCAGACCCCCATCTGGACCGGATCCAGAACGACCTTCAGAAGAAGGCTGGTGACCATGCCGAAGCCGTGGCAGATCGCCGCCGCCCCGCCGACTGTGAGGCAGTCGACAGCCACGCGCCGCCATCCACCGGCAGGGGCTGCCGGGCTGTGAAGAAACGATGAATCGAGCGTCTGCACACGTGCTGCCACGTAGATTGTCTCCTTCCTCAGTTCCTGGCAATTGCCATCGAGCATCCCTGCTCTTCGTTCTTACGCGGTAGCAACGGGCTTTGTTTTTCGTGGTCCAGCAGGATATCGGCAATGCGTGTTGCGGAATCGGATACTCCGGTGGATTCTCGGCGCCAGAAGGAGGCGCCCGCAAAAACTACCTCCCGCGCCGCGTTTGTGGCCGGGGATTGCCGTTGCAGGGCCTCTTCCAGAACTGGAAGCAATTCCGCCGCGCTCGACGCCGACCCGAGCAGACCCCATCGCTCGGAGGGAAGAACCTGACCGGCGCCCCGCGGAACCAACTGAATGACCGGCACGTCTGCCAGAGTCGCCTCGATACCGGCACTCGAGAGGCAACTGAGCACACAATCAATGCCGCGCAGCGATTGAGCCAAGGATCCCGAGCGGACCGGTTCGACCCGGAGGTGAGGATGTCGAGATATGGCCTGCTCGATCGCCAGGTCCGTCTTCGTTCGTGGGTGAGGTTTCAGAACGAGGGTCGCTCCAGGGATCGCCTCGGCCGCGGCGAAGGCGGCTTCGATCATCTCCCCGTAAGAGCGGCTGTTCAGATTCAACTCGATCACGTCCGGACGGCAATCGCGAGGGGGAACCGTTGCCAGGAGCAGAATCCGGGGGGGGCTGCCGGATGGAACTTGTTGAGGCGCCCGGCTGCGGCGGAGTGTTTTCTGGAGCGAATCGTGACTGGGTGAACCGGTGACCAAGACTCGCTCGGAGGGAATATCCCAACGCTGGAGTTGTTCACGAGTTGAAAGCCCCCAGGCGAAGAGACCGTCGGCGGCCAGGGGGGCAAAACCGAACCGGGCAACGGGCGCTCCGTGCTGGACGACGAACGACTTGCCTCCGTAATGCCGGGCAGCGGCCAGGGCGATCCGTTTCATAGGGGTGGCATCCTCGTCCATCACGAGCAGATTCGGCCTGATCTGCTGGAAGTGGCGGTCGATCTGGTCCAGCCAGCGCCGCTGATCGCGCCGCCTACCGGCCAACCGTCGATTCAGCCACTCCAGCACCAGGTCGTGAAGATCGATCCCCCGAAATGGAAGCGGCGGCAAGTCGATCGGGGCATTCCCCGGTTCGTCGTCCCGATGCGGGTTGTTTTGACAGGTCAGTTGGGGAATTCCTCGAAGGTGCCAGCGCCAGAAAGGCTTCACCGCAAAACGGTCGTAGAGCCACCAGATGCGACACTTCCGCTCGTGCAGCACCTGGCACAGCGGATCGAGAAAACGAGGATTGCCGCAGAGAACGACCCGAGAACCGCCGCGGCGCATGTGGCCCGGCAATTGAAGCCGGTTGGCAAGAATCCGCATGGAGCGCCGCCACCATTCCTCCGGTTCGGTCACAGACGGTTCTGCGTCGGGCTGGCTGCCTCGCCAGCGCACGTGGCATTCGGCCCCCGCCCGCCGGCAGATCGTGGTGATGATGGCAACGTCATCCCCATCGGCCCGGTCGGCAATCAGGCAAAAGCACTGGCCTTTCTGGGGAGGCTCAACGCTGGAAAAATACTCGATGACACGAAGCAGCTTGACCAGGTAGTAACGCAGGCCGAGGGCATTCACCCAGGGCGCAGGGAGTCCGGCCCCGTAATCGGGCAGCCCGCCTCCGGCCAGTTCCGCGAGGTGTTCCGCCTCCCGATCGAGCCAAGTGTATCGGCAATCGATCGTGCTGTCCAATTCCACCACGAGTTTCGACTGTTCCTGAGGCCAAGCGCCGGCGAGAACGACAACCGGCTTCTGAGCGACGCACAAATCGGCAAAGTCCGCGCGGGTGAGGATGTAACGGTCCACCCCAGCCGGATCGTCCGGGAAGCTGCCCCCGGAGTGCCGCACGAGAGAAGACTGGGTCTCCGATGGGATGACGGAACAAGGCTCGGCGGCCTGGCAGGCCCGTGCCGAGGCACCGTGAGAGGTGAGGTTGTTTTGGAGCAGTGGATTCATCCGGCCATGCTTCTCCGGCAGGTTGGCAGGCTGATGATTTCGGGGAGGTCCTCGAATCGCGTCAGCAGCACATCGGCCTGGACATCATGGCTGGGATTGAAGGCGATCGTCTGCATGCCGAGCCGGGCAGCGCCGGCCAACTCGTCGGCATCGTGTCCGACGAACGCCGCCTGCCGTGCCTGGAGATGCAGGGCCTTCAAGGCCGTTTCGTAGCACGCCGGATCGGGCTTGATGCATCCCAGGTCGCGAGAGGCGACGACGGCGGTGAGGATATCCGGCAAGCCCATCTTCTCCAGGCGACCGAGGAGTTCCAGGCTTGTATGTTCCGTATCGCTGACGACCGCCAGTGGAATGCCGGCGGAGGCGAGCTGACGAAGCGTGTTCTTGACGCCGGGAAGGAGCCGGGTTTCAGTCTCCCAACGCAATCTTCGTGCTTCGCACGTCGTGGCCAGTTCCTCGATCTGACCGCGGCTCAGGCCGAGGGCCTGCAGGAACAATCGCAGGGCCTCGCACCGATCGCATTGGCCGCGATGGACCGCGCAAAGATAGTCCTTCTCCCATACATGGAACAAGCAGTGATATTGTGTGTGTACCCCCAGATGCCGCAAGACCTGCAGCAACCAACGGTGCCAGCCGGTGGCATCGTAGAGGACGTTGCAGCTATCCAGGAGCAATCCCTCGACCGGCCTCTTCAGGGGGCGGACGGCTTGCGAGGGGACGGATATGGAAAATGTGAGGCAGCGCATGGCTGAGTCCTTGTCGCCACAATCGCAACGAACGTGCGGGGATCTTTTGGAGCCGCTAACAATGCCACTGTGCACATCCATGCCCGTGGGAAACGTTCACGTTTTGTAAGGGATTCTTAGGGCAAAGGTTCTCTCGGCAGACACCGAGAAACGTGTGGAGAGCAAAGGATCACCGCCGGGTAGCAGGGCCGGCACTTCCCGTTGGAGAGGGGAGATGCCTGCGCATACGGCAAAAGGACACCGGTTCGGCCGCCGGCTTGGAGCAGGTTGCATGATGGTCGAGTCCTTTCGCAAACGAGCCTGCCGGATCGACTTCAATTGGGCGCGTAGACCCGATTGAGCGCCGCCATGCGTCTGCGCATGGCCGGCTGATGGTCCAGCAGGTGGGCAATCCGTTGCCAATCCAGTTCTTCCGGGCCCAGAGCCTCGAAGATCGCCAGTGCGTTCTCCCAGTCCTCCTCAATATCGACGGTCAAACGCACGTCTTCGCGATCGATCGCGGCCGGGGCCGGCAGCAAACGAATCCGGAATCGCTCCGGATGGGAAAATACAAATTGCGTGGGGTTATCCCGATCGGCCGGCGCCTTTGCCTTGCGGGCAGCCAGCCGAATCGACTCCGTACGAAACCACTCGGCGAACAGACCGATGGGCGACAGCACGGCGGGACGTCCGTTGCGCGACGCATAGCTGACGTAATCACAGCCTGGATCGACCCGGGCCGACGAAATCAAACGATCGACCAGAAAGGGGTCGACGAACGGACGTTCGGCCGACATACGGACGATCGAATCGCTCGGATATTCTTCCAGAGCGGCTGCGAGACTGCCCAAGACGTCGGGCCGCCGCGAGACAAAGACAGGAACATCCAGGGGAGTCAATTCCTGGACGATCCGATTCTCCGGGACGTTGTTGGTAACCACAATCACTCCATCGAGCTTCTCGCAGTCGGTCATCCGCCGGATAATCCACTCCAGAACCGATTTCGTCCCCAGCTTTCGTGCGGCCTTGATGCGAGCACGTGGCGATGTGAAGCACGCTTCGACAATTCCCAAAGTCTCAAGCATCCGGCTACCCTCAGCGTCCATGACTGGGGACTCCGAGATTCAGAGTCGGCCACCAACGAGGGAAAGTCTAACATCTGCAACCGCGAATGGTCAAGGCGAAACTGGGATAGTCGGGTAGTCTAGTCAAACAAGCGAAGTCAATAAACATCAGAAACAAGTTCGCACGCGATGTTCGATCGATGCTCGGCAGCGTTCGCAATGTTCAACACACGGGAATGATGTTGGGCCTGGAGGGGTCCGTGTGCTATAAACGGAACTCCCGCATCTGACAACAACAATCCGCTGCCTGCTCCCAGGCGGGCGGACCAGCCGATTGGAGCCTGACCATGGATGGTTGGCAGACCCAGATTGTCACGGCATCGGCCACGGAAGTTGCTTCCACGTGCCAATTGACCGTGCTCTTGCCCACTTACAACGAAGAACTGGCCATCGAACCGGTTCTTGAGGAGATCGTGGGCGCACTCTCGTCGACGGCGATCCGCTACGAGATTCTGATCGTCGACGATGCCTCGACGGACGCAACCGCCGAGTTGGCGGAACGCTACGCGGCGGATTGCTGGCAATGCCCGATTCGCGTGATTCGCTGCCCGGAAAACCGCGGCGCCGGCGCTGCTCGCAAGGTCGGTATCCGCAACGCCCAGGGTGAAATCGTAGTCATGCTCGATGCCGACGGCACCTATCCCGCCGAGAGCATCCCCGACCTGCTCAAATACTTTCCGGCCTACGACCAGGTCAATGGTGCCCGAACCAGCGAACAGGGGACCATGCCGTGGCTGCGGGTTCCGGCCAAGTGGTTCATTCGCAAACTGGCCTGTTACCTGACCGGCACAAGGATCCCGGACCTGAACACGGGCCTGAAGGCCTTCAAGCGTGACGCCATGCTTCCCTGGCTGTGGGTCGTGCCGAACGGTTTCAGTTGCGTAACCACGATGACGCTGGCCTTCCTGACCAACGGATATTCCGTGAAATACGTGCCGATTTCGTATCGAACGCGGATCGGCAAGAGCAAGTTCCACCCGATCCGCGATACGGCGGCCTACCTGAGCACGGTACTGAGGATGGTGCTCTACTTCCGGCCGCTCAAGGTGTTTCTGCCGCTGTCGGCCATGGTCATCGGCCTCGGCACGCTGCTGAGCCTGCTCAGTTTCACGTTCACCGGGAGCATGCAGGAGTCCGACATCGTCGTGCTCACTGCCGGCTTCATGACCTGTATGCTGGGATTGCTCGCCGAGATCATCGTGGCCCACCACCGGCGGTAGGAGGGCGCCGGATTGTCTGCCGCCTGCCGGCAAGCAGTGTCCTGCAAGCGCTGGGAGACCAGACGGATTGCAGGTCACGCCGTGACATAACACTTTCGACGGACTGTACGAGGGTGCGAAACCATGTCGATCTCCAGCATCACGGGCCGGATCTGCCGTCTTGCAGGTACCGACGATCCGAGCGACCATGAGAACCGCAGACGCCTTGGCCAGTACCGGTCTCGTTGTTCTCAGCGCGACGAGGGAAAGCGCGACCGCTACCTGGACGGAGTCTATGACGACGTAGCGAGGCTCCTGGGCGCCGTGGACCGCAATCCTTTTCGGCCCACATTCGGATGCCTGGACCGCCAGTACTGGCACTACCGCACTGCCTGCTTCCCTTCGGAGATGTATCAGGAAGGTGTGCTGCCGTTGGCCCTCGTGTACACGCACGAGCTTCCTGGTAATCGCTGGTACGGCTGTGAGCGGGTGCGCGAGTTGGTCATTGCCGCTCTCCGATTCTCCGCCCGTGCGTGCCACCGCGACGGTTCGTGCGACGACTACTATCCCTTCGAACGTGCCCTCGGCGCGGCGGTTTTCTCGCTTCAGGCTGCCGCGAAGGCCTACCAGTTGCTTCGTCTGGACGACAAGGAACTGCTCGACTGGTTCCGTCGCCGGGCTCAATGGCTGATGGAAAACGAGGAGTCCGGCCGTCTGACAAACCACCATGCGTTGGCGGCCCTGGGACTGTGGCGGGTTGCCGAAATCACCGGCAAGGGGCAATACCGGGAGGCGGCTCTGCGGCAAGTCGACCAGGTGATTGCCTGGCAGGATGAAGAGGGTTGGTTCGAGGAGTACGGCGGCGCCGACCCGGGCTACCAGACGGTGACGATCGATTGCCTTGCCAAACTGCGGCAGGCGACCGGCAACGAACGACTCGACGAGCCGATCCGCCGGGCTGTCGCCTTCTCGCACCATTTCCTCCATCCGGATGGCAGCTATGGCGGCGAGTACGGGAGCCGGGGAACCTGCCATTTTTACCCCCACGGTTTTGAACTGCTCGCGGCACAACTGCCGGAAGCGGCCGATCTGGCCGACGGTTTTCTGCAGTCCGTGGAAAAGGGAACGCAAGCCTATTTCAACGACGACCGGCTTTTCGCACACCGGCTGGGCAACCGCATCGAAGCTTACGTCGACTGGTCACCCGTCCGCCCGCTCCGGATCGACGGCAACAGGGAACTTCATCGGCACTTTCCCAACGCGGGGCTGTTCGTCTTCCGCCGTGGCGATCGCCACACGGTTGTCTCAACTGCCCGGGGAGGAATCGTGAAGCACTTCGACGGCGACCGCTGCAGGACCGACGCGGGCCTGGTGATCGAAACCCGCGATGGCACGGTCGCAGTTTCGCAAATGCACGATCGTGATCGGGCTGTCGACTTCAGCAGCGAGAGCGACGGGAGTGTGCGAATTACGGTTTCCGGATCCCTCCACACAGCCCGTTTCGAAACGGCCACACCGCTCAAGCAGTCCATCCTGCACACCGGCATGTGGGCGGTCGGCCGCTGGTGCCGAACAGTCGTCCGCAGATTGCTCCAGAGGCGTTTGATCACCGGCCGGAACCGTTTCCCGATCCGGCTGAAGCGAACCATCCAGCTTCACCCCGACAGCTCGGCGGTGCAGGTGACGGACGAGCTGGAATTGACGAGCCCAGCGGTCCACGTACAACGGATGGCGGACGGAACCGATCACCAGGCAGCCTATGTAGCGGCATGCGGAGTTTATCAAGACTCGGTGCTGCAGCCGTGGACCGATCTGGCCGGGCAGGTGGAGAGGCTGAATCGGGAGCGGAGGGTTGTGATCGTAAGGAAGCTGTGAAGGAAGACCCGGGGCCGGTCGTTTCTTTCCACGAACCCAGCCGCTTTGTGCTGCACGGCTTCCGGCAGAGCCCTATTCTGGCCGCTGCTGGATCAGTCTGTCCAACTCCGTCTTCAATCGCGGCAGGATTTCGTCATAGGAAAACGCGCCCAGCCTCTCGCCGCCGCGATTAAGATTGACGTGGTTCGGCCCGCACCACAGGCCCAGATCGGCATCGTCGGTTTCGCCGGGGCCGTTCACTCGGCACCCCATCACGGCGATCGTGATTGGTTTATCAGAAGCATAGGCGGTCATCTCCTTCACCCTGGCGGCCAGATCCACGAAGGCTTCGTTCTCGACGCGAGAACAGCTTGGGCAACTGATGATGTTCAAGCCCGTCAGGCCCAGAGGGGCAGTGCCGGGTGAACGGCCGGCGGCGAGGTCGTCCAGGATCTTGCGTCCGGCTTCAATCTCCTCGTGTTTCCGGTCGTTGGGAACGGTCAACGAGACGCGGATCGTGTCGCCAATCCCTTCGCTGAGCAGCGTGTGAAGGGCGAGTTGAGACTTCTCGACGCCATGGGGCGGCATTCCCGCCTCCGTCACTCCCAGGTGCAGGGGGATCTCGGGACGCTCGGCGGCGAACCGCCGGTTGACCTCGATCACCTTGGCGGGGTCGGAGTCCTTGAGCGACACGCAGTATCGGGTGAAACCGAGGGAGTCGAGGAATTCGCAGTGGTCGAGGGCACTCTCAAGCATGGGCCCAATCGAATCGTCGGCCGCATACTTCGCCCGTTTCGCCGGGTCAACGGATCCGCAGTTGACGCCCACGCGGATCGCGCAATCGTGTTGGCCGGCCACGTCGACGAGAAATCGAACCTTGTCCTGCCAGGGCCGTTCCCGCTCATGGTGGTAAAGGTGGCCCGGATTGTAGCGGATCTTGTCGACCCAGGGGGCCACATCCAGTGCCAGCCGGTAGTTCTCCTGGAGGTCTACCGAGAGGTTGGCGGTCGTCTGCTCACGAATCGACTCGAGCGCCTCCGCCTCACGGCGGCTATCGACCGCGACCCGCACCACCCCAGCCCCGGCACTGGCGAGGGCGTTTGCCTGCGAAACCGTGGCCTGGACATCGGCGGTTTTCGTCGCACACATGCTTTGCACGGCAATTGGATGCCCCGAGCCAATCGTGATCGAACCGATACGAACTGGACGGGTGAAATGTCGAAGAACAGACTTGACTGCCATGAGCGAACCTGAGGAAAACAGCACGAATGGGTAGTTTAGGTCAAGGATGCATAACCAAGCATCTGGCCGCATGCCGGGAGGAGTCTCATCTGCCTGGACAAGATGACTCAGTCCTGCCCGGGCAAGGGCTCTCCAGGCATTGTCAGGCCCTTGGTCTTGTGCTTCAAGGGCAATGATTCTCAGAAAACACCGACTTTTGGTTGGAGAAGCCCTTTCGACCCTGCCGATAAAGCCGTCCGTATTGAATAGACCGGCAGGCCGTGCACCAATGACGCTAGCCTTCCGGGGGGTACAGAAGGGGGGATGCCTTCTACCCGAAAACTCGTCTCCATGCCACTACCGGCCAAACTCCTGGCAAGCATCGCAGCCATCGCACGAGGCGTGACGAATCTTCGTTGCGTCGGCTGCGGCAACCGCCGGAGTCTAAGACTCCCACAGGCTCTGTTGCTCCTGTTGGCAACGGCCTTGCCGGGATGCAGCCTGCTGCCGGAGATCGCGCATCAGCCGACACTGCACAATCCTTTCCCGCAGCTTTCGACGGTCGCGATCATTCCGTTCATCAATTTGAGCGAAGAGGCAACCCTCGACGGCCGCCGGTTTGCAGAGGCCTACTTCAACGAACTTCAGCTCGTGCCGGGATTCGAGGTGATTCCGGTCGGGGTGGTGGAGCAGGCAATCCTTCGGCACCGCATCCAGTTCACGCCGGAAAACGCTGCCGCGGAAGCGCGGCGGCTCGCTCAAGTCTTGGGAGCGGATGCGGTGGTCGTGGGCGCGGTGACCGATTACTCGCCCTACTACCCGCCGCGATGTTCGCTCCAGGTGGAATGGTATTCCGCCAATCCATGCTTCCATCCTATCCCGCCGGGCTATGGATTGCCGTGGGGGACACCGGAAGAAGAACACATTCCGGCTCCTTTGGTGTATGAAACGGAGTTCTCCCTGGCCAAAGCCCAGTTGGAAACCCAGACCCCGAAGTACGACTACACGATCCTGAATGCGACCAGTTCGGCCGCACCGCCGACACCGGCGCAGCCCGGGTCTTCGGAAGCCAATCCAACGAAACCGGCGGTCCCTGCAGTGGACGATACACCGGCCAAGACCGAGTCGGGCTTGTGGATCGAGGAGACGAGCTACGAACAGCCGGCCGCAGCGCCAGCAGCGACAGCTGATGCCGCCGGCAGCGTCGAAGCGACGTTTCCGCCCGACTGGCCCGATCCCAGCGGGCTGATTCCTCCGCCGCCCCGTGCCGAGCCGCAATCCTGCTGCCCGTCGGACAAGCCAGTATTGCGGCACACTCAGGCCTACAACGGGCACGATCCGGAATTCACAGAAGCTTTGTCCAGCTACTATTTCTTCCGCGACGACGCGCGATTCGGCGGTTGGCAGACCTACCTGGAACGAAGCGACGACTTCATCCGTTTCTGTTGTCACATGCACATCTGGGAGATGCTTTCCGCCCGCGGCGGAGCAGGCGAAACGCGAGTGGTGTGGAGATGGCCCGAATTCCGATAACACTATCAGTTCCGTATGTCGGACCGAATCCACAACCGCCCCTGGTGATCGAACCGAACGGTTGTAGCGATTGTGCGGTAAGTTCCGGGAAGTGAACGGATGACCCCGGGCCGGCATCCCGGACTTGAACGTAGACGGTCGTCCCGCCCTGATGAGCCCTGACCAGACCGGCGAGTTTCCAGCCGCCCCCCGGTGCAAGTGACCGGTGGTTGTGTCAGCGGTCCGGAAGAGAAGGCAATTTGACGGATACTTGGAGATATCCCCCATGAGTCAAGACATCAATGTCCTCGCGTTGATCAAAGGCTGTGAGCGGTACGTCTTCCTCTACGACGATTCGAGCCGCGCCGAGACACTGCGAACTCTGGGGCGCTATGCCTCCAACCCGGAGTTGAGCTTCACCTGGTACGACGCGGCGGTGCTCAGCCAGAAGATCCGCCAGGAGAGCCAGAAGCACACGATCAATCGACGCTTCCAGGTTCCTTTGCCGACTGATCCGGACGACCTCGTTTGACCGAGACTCGATGCGCGTCGAAATTGATCGCTTTCTCAACTACCAGCGAACCGAGCGGAATGCGTCGGAGTTGACGGTCAAGAGCTATCGCGAGGACTTGACGGCCCTGGCCGACTACCTGGAAGAAGCCCACGAAGGCATCTGCCCAAGCCCTTCGCAGGTTTCGTCGATCGAGCTGCGAGGTTACGTCGGCGCGCTCCACGAAGCGGAGTATGCCAAGTCGACGATTGCCCGGCGTTTGGCCAGTTTGCGTAGTTTCTACCGGTTTGGACAGCGTGAGGGCTGGGTCGACAACAATCCCGCCAAGGCCCTGAGAAATCCGCGACAGGGCCGCACCTTGCCCCATTTCCTTTCGTCCGACGACATCGGACGGCTGCTTCGAGCCCCATCGGCCAAGACGGTACCGGGCAAGCGGGACCGGGCAATTCTGGAAACCATGTACTCCGCCGGCCTGCGCGTGAGTGAGACCGTGGGGCTGAACGACGGGGATCTCGACTTCCGAGGGGAGATCGCCCGAGTACGGGGCAAGGGAAAACGGGAACGCTTCGCGCCGATCGGCTCCTTTGCGGCGAAGGCCTTGCAGACCTGGCTCGAGGTACGGAAACTCCACGCCAGCCAGTCGCGAGGCGCCGAATCGCCCGTGTTCGTCAACAAGTTCGGGCGCCGCATCACCACCCGCAGCGTGGCCCGGATGCTCGAGAAGTATCTGAAGGAGGCGGGACTGGACGGGCGCACGAGCCCCCATTCCCTTCGCCACAGCTTCGCCACCCACCTTCTCGATCGGGGCGCCGACATCCGCAGCGTGCAGGAGCTCTTGGGCCACAAGAGCCTCGTGACCACGCAGATCTACACCCACGTGAGCACGGCGGGCCTGCGGGAAATCTACGAGAAGGCCCACCCGCGGGCCAAATGAGCGGGATTGACGGCCTTCCCGTGGCGGGCTTTTCCTCGCTTTTCCTCGTGGGCTGCTGGGAATCTCCCGTCCCCTCGGTTAGACTTCACCCGGCAGATTCCGCGGCCATCGATCGAAAGCGGACTTCACTCGCCGGCGATCACCAGGAGGGCGACTCACGATGACATTCTCGCAACCGACCGCAACTCTCATGGCCGCACTGCTGGCGGCATGGGTCAGCTTCGCATTTTCCGCTTCGGCCCAGGAGGCACAGCCTCGGCGCGGTCCCGGACCGCAGGGGCTGCAGTTCGCTTCGCCCGAGGTGGCGCCGGATCGGCATGTTACCTTCCGTATTCTCGCCCCCAAGGCGGAATCGGTGCGGCTCGAGGCCGGCGACATCCCCAATCTCGGCCGCGATACCGGGCTGATCAAGGCCGACAACGGCGTCTGGGAGATCACGGTGGGGCCGGTGGAGCCTGGGGCGTATCGCTACCGATTCAACGTCGACGACATGGCCGTTGTCGATCCCAAGAGCCCGGCTACAAGCGAATCGAACTCCAGCACATGGAGCCTGGTCTACGTTCCCGGCTCGGAGGACTTCGACACCCGAGAGGTGCCCCACGGAGCCGTGGCCGAGGTCACCTACCGTTCGACATCGCTGAAACGATTCCGTCGCATGCACGTCTACACACCGCCGGGCTACGAATCGGGAGAGGGGGAGTTTCCGGTCCTTTACCTGCTGCACGGGGCAAGCGACTCGGACGATTCGTGGTCGACGGTCGGCCGGGCCGGGTTCATCCTCGACAACCTGATCGCCGCCGGAAAGGCGAAGCCCATGGTGGTGGTCATGCCCGCCGGACACACGGGCCCCTTCCGGTTCGGCCAGCCACGGGAGGGCAGCTCGGAATCGCGACGCGACGAGTTCGAAGAGGACTTCGTCACCGACATCCGGCCGTTTGTGGAGAAGAACTACCGCGTCCACGCCGACCGGTCACACCGAGCCATTGCGGGCTTGTCGATGGGGGGCGGGCAGTCTCTGAACATTTCGATCGCCAACCTGGAGGACTACGGCCACATTGGGGTCTTCAGTTCGGGAGTTTTTGGGATCGACGGCTCTGGCCCCTTCTCGCCCCCGGGTCCACCCTGGGAGGAGAAGCATCAGGAGGCTCTGGGCAATGCCAAGCTGAGAGAAGGGCTCGACCTGGTGTGGTTTGCCACCGGCAGCGATGATTTCCTGGTGCGGACTTCCCGGAGTACCGTGGCGATGCTGAAGAAGCACGGGTTCGACGTGGTCTATGAGGAGACGTCGGGCGGACATACCTGGCTCAACTGGCGGAATTACCTGGCGAAGTTCGCTCCGCTCCTGTTCAAGGGCCCCGCGGGCAGCCCCGATTCTCCAGCGGCGACCGCGACGAACTGAAGGGCACGAGCGAGGTTTTTCAGAATCGCAGCGGAAGTCGATCGCCGAGGGCCTTGGTGAGGATCTTGTCGGCGGAGGGAACTTGCTGGGCGATGAGTTTGCCGAGTTGCTGGACCTCTGATTCGTTCAGCTTGAGTCGGGCCATGAGGACCGCCTCATCCGCCGCCAGGCGGTTCCGGAACTTGTTGAGTTCCTTGTCGACCTGTTCCTGAACGAGATGCACGGCCTGATTCCGCCGGTACTGGAGTTCGGCGGTTGCCGCCCGGTTCAAACCTTCGGCGAGCTTCTCGCCCAGGTTCGACCGCATGACCCACTCGGGGCGTGCCAGGGGGCCGGCAAGATCGACCTGAATCTCGATTTCTTTGAGGGATTCGGTCGCCCGCGCAAGGTTATCCGCCAGGCGCTGACCGCCGAGCCGGTCGGCCACGGCAGGCACGAATTCAAGGCCCGATTGTCTCAGCAGCATGGTTCCTGCAATTCGATCACCCGACAGGCTGATGCCGATCCACATATGGGTATTGCCGGGCCGAAGGACGAGGGCCACGGCATCCTGCCGGCCAAGCGACGCCTCGGGCAGGGTCAGGTCGGGGCAATTGATGACGATTTGATCGACGGGCTGCGTACCGGTGCGATCGAGGACGGCATGCACTTCCAAGGTCACATCGCCGACCAGTTGAGCACGGATTTCGGCGGGGCGGCCGTAGAGCTTCGGCGCGTTGGTCAACCCGGACGCGGCGGCGGCGAACGAATACAGCTTACCGTCCACGGTCGTTTCGCCGTCAAGCCTGAGCGACTGGATCAGGAAATCTGGCTGCGCCCGCCGCCCGGCAAACAGGATGTTGGTGCCTTGGAGACGCTCGACTTCGAAATCGAGATCCTCGTCGGGAAGGTGTGCTCGCACCCATCGCACCCATTCGGTAATGGTGACCACGCGGCGGCCCATTTCCGGGCCAAGAAAGTAGCCGGTGATCGTCTCTTGATCGAGGCGAATCGCCTTAAATCGGGCCTCGATTCGCTCGATATCCTGGCGAGTGGCGGCAAGGATGGCGCCGCGATCCGATTCAACCCGGGCGGGCAGGCCATCAATCTGCCTGGCCAGGCTGTCCATGTCCTGCTTGAGTTGTTCGAGTTCCGCCAGCGTCTTCTGGTAGTGCTGCAGCCCGGCGGTGATATTCTCAGGGCGCGTGTGAAAGAGAGTCCGCAGGTTCTCCACGCGGGCCTTCACCGCGTGGACTCTGGCCTCCAACTGCTGGTACTGTTCGGGCCAGCTTTCAAGAAGTCCCTTGGCCAGTTTCACCGATTCGAGCCCGGCAACCTCGGCTTCGAGTTGGTCTCCCAGGCTCGCCGACAGCGTTTCGAGCCACAGCTCGGCCTCTTCCTTGATCCGGTCGCCCCTCACATTCCATTGCCAGTGATCAACTGGCTGGGCCGCCGCGTCGCGCTCGCCCTGCAGACGCAGGCCTTGAACGTGCCCCTGGCGAACGACGAACTTGCGTCGCAACAGGGCATTGGTGTCCAGCGACAGCGTGATACTTTCGGCGTCGAAGAGATTCGTGTTGGGGGTCTTCGGATTGGCGACTGCAAAGTCATCAATGCGGAGTTCGGTATTGGTTAACGACGCCTTGAGACTCCCCACGTCGACTCGCATCGAAAGGGCTTGCTCCCCGAAAGACTCAATGGTCCACTTGAGCAACGGGTTCATGCCCAGGTAGACCAGCAGGAGCACCGCCAGCACGAGCAGCAGACGCGGAGCGGCATAGTTCCAGCGAATCATGACTTCTTCCACCTGGCTGCGAGTTCGGCATGGTCCAGCAATTGAGCAACGCGGTAGCGTTTCAGGTGCTCGGCGAAACGCGGTTGGATCTTTTGGAAGGCAAGGTGGCCGAAATGGTACACCGGCACGAATAAGCCGATCCCCAACACGAGGCTGCCGACGACCACGGTATTGTCAAGCGAGGTCCAGGGAGCCAGGGGAAGGTCGTAAAGCCAGGCAAACAGAGGCTGCAGCGGCTCGCAGGTCAGCAGACCATGCCCGATCCGGTCGGCCAGGGGATCGGTCCAGCCGCTCAGCCAGGAGAAAGAAAACGCTCCCAGCAAGCCGGTCGCCAGATTGACATGGGTCCCCAGGAGGATCATCGAGAGGACGACTGCGGTCAGATTGCCCTTGGGCACAAGTCCGATCATCATTCCGATCGCCAGCCCAAGGGCCAATTGGCGCGGTGTGTCGGCTGCCACGATTCCTTCGGCCAGGTATCGGATCGGCCGGATCCAGCCTGTCACCATGTTCTCACCCCTCCATTACCCCCTGCAACTCGTCCTTAGAAACCCTCACAAAACGTACGAGTCTCCCACGGGCATGGATGTGCACAGCCGGTGGTTTTGTTAGCGGCTCTAAGAAACCCTGACCGAAGGTGGAACCCTACCCGCGGACATGGATGCGTACAACGGCGGCCTTGTCGGGGGATCTGAACAGAGAAAGCGCACAGTCTCCCCCATCATCACAATCGGATCGGCCGCTAAAACCCGCAGACTTTAGCCATTTTCCCAGAACAGCTCAAGTGACAACTCCGGCGAGCGGTGCCAGGGTGCCAGACGCGGTTTTCCGAGTTGCCACCTCGAAGTATTATGGGAGAGGTGGCGAATGGGGCGTGGTCTCTTCTGGTGGTCCTTCCATGAGCGTTGTTGTTCAATGCAAGCGATGTGGCAAAGAACTGCGGGCGAACGATCGCTACGCCGGCATGCCGACACGCTGCCCGCGCTGCAATACGCTCAACCAGCTTCCATCGCTCCCCTCGCCGGCTGCGGAGAGGCAAGCCCCCTCTACAGGAGGCCCAAGACAGCAAGCCAAGCGGACCGGCGAAGAACCGTCCGCCGAGACCTGCAAGATCTGCGGCAAGCCGATCCGCGGCAAAGCGGAACGGTTCGCAGATGTGCTTGGAACGGTCTATCATTTGGGATGCTACCAGAAGCACGCCGGCGATGCGCCGGAGGATGCATGCCGCATCTGTCACAAGACCTTCGATAATCCGAAGGAACGGGTCAAGGACGTCGTTGGTTTCTTCTATCACCGCAAGTGTTACCAGGAGGAATTGGCGCGGCAGAAGCTCGCCTCCGGCGATGCGAAACTCAAGCCCGATTCTGGCGCACGCAACAAAGCTGCTGCGCAATCGAAGCCTGACGGGCAGCCCGTCGGCAACGACGACTGGAACCTGACAGGTGACGATGAAGACGACTGGAATCTGACGGAAGAAGCAAGCGACGACTGGATGCGTCCCGATCCGGGCGAGTTGGAACTGAGAGAGGACACGAAACTTCTGGTCCCCGCTGAGCCCCCGGCCAAACCGGCTGCCAAGGCAGTTGCCAAGCCTCTGGCCACGCCAGCAGAACCGAGGCGGCGGCCAGAAACCCCTGCGCCGGCCAGTGCGCCGAAGGGATCTGAGGGAAGACCAGCTCCTCTTCCGCCACGACAGGCTCCCCTGCCGGCTTACCCTGTAACGCCGCAGCCAGAAGCCCACAAGCCTGAGTCGGCCGGATTGGTAACCCCCGGGTCGACGAGTAAGGTGAAAGCGGCCCCCGGGGTGGCATCCGGCACCTCCGGTTCCCAACCACCGCCGGCATCCTCCCCTGCTGGCACCGGCCCGACGCCGCTCCCCAAGAAGGCAAAACCGCTGCGACGGGCAAGACCCATTGAAGACCGTCCGGCGGCTGCCGCGCCGCTACTGCCCGAAGGTTTGGAGTTGCTTCCCGATGGGCCGGCAACCCTGCCGGACGGTCTGGAACTCCTGCCTGAGAAGTCGCAAGGCGAGATTGTGGAAGGCCTGGAGCTTCTGGACGACGCCCCCGCGGTCCCGACGGCGTACGCGGTCCCCGCCACACCCGTTTCTCGAATGCCGGCGGCGCCAGCCACTCCGGCGGGCCTGACGCCCCTGGGAAGCGTCGACCCGTTGGGCAGTCTGCCGAACCTCGACGGTCTGGAACTGCTCGACGTTGCGGCGGTTTCCCAGCCGGTTCAGGGCGTGCTTCTCGATCCGTTGACGGGGCAGCCAGCCGCCCTGAGCGTGCGACGCGGAGCTTCAGACAATGCCATACCGACGTGGCTCTGGGCGATCATGGGGATTGGCGTGGGTGTGGTGGTGATCATGCTGCTGGCTACGGTCGTCACCGTGATGATGGATTCGAGAAAGGGCCAAGGGCCCGTGGCCATCTCCGAGCCAACGGAGTCAAACGATCTCGCATCTGAGGAAGACGGGCCGTTTTCGGACGACGACTGGGCACCGCCAGATGATCGGAACGAAGAGCGAATCAGCGACGTTCCGCCCAATTCTCGTCTGGCCAACTTCCGGAGATTTCGAGAGAGGATGAGAAATGCCGGCTCCGCCGAGTGGATGGGAGCCCTCGTTGGGATCGGGGTCGGGCTGGCAATCTATCTTGGAGTATCCGCCCTCGCATTGCGATTGGCCTCGAGCATGTGTGGGGAATCCGATGTCTCAAGCGGAAAGGTGGTGGGAATCTGTGTGGCGCAACTGGCGGCAATGGTTCTCTTCAGTCCGGTCACCGC
Source organism: uncultured Planctomycetaceae bacterium (assembly GCA_964429355.1). Classification (GTDB taxonomy): domain Bacteria; phylum Planctomycetota; class Planctomycetia; order Pirellulales; family Thermoguttaceae; genus JAAYAY01. The sequence continues at coordinate 608 of CAYSCH010000150.1, read as the reverse complement.
CGCACTCGATAACGTTACCGCCATGTTCATCGATCTGCCGGTCGGTTGCGTCATCAGCGCCATCCTGGTCCGGTTCCTACTGCCCACGTCCACTGGACGGGCTATCGGGATTGCCGTCTGCAACGTCATCATGAGTGTGGTTGTCGCCGTCGCGCTCGTGTTTGCCGTGGTGTTCATGCTCATGATGCTGGTTGCCGCAACACGATGAGTTTGCGGTGGGGCATTTCGTTCCGGGTCTGGTCTTTCTGCTTCCCCCTGGACTTCATGCCGTCGGATCGCAGGCCAATTGAACGTGCCGGCGAGGATCCTGCATCCCTGGGTCACCGAGGTACAGCAACGCGGGCGGCAAGCCACCTCGCCGTGGCGCGAACGGGCGAGGTGGCCTGATGTACGCTATGCTAGTTGTCAAAGAACAGAGGGTGGGAAGAGGACAGAGGACAGAGGACAGAGGACAGAGGACAGAGGTCAGAGGTCAGGGGTCAGGAGTCAGGGGACAGGAGACGGGGGACAGGGAACAGGGGACAGGGGGCAAAAATGTGTTATTGGTGGTGTGAACGCGATAGTTTTGGCACGCATGCGTGTGTGATCCGAAAGTAGACTTGGGCGAG
>CAYSCH010000149.1:0-20402 GCA_964429355.1 uncultured Planctomycetaceae bacterium | reverse complement strand
CCCTGTGGGGCGTCTTTATCTGGCGAGAATTCCGTGAAGCACCCGAGGGTACAAACCGCCTCCTATGGATCATGTTTGGCAGTTTCATTGCCGGCCTCGGCCTCATTATCTGGTCAGGAGCATGATCACAGCGGATTCTGCGAGGGCTCTGAGTGCGGCCTGTTGTTGGGACATGGATTGGGAATTCCTGGGAGAACCCCATGAGCAACGCCAAGATCGTCGTCGTCGGCAGCGTGAATACGGACATGGTCGTCAAGTCGCAGCGGATCCCCGGCCCCGGTGAAACCATCACCGGCGGCACGTTTTTCATGCCCGCGGGCGGAAAAGGCGCCAACCAGGCGGTCGCAGCCGCCAGACTCGGCGTCCAAGTGACCCTTGTGGCCAAGGTGGGGGACGATATCTTCGGCCACCAGGCCATTGAGAATTTCAAGAAAGAAGGGATCGCCACCGACCACATTCTCCTCGATCGGAAGAACGCGACCGGTGTGGCGTTGATTCTCGTCGACGAGGCCGGCGAGAATTGCATCTCCGTTGCCCCCGGGGCGAATTTCGCGCTCACGCCTGCCGATGTCGACGCCGACGACGACGTGATCCGCAAGGCCGACGTGGTGATGCTCCAGTTGGAGATCCCCATGGCGGTGGTGGAACATGTGGCTGCCCTGGCCGCTGAAGCGGGGGTTCCGGTTATCCTCGATCCTGCGCCTGCCACCTCCCTGCCTGACGGGCTTCTCCCCAATGTGAGCGTGCTCACGCCGAACGAATCGGAAGCCGAACTTCTTACGGGCATTGCCGTAACCGACGAGGCCAGCGCCCGGCAGGCCGCTGCCAAGCTCCTCCAGTCCGGCGCGCGCCAGGTGATCGTCACCCTCGGCACGAAGGGGGCCCTGCTCGTGGGGCCGGAGACGGACGCACTCATCCCGAGCCACAAGGTCCAGGCGGTGGACAGCACCGCCGCCGGCGACGCCTTCAACGGGGGATTGGCCGCCGCGCTGGCCGCCGGCGATGTCCTTGAAGATGCCGTTCGCCAGGCAACCATGGTGGGAGCCCTCTCTGTGACCAAAATGGGAGCTCAGCCATCACTTCCCACCGCCGAAGAGCTCCGCCAGTTCGCCGAAAAAGTGCTGGCGCAGTAAGATGAGGGAAGAGTGGCTGGTGGTCGAGCGACAGGCGCCCTGGCATTGAGCTGCTGCAGGTTCTTCACAACCAACAACAATCCGCGAATGGCGATGGGGATCTTTCACCTCTTCCCACTACTGGGCGCTGATCTGCCGATCGACGAGGGCCTGATCCGGTTGGCGGCCCTGGCGATTGCGGTGATTGTGCTGCTCGCCGCCGTTGTTGTGGGCCGCGGCCTCTGGAGGCGGCGCACCGGCGCGCGGAACCGAATCGAGCCGGAACTGTCAATCGACGTCCGTCAACTCAGCACCCTGCCGCCCCCCAAGTCAGGACCAGGCCTCACGTTCTACAACCTCCCGGTCCGCCTGGTGGCAATCGTTCTCGCACCAGCCGGACGAGCCGGGGTTCTTCCCGACGCAGACGGGATGCCCGCCCTGCTCGACGCCATCGTGCCGGGACTGGCCGAGGTGGTTGCCGCCCACAAGCCGGTCCGCCTCCGCTGGCCCGAACAGCTCAGCGGCTCAGGATTCGCCCACGCCTTCTTCATCCACGCCAGGCTGCCGGGGGATGCGGGCAAGGGCAGTCCCCTCTCCTCCGCGGCTGGTATAGCCAAGACCCATCTGGGCTCGGTGATGGTGGCGATGATTGTCCGGGCAGAGCGGCCCAACAGCTACGGCCAGCAGATCCTCGAGACCGAGGGAGACTGGCTGCGCGCGTTTCAGACGCGGCCGGGGTGAGGGCCAGGAAGCGAGGCGTCTTCATGACAACTTCCCTTCCGCAAATCACCCGGGGCTATTCCGGGGCACGAACCGAACCAGCGATTGTGCCTGGCCGCGCTCATGGGGGACTTCCACGTTCGACCAGAGCTTCCCGGTATTCGGGCAAGGCTGGATGTCTCTTCACTTCCCTTGCGACGGCCGGGAGCTGCCGCGGGGACCTGCGCCGCTCAGATCGATGGGCTGGAAGCCAAGTTGCCAGGCCGGAGATTCGGGCCGAAGTGTGAAATCCCCATTGTCGGGGTCGACGAACAACGGGTCGGCAATCAGCGAGTTCTGGTCGAGCCCCTTCTGCTTCCACTCGTCGTGCGAGAAGGCAAGAAAGCGGACCTCCCGGCCGGAGGCGTCGTAGTAGAGATTGTAGTCCATCACGACATCGTAGTTGGGCCACTCGCTTCGGTTGAACAATCGATCGTCCTTCCAATAGAAGATGTTCCGATAGAACACGCCCGTCTGGTCCATTTTTCCCGCGTCGCCGGCGCGGAACATCTGTCCGTCGGATGCCATCGCGAATATGTTGTTCTGGATGATATTGCCCAGGTCATTGAAGTTGAAGACCAGCGAGCCACGCTGGCCGTGATGGACCACGTTGTATTCCACCACCATGCCCACGGAGCTGTTGTCCAGGCAGATGCCATGGGCGCCGGGGCTGTGATGAACGTGGTTGTAGCGAACCCTCGTCCCGGGCTGGACCCCCAGGAGATAGATGACCGCGTGGGTCTGGAGTGGATCGTTGACCACGTGGTGACAATGATTGTATTCTACCAGGTTATCGCGGGCGTTCTGCGGCGGCATGTAACCCCACTGGAAGCCGACTGAGATCGCCCATTGCCATCGGCCGCGAATTTCATTGTGGGCAATACGGTTGCGGCTGCTGGAGCCGATCCACACGGCGGGCGAACCCAAATACACAGCGCAGCCGTCAACGAACGTGTTGTCGGTGATGTCCGTCGACCGGCACTCCTCCAACGGGTTGAAGGTCGTACTGGGGCTCCCCACTCGCACAGCCCCCGCGCCCATGTCCTGAAAGTGGTTGCCCACGATCGCGTTCTCGTGGCACCCAAGTGCCAGGTCGATCCCCCATGCCCCGGTTCGGGAGATCGTGTTGTTCTCGAAGCGGACCCGGCGCGCCCCCACGGCATAGATCGCGGCGGGGACCTCGAGTTGCGACTGGGGGGTGCTCAGACCTTCCTTCGGATAGCCGGCCCAGAGCAATTCGCCGGGCGTCAGTTCGATCGCCGCCTGCGGGTAGCTGTATCCCAGCTTCTCGTGCCGGGGCCAACTGGCGTGCTCCCAGGCGAGGCCGCGAATGACGAGGTTTTCGACCCATCGGTTGTGCTCATAGTCGCCTTCCAGTCGAATCCAGTGCCGGGTCACGGGCGCGACTATTTCGACTTCGTCCAGTTTCTCGCCGGGCCGCGGCCTGTAGGCCAGAACACCCGTGTGGCGATCCAGGTACCACTGGCCGGGCTCGGTGAGGCCTTCCGCGACGTTCTCCACGAACCAACCTCGCGACCAGTCCGTCGGCCGGAAAGCGTCGCCGGTGAAACGCACCAGCCGGTTCGCCTCGTCGATCGATGCGATCCGCAGCCGAGCCTCGGTCCAGTACTGAAGAAGCACAACCTCCACGTCGTCCAGGTTCCGCCAGTTCGGATCGACCTCGCCCGGGTTGAAATGAAACGACGATTTGGGCGGATCGCCGGGGCTTGCCACCGTGTAAAAGCCCTCTCGCGGCAGTCGTGTACGGGGGCGGCGCTGGCCGTCGACAAACAACTGGTGAAAGATCCAAGTCCCTTGCTGGACCTCTGGGATCTGGGCGGTCCACAGCTCGTCGCTCTCGTGTTTCCAGCCGGCGATGACCCTGCCGCCGCTGATCACCGGAGTCTCGCCGGGATAGGCGGCGTAGGTGATCGGGCAGTCTGCGGTCCCCGAGTCTTCGGGGCCGAAGACAACCGGTTCCTGGAGTCGATACACACCACCCCGTAACAGGACAGTGATGGGCCCCTGGGCCGTCGCCTTCAGTTGACGCACCACATCACGTGCCCTATCGAGCGTGGCTAGCGGTTGCTCCTGGGTTCCCGGGGCCTCGTCGCTGCCTTGCGGGGAGACGTAAATCTCTTGGCAAGGGGCCGAGATGCCCCACAAGACTACCAGCATCCCGGTCACAGCCGCGGCGGATTTCATGACGCGATCTCCCATGCATGGAGCTATTGGCCGGAGCGATCCCGCACGAGCCAAGTGTAGGCAGTCTTGGACCCGGACGCAATCAGGCTGCAGCTTGTGCCTGGCGAATTGTCCAGGCAAGGTGATTGTCACCAGATCTGGCGCACGCGGGGCATGCAAAACTCCTGCTCAAGGCCTCCAATTCAGTTAGGACCGGCGGCGATCACGTTCTTCGCCGCCCGGAGCAAGAACTTGACTCCTGTCGGTGGGCAGTGTCTGATCGTAAGGGAAGTGTCTCGCAGTTGTGTCATCCGGGGAGCTCCTGAACATGGTTTCCAGGCTCTTGTTTAACCTGCTCGCAGTACCCGCACTCTTCTTGATTCCGCTGGGAGTTGCCGCAGACGAGCCGGCCGAATGGTCGAAGGCGCACGTCGACGAGTTGACTCCTCTCTATATCCATCTCCACGCGAATCCCGAGCTTTCGCTCCAGGAAGTGGAGACCTCCAAACGCATCGCCAAGGAGCTTGAAGCCGCGGGACTCGCGGTGACTGCCGGCGTGGGAGGCCGCGGTGTTGTGGGCGTGCTGGAAAACGGCCCCGGCAAGCGGTTGCTGATCCGCACCGATATGGACGCGCTTCCGATTACCGAGCAGACCGGGTTGCCCTACGCGAGCACGGTTCAGGCGGAAGGACCCAACGGGCCGGTCGGTGTCATGCACGCCTGCGGGCACGACCTGCACATGACCAACTTCATCGGCACCGCCCGGTATCTGGCAGAAAACCGGGACCGCTGGAGCGGCACGATCCTGCTGGTCGCCCAGCCCGCGGAGGAAGTGGCGCGAGGCGCCAGAGCGATGCTCGACGACGGACTTTACGAGCGTTTTGGCAAGCCCGACTTCGCCCTGGCCCTGCATGTTTCTCCCGAAGACCTGGCCGGGACGGTCAGCTTCTGTGCAGGGGCTTCGGCGGCGGCCTCCGACAGCGTGGACATTCTGGTCCGCGGCGCCGGCGGCCACGGTGCCCGTCCCCACACGACCAAGGACCCGATTGTGCAGGCCGCCCAGCTTGTGCTGGCCCTGCAGACGATCGTCAGCCGCGAGATCGATCCGATCGAGCCCTCCGTGATCACAGTGGGGGCCATCAACGGGGGCACGAAGAACAACATCATTCCGGAAGACTGCCGGCTGAAGCTCACCGTCCGCTCTTTCTCGGAGGAGGTGCGCAGCCAGCTTCATGCGGCCATCGAGCGGCGGGCCAAGGGCATTGCCGAGGCCATGGGCGCGCCGGCCCCCGAGATCAGGATCGAGCGGGCGTGCGATCCGGTCTACAACGATCCGGACCTGGTGGGCCGCGTGCTGCCGGTTTTCCGCCGCCTCTTCGGGGAACAGAACGTGCGCGAGGCCCCGAAGACGATGACCGCGGAAGACTTCGGCATGTACAGCCGCGGCGGAGTGCCCATCTTCATGTTCCGCCTGGGAACGGCCAGCCCGGAGAAGCTGAAAGCGACCGACGGCACATGCGCCCTGCACACACCGCAATATAGCCCCGAGGTCCGGCCGTCGCTCGTCACCGGAATCACCGCCATGTCCACCGCCGCATTGGACTTGCTCAAGAAATAGGGTTCTGCTCATGAAACCAAGCTGGCTATTGGTGTTATCGGTTTCCATGTTCCTCGCCTGGGCGGGCGACGCCATGGCAGAACTGCGGGCTGGGGCCGCCGTAACGGACGTTACGCCCGAGCAGCTTCCCGTGCTCGTCAACGGCGGGATGACCAGCCGGAGTGCCGACCAGGTCAAGGCCAGGATCAACGCCCGTTCGATCGTGCTCGACGACGGCAAGGAGCGTCTGGCAATTGTGGTGGTGGACAGTTGCATGCTTCCGCGTCCACTCCTGGATGAAGCGAAGGCCCTGGCAGCCGAGCGGACGAAGATCCGTCCCGAGAGGATCCTCGTCTCGGCCACGCACTCGCACACGGCGCCTTCGTCGATGGGCTGCCTGGGAACGGAGGCCGACGAGAACTATGTGCCCTTTCTCCGCGAGAAACTGGTCGAGGCTATCGCCGCTGCGGAGAAGAACCTCGCACCCGCGCGGGTGGGCTGGGCTTCGGCCGACGCGGCCGACTTCACGGCTCTTCGCCGCTGGATCCGACGCCCCGACCGGATTGTGGAAGACCCGTTCGGAAACCTGACCGTTCGAGCCAACATGCATGCCGGGCGCAACTGGGACGATGTGACCGGCGAGTCGGGCCCTGAGGACCCGGAGCTTTCGCTGATCGCGATCGAGACGCCGGAGGGGCATCCGATGGCCGTGCTGGCCAACTTTTCGATGCACTACTTCAGCGACCAGGCCCTGAGTGCCGATTACTACGGCCTTTTCTGCGAGGGTCTGAAGGCGAGTCTGGCTCCCGAGGCACCCGAGGGGCAAAGGCCATTTGTGGGGATCATGTCGCACAACTGCAGCGGCGACATCTGGCGGCGCGACTACAAGAAGCCTGACCCGGGAGAAAACGATTACACGATCGAGACCTTTGCCGAGGGACTATTGAAGATTGCGCTGGAGGCTTACAAGACAATCGAGTTCCGATCCGACGTGAATCTGGCCATGGCCGAATCGCCAGTGGTTCTGAACTACCGTGTGCCCGACAAGCAGCGTCTGGAGTGGGCCCAGCGGATCGTGGCGACGATGGGGGATCGGCCGCCCAACGACACCACCGAGGTCTATGCACGGGAACAGATCCTGCTCCACGAGCGGCAGTCGACGGAGATCGTCGTTCAGGCGTTGCGTATTGGGGAGATAGCCATCGCAACGACGCCGTGCGAGACGTACGCCCTGACCGGATTGAAACTGAAGAGCCAGAGCCCGTTGGACCAGACGATGGTAATCGAGCTGGCCAACGGGGGCGACGGTTACATTCCCCCGCCGGAGCAACACCTGCTCGGCGGCTACAACACATGGCCGGCCCGTTCGGCCCGACTGGAGGTCGGGGCTGAACCCAGAATCACGGAGACGCTCCTGGGACTGCTGGAGCAGGTAGCGGAGAAGCCGCGTCGTCCCTTTGTTCAGAGCCGCGGCCCGGCTTGTGCGGCGATCCTGGCGGCCGATCCGGTGGCCTACTGGCGACTGGACGAGATGGCCGGGCCACGGGCGGTCGACTCAGCCGGGGGGAACTGCGATGGGATCTACGAACCTGCCGTGGCGTACTTTCTCGACGGCCCGCGTTCGGACTTGTTCTGCGTCGGAGGCGAAGTGAACCGGGCCGCCCATTTTGCCGGCGGTCGACTCCAGACGAGGATTCCCGGCCTGGGTGACAGGTACTCCGTATCGCTCTGGTTCTGGAATGGCATGCCCCTGGACGCCCGCCCGGTGAGCGGCTGGATGTTCTCCCGCGGTCGCGACTACGGACTGGGCCCCAATGATGATCACCTGGGACTGGGCGGCGGAGACAACCATGCGGGAAGGCTCGTATTCCAGCACGGGCGCGAGGCACCGGTGGCCGGGCGCACGGAGGTTGCTCGCTGGGAATGGAACCACGTTCTGCTGGTTCGAGAGGGCGAAACCGTCCGTATCCATCTGAACGGTGAGGCTGAGCCGGAGATCGAAACGAAGTGTCCTGCAAACTTTCCGCCGGGTTTCGACCGCGTCTTTTTCGCCGGGCGCTGCGACGGCAAGTCAAACTGGGAAGGCAGGCTGGATGAGATCGCGGTCTTCAATCGCGCAATCTCACCGCAGGATCTCCAAGTTCGATAGGTTTTGACTCAGCAAACGGGCCGAGGGGTGGAATGCCTCGGCGGTGCGAAGCCGTCGCGCGAGCGACCAGTTCCGGTCGAACCTTGAATTCTCGGCGGGACAGGCGAACAATCTGGTCGCGTATGCCGCAAGTCGGCTGTGGCCTGCTCCGATTTGCGACGGACTCCTACGCGTGCCAGGCTTGGCCGAAATGTCAGGCCCAATCCCTGCCCCTTTTTACGGAGATTACGAATGCTGAAGTCGACCTACGCCTTGTTGACCGCCCTTGCAGTCCTCGCGACGTCTGCGCTGGCCGAGGCCAACTGCGGCAACTGCGGTCCCAAGGAAACAAGCGCCGAGAAGAATTCCGCCGGAGCTTGCGACGCGGAGAAGTGCACCGCCGCGACCTGCAGCGCAACGCAATGCGACTCCGCCAAGGGTTGCCCGATCGCCGCGGCGATGGAGCGACTGCCGAAACTGACCTACGCGGTCGGCGAGACGAAGACCGGTTGCCCGAAAGAGGCGGCCAAGATGGCAAAAGAATCTGGCGGCCACATTCACTACTGTATTGCGGACCAGGAATTTGACTCCGAGCCGGAAGCCCAGGCCGCACTGCTGGAGGCCACGGAGAAGTTTGTTGCCGACTTTGCCAAGCCCAGCACCTGCCCCAAGAGCGGTCAGTTGACGCTGGCCGGCCAGGCGCAGAGTTGCGAAAAGACGGCTGCCCACACGGCCGAACTGATGCAGGAGGCGATGGACAAGGTCAAGTTCACCTACCTCGTCGGCGAGAAAGAGTGCAATTGCCCCATTGAGGCCGGCCGGATCTCCAAGGAGACGGGCAAGGACAAGCTGTTCGTTGTGGGTGAAGAAAAGACTCCATGCGAGAAGACCGCCCGGCTGAATCTCGCCCGCGCCAAGTACAAGGCCGCCGTCGAGGCCATGCTCAAAGCCCAGGCTTCCGCCAAGCCCGCGGCAACTTCTGACGCGACCGCCGGAACCTGAACGGCTGGTCAGATCGCCATGGTCGTGCAACGCGAATGATGCATCTCCCCCGCCCCCCGATGCCGTCCGGGCCCGAAGAGCCCGGGCGGCTCTCTTCATTTCTGTTAACGGATCTGGGGAAGGCCGGTCGAGACGGATACCGGAGTGGGGTGGGCCGACGTTGCCGACGGACAACCGCCCGGCGGTATCGGCGATTCGGAAGTGGTCGGCTCGGGCCTATCTTACCGGTCGCCGCCTGGCACTTGCACGTAGACTCTCGTCTGAAGTGGAGCCAGGTTCAACGGCAGCGATCCGTCTGAATTTGCGCCGGCTGCCTGGATCTCACCGGTTGCCGGATCCAGTGCGAGCCACTCTCCTTTGGCTTTCAGATGCAGCATCCCTTCATAGGAATTTGCACCCACGTTCACCAGTACGAGCACCTGGCGACCGTCACGGGTGAATCGGCCTACGACAATCTCAGGCGAAGCGGGCTCGATGTGCTGGCTCGGACTGAGGGCGGTCTTGAGAGCCTCGACGGATTCGGCTGCCTTGTCGGCCCCGGCACGAATCACCTGTCCACCTTTCTGTACGAATCGCCCGACGACTGCGGCCGCTTCCGGCGGGAGTTGGGCATCCGCTGGCAGAAGAAGAGTCCGATAGCGGTTCTTGGCGATCTTGAGCGTGCCATCGTCGCCGACTTCGGCGGCGGCCAGGTATTCGTGATCGGCCAGCGTGAGCGGGATCTGGCTCCGCTGGAGCATCTGGCCCAGTTGCTGGAAGGAGTTCGCCAGTTGTTGCGCCCGTGGCGTCTGGGAAGACAGTTGCAGCGGTTCGGCCACGGGCAGATATTCGGCCCAGAGATCGTAGATCGGGTAGTAGAGGAGCACCTCCGGGTTGGGAGTGGCCGGCTTGAGGATGGCGTTGAGCCGACCCACGAAATCGCCGTACTGCCGGTATTCGTCCACGGTGTGGTCGTTGGGGCTGTAGTAGAGCGTGAACTCCGTGACGTCCCAGGCGGCCTGCCAGGCGGCGGTGGCCTGCATCGCGGGGACACCGACCGGGCCCTGGCCACCCATTTTCTGACTGAAGTCGCTCACCTCGGTCATCACCCTTCGCCGGCCCTGGAGCCGGGCGGCGGAGGCAGGCATGCCTGCCGTCAGCCATCCACTGTGAATCACCGCCGTCGGATCGGAAGTGAGCAAATCGAGGCCGGGAATCTGCATCCTGGCCAGGCACTTCAGTCCATTGCCTTCCAGCGGCACATGGTGCAGGACCGCCTCTTCCCACAGTCCATGACCGGATGAGGCAACACCATGGGTCTGGCACCAAGCTCCCAGGGCACCGAAATAGCGATCGGCGATCAGGTCTGCCACGAGGGACCAGAACTGGCGGCGTACGCGGCGATCTTCCTCGGTGTTACCGACGAACAGACTGAGCCGTTTGGGCGTCAGATCCTCGCCGAATCGTTCCTGGTAGCGTTTGAGCATGTCGTAGCACCAGGGGACTCGGGGGAGGAGCTTGACATTCGGATCAACGGGGTCGTCAACCTTCACCCGTTTGCGAACCTCTTCGGGGATCTGGCCGATATTGACCGCGATAAGGGAGGGCTCGTCGGTGAACATGGCCTGAACCGTGGTGCCGAAGAACGGCTTGAGCCGCTGATAGTAGGCGTTGTGAGTGACGTCGATGAATGCGGCTGCCGCTCGATCGTCGATCAGATTTGCATAACGCCGCGCGGCATGGTAGTTGTTGCTCGCGTGGGTGTGTTCGTAGGCGGCACGAATGATGAAGGGATCGGGGAGCGAAGCATCGTAGGCCAGTTCCTGAGCTTCAAACTCCGGATTCCGCTTGAGCACCAATCCGCCGGCGCCACCGCTCGGATAACCGAGTTCGTCGTAGATCCAGACGACCATGCCGAGTTCGTGGCAGGCTTCGACGGCGGTGGCCAACCTGGCCCAGTTCTCCTCCGACTGGAGATAGTCGTGAAACGAGACATTGCAGACCAGTCCGCCCAGGCCGCGCTGCTGATAGTACTCCAGTCCCTTTCGGGCAATCCCGCTCGGCTGGCCATCGGGCAGAAGCTGGTCCATTCCTTCGGGCAGTTTCCCGGCAAGATCTACCTCGTGCACGATCTGAAGGGGCCGATCTGCGGCGGGAGGCGCATTCCAGGCTGTTTGCCATTCGGGTGGGAGCTCCGCGGCGGTGAGCTGGAGAGCCAGGAACGAAAAAGGAAACAGCAACGCAGCGAGCTTCGGCATCATGGGAACTCTCCCAGGCGAAAGGTGGGACGGGGTGGCGGGCAGTCCATAGGTTAGCCATTGCCGGGCCGCCGGAAAAGAGCCAGGACCGAAGTTGCCATTCATCCACCGGAAATACGGCGGCACTTTGTCGCAAAACGATCGCTCTTTCGCCTGCCCGATCGTGGAACCGAGTGGGCACAAGAGATATACTCATCTTCAGAAGAGAGGCCCCGGCCCCTGATCACTTCCCGGGATCGCTTCGTCGACAACCCTGTAAGGACCTTCCTCCCATGAAAACTCTCCTTGCCCTTCCAATCCTGGCCGTTGCATCGGCCATGCTGCTGCAACCGGCTGCCCCGGCAGCTTCACTGAAGCCCGGCAATCTTCGCTGCGAGTATCTCTGCAATCCGCTCGGTATCGACGCGGCCCAGCCCCGTCTGAGCTGGCAGCTCCAGACCGACGATCCCGCAGCCCGCGGCGAAAGTCAGACCGCCTATCGGATCCTGGTGGCCTCCAGCGAGAAGGCACTCGGCGCCGACCAGGGGGACCTGTGGGATACGGGAAGGGTTGCGTCGGACCAGTCCCAGCTCGTCCGCTACCAGGGGCGCACGTTGGCATCGCGGCAGGCCTGCTGGTGGAAGGTGCAGGTCTGGGACCAGGACGGCAAGGCCTCCGACTGGAGCCAGCCGGCAGAGTGGTCCATGGGTCTCCTGACGTCCGAAGACTGGCAGGCGAAGTGGATCGGCTACGACGAGCCGCCGAAGCCCGACGACGCCAACCCACTGGTTCAGGCCAAGTCGCAATGGATCTGGTTTCCCGGAGAAAAGGGTGCCCAGGCGGCGCCGCTGGCCACGCGGTACTTCCGCCGCGTTTTCGACTTGCCGGCCGAGCGCAAGGTCGTTCGTGGTGAGCTGATCCTCGCGGCCGACAATGAATTTGCCACCGCCGTCAACGGCATCCACGCCGGCTCGGGGGGCAGTTTCAAGTCGGGTGTGGTCATGGATGTGACCAAGAGCCTGCGCCCCGGCGGCAATGCCGTGGCTGCGTGGGCCAAGAACCTCGGCGACAATCCCAATCCGGCCGGCCTGATCGGCGTCTTGCGGATCGAGTTCGAGAGTGGAGAGCCGCTGGTACTTCCCACGGACGGCAGTTGGAAGGTGTTTGGCGAGGATGTTTCGCGATGGACCGTGCTGGAATTCGATGACAGCCAATGGAGTCCTGCTGAAGTGGTTGGTCCCGCGGGATGCGCACCCTGGGGCGATGTTTCGGTGAACGACGAGGATCGCCGCCTTGCCGCCCGTATGCTCCGCAAGGAGTTCGCCGTGACCAAACCGGTCGCCCGCGCGATGGTCTACTTCAGCGGCCTGGGACTTTCGGAACTGTACGTGAACGGCAAGAAGATCGGCGATCAGGTTCTCTCTCCCGGCCTGACGGACTACACCAAGCGAGTCCACTACCTGACGTTCGACCTGACCGAACAACTGGATCGCGGCCCCAACGCGGTGGGCGTCTGGCTCGGCAACGGCCGGTTCTATGCTCCCCGGGCTCAGGCCCCCATGACCATGGAAGGCTACGGCTACCCCAAGCTGCTGCTCCAAGTGGCGATCGACTACGAGGACGGCTCACGGGAACTGGTCGTCAGCGACGGCACCTGGAAGTTCACCACCGACGGCCCCATCCAGGCCAACAACGAGTATGACGGCGAAGAATACGACGCCCGCAAGGAGTTGCCGGGCTGGAGCAAGGTCGGTTTTGACGACGGTAAGTGGCAGAACGTGCAGATTGTCGCCGCCCCGGGGGGACCGCTGGTTGCCGAGATGATCGAACCGATCCGGGTGATCGAAACGCTCAAACCCCGGAAGATCACTGAACCGGAGCCGGGCACTTTCATCTTCGATCTCGGCCAGAACATGGTCGGCTGGTGCCGCTTGAAGGTCCAGGGCGAGGCCGGCACGACCGTGAGACTCCGCCACGCGGAAACACTGAAGGGTGACGGCACGCTGTATCTCGACAATATCCGCGGTGCGAAAGTCACCGATCTTTACACGCTCAAGGGGCAAGCAGCGGAGGTCTACGAGCCGCGATTCACCTATCACGGCTTCCGCTATGTGGAGGTAACCGGCTACCCGGGCCGGCCCACCCTGGATGCGATCGAGGGCTGCGTTGTCCACGACGATCTGGATGTGGCCGGCGGCTTCGAGTGCTCCCAGCCGATCATCAATCGCATCTACAAGAACATCGTCTGGGGCGTGCGGGGCAACTACCGCAGTATTCCCACCGACTGTCCCCAGCGCGACGAGCGGCAAGGCTGGCTCGGCGACCGTTCTGCCGAATGCAAGGGGGAAACATTCCTCTACAACAATGCGGCGCTCTACTCCAAGTGGGTCCAGGACATGGCCGACGCCCAGAAGGAGTCGGGGAGCGTTCCCGATGTGTGCCCGGCCTACTGGCCGATCTACAGCGACAACATCACCTGGCCCAGCAGCCTGGTGATCATTCCGGGCACGCTCCTGGAGCAGTTCGGCGACCTGGAGACCATCGCTCGTGCCTACCCGAGTATGGTCAAGTGGGTCGACTACATGAGCACGTTCATCACCGACGACATCATGCCACGCGACCAGTACGGTGATTGGTGCGTACCGCCGGAGGACCCGAAGTTGATTCACTCCCAGGACCCCGCCCGTAAAACGGCCGGCCCGATCCTCGGCACCACCTATTTCTACCACTGCCTGACCCTGCTGACCGGTTACGCCACGCTCCTGGACAAGCCCGAAGATGCGAAACGTTTCACGGCTCTTGCGGAACGTCTCAAGGCCGGGCTCAACAAGAAGTACTTCAAACCGGAGACCGGCCAGTACGACAACGGCGCCCAGACGACGGCCGTTCTTCCGCTTGCCTTCGGCATGGTGCCGGCCGACGCGCGGAAACAGGTCTTCGAACACCTGGTTCGCAAAATCACCGAGGAGACGAAAGGGCATGTGGGCACGGGGCTCGTGGGAGGCCAGTGGCTCAACCGCGTCTTGACTGCCGGAGGACGGGCGGACCTGTCGTACGGGTTTGCGACCAATACCAGCTATCCAAGCTGGGGCTACATGGTCGAGAAGGACGCTACCACCGTCTGGGAGCTGTGGAACGGCGACACGGCTGACCCGGCCATGAATTCGGGCAACCACGTGATGCTCGTCGGCGATCTGGTGATCTGGCTCTACGAATGTGTGGCCGGAATCCAGTCCGATCCCGCCGAACCGGGTTTCAAACACATCGTCATGCGGCCCCATCCGGTGGGCGATTTGAAGTGGGTGAAGGCTTCCCATGAGAGTCCCTACGGCAAGATCGAGAGCGAGTGGAAACGGGACGGCTCGACCTTCCACTGGCAAATCATCGTACCACCCAACACCCATGCCACCGTCTGGGTGCCAACCCGTGCCGGTGCGGAAGTGCTGGAATCGGGCAAGCCGATCGCCGACACTGCCGGCGTAAGACGTCTCAGGCAGGAAGACGCGGCCGAGGTGTTGGAGGTGAGTTCTGGAACCTACCGGTTCGAGTCGACGCTCGACCCATGATGGGCATTTCGTCCTGTTCCCCGCAAATTGCAGCCACTCTCGCGCGCATGCCACACGTCATGCCCCCTCACTCGTGGCGGATAGTCAAACCGGGACTCCCCCGGTCAGATAATTTGGGACGGAGCAATCCGGCACACACTCGGGCGGCGTTCCCGATGCCTGTGCTGGCATTGCTGGTGGAACAATCCTCTCAATTGGATCGGTACTCGGCAACTCGGTCAACTCGTCGCGCGATCTCGCTGGTATCCCCTGCAAGACCTCTGTGAAGTCCTCTTCGACGATCCTGCCCGCACCCAGGTATTTGTACGAGGCGTAGTAGTCCGTCCCATCGCCAATACTGGCCAGTCTCGACATGATGTCGTCGATTGCTCCCGTGGTGCCGTAATCGTAATCAACCGTCCGGTTGCCGTCGGGATAAACCACTTCATCGAGGCGCACGTACTTCGCCACCCCGCCCGTCGCCCCGTCCTCGTAATCGTATTGGACAAAGAGCGAGTTCGCGTCAACCGCTCCGTCGTGCTCCTGGTACTCCCGGGCCACCCGACCCCAGCCAATTATTCCGCTACTTCACCCGCGATTCACGTACCCCAATATGCCAAAATCGGTTCGTGTCCCCGGAATTCCCAATCGGGAACTTTGCACGGAGGGGTAGGGATGAGCGGCCCGTCCACGCCGATGGTATGAGGGGCGCAATTCCAGTATTCGCTGTAACCGCCCACCGGATAACGGCCTGCGTCAAAAGTCCAGAAATCGTCGATCATCCCTACGTACTTCCTCGATCACCGCGCCGCCCAAGGAAGTCGTGCCGGTGAGCGTGAGCGTTCCGGAACCCTCTTGTCGAATGCTCCCGGCACCACTAATCCCGTAGCATAGCTTCCGCGCTCGCTGTCCACGTATCACATTGCTGCGCAAGACTCGCTTCCAGACGCTGGTCAGGCTCTCCTCACGCGGGCTTGATACCCGCAGGGCTCCGATGAAAGGTCTCAAACTCACCTCATGTTCTCTATCCTCCCTTCCCAATCTGCTTGGCACGTTCCCGTTTAATCCCCGAGAGTCAGGACTGGCTCAGTGATAGATCCAGCAATTTGGGAGCGACTCTCGGAGCATCTTGATGCCCTTGTCCGTAACCTGGGTGCCGTCGAGGAACAACTGCTGAAGATTGACCATCCCTCTGAGATGCTCAAGCCCCGTGTCGCTGACTTCGGTATTGTTGAGCCACAAGTCTTCAAGGTTGACCATCCCCCTGAGATGCTCAAGTCCGGTGTCGGTGACCCGGGTGCCGTCAAGGTACAACAATTCAAGGCTGACCATCTCCTTGAGATGCTCAAGCCCAGTGTCGCTGACTTGGGTGTTGCTGAGCGATACTGTGTGTAGATTGACCAGCCCTTTGAGATGCTCAAGCCCAGTGTCGCTGACTTGGGTGTTGCTGAGCGATACTGTGTGTAGATTGACCAGCCCTTTGAGATGCTCAAGTCCAGTGTCGGTGACCCGGGTGCCGTCAAGGTGCAGCCATACGAGCTTTTCTAACTCCTTCAAGTATGCTGCTTCGTCGTCGCCAAACCCACATTTGCCGGTGCCAAACACACCGGAACCTGATCTGACCTCAATGACATCGATGAAGAAATCATCACCGAACAGCTCACGTGCCCAGTCTGGTGCTGATGGCCTTGGCAGCTCGTAGGTAACAGCTCCTCCTGCTTTTACAATGATCTCCACTGCCTCCTTCTTTCTCTTCGCTTTGCCTGACCGTGCCGCAAGCCATGACAGCGGCAGGCTCAGCACCAGGATCGCAATGAGTAGCGTCCTCAGTCGGAATTGAAACCGCCTGCGGCGTTTTGGAGCGGTGGCGGCCATGGATATCCTGTGCTGTGCGGCAACGGACAGCATACGAGGCGTTCTTACGGCTTTGTCAACAGGTCGATATGATTGGCATCCGAGTGCCTCCTGGCAGACGGGCGCGGTCTATCCCGACAGCGACGACGTTTTGTCGCAAGGCGTTGGTAGCGGCGGCGGTGCCGTTGCCCGCGTATTACTACTATTTCTACGGTCAGCAACCGCTAAATTGGTGGAAACAACATAGGATCCCACGAGCTATCCAATATCTTCTGTGCAAGGAGTTCCTTGTACTTGTTACAGTTATCCTTGACCCGCTCGTTTGTTCCCTTTAGGGCCTGTTCGGCCTCCGACTGCTCCGAAGAACTCAGATCCTCATAACACAGCATCGACTTGAGGCACTGGCTGCCGACACGGTATGCCTTGCATTCGGTGTAGTAGTGAAATAGCTCGGCATCCTTCTCGTTGTAGGGTTGGTGGAAATCAGGCACGCCTTTGCAGGGATTAGGGCCAAATCGGTTCTTGAAATCCGCAATATGCTGTGCCTCATGCCTCTCGGCACACGGCTTGTTGACGCTAGAGTCCTTGTTGTTAATAACCAGTTCCCCGTTACGACAGTAAGTCGTTGCTGTGTCAGGGTCTGGCCCCGGATTTGGTATCGGGTCGTGTACCGGTAACCAATACTGTTTCGGAGTGGTTATAATATCAGGAATAACAGGGTAGGGTTTAGGGGGAGGTGGTCCCATACACCGATCCAACCCATAGGGATCGCATGTATGTATAGGTAAGTTTCCCACATACCGATACAAATTCACATCCCCCGCCTCATACCCGATCGGATCTCTGCTGATGAACATGGAGAGGCTGGAGTCATAGTAGCGGTTGCGGATCTGGTACAGTCTGGTCTCCGCGTCGAAGAAGTAGCCGGCGTAGAGCGGACCATCCGTCGTGGGAGCGGCCGGATTGGCCCAATCCTCATCGCAGACCGTGGCTTGGCCATACGCCGTGTAGACATAGCGGTCGGCAACCTCCCCGGTGACCGCGTCGATCGTAGCGGTCACATTGTAGTTGGCATCGCCGGTGTAGTAATGGGTGTTGTCTACGGCGTCGAGCACGTCCCCGTCGGCGTTGGCGTCGTGAAAACGAAGTACCGGGACGTCGATGTAGCGGGCACTCCAGACGTATTGATTGACGGCGGTCGCCGTGCCCTCGTCGTCAACGGCGCGCTCCTCCAGCATTTGCCAGTCGTGGTTGTAGAAGTATTCGACGCCGGTATCATCGGCGAAGGCTTTTTCGATGCGACGATTCGCGCCGTCGTACTGGTAGCCGGCGACCAAATTGTCGTCGGTACCGGGCTCGAATGTGCCATCGCCGTCGTCCTCGTAAACGGCTGTCTGACGATTCCAAGCATCATGATGCAGTCGCGTGACATTACTGGTATCTTACCATTCACTCTTTCAAGGTATCTTCCCAGTCAGCGTTCGGAACGTACCGTGGTTCCTTGATGTCGATGACCGTAACGGTATAGATCTTTCCTTTAACAGATGCACCACGTTGCATCACCACACTCAACTCTTCTTCCACCAATTCGCCTTCTTTCACTCTGATAAGATAGGGCTCCCCAGTAACAGAATCTGCCTCAGGCGGGGGCGTCGATCCCCGGAACCGATCAATCGAGGTAAACTCAATACCAAAATCCGCTTGGCCGCGCTCATCGGTGCTGCTATCAAACCACTCATATCCCTGTATGGCCTGACGGTGCCTATACTTATCCCATTCCTCCGGAGACATGGTCTCTTTCCATTCTTTCGGCGGCAGCGGTCCAGCAGCGGTCAAGTAGTCATACTTCAGTGACACCTTCTTGCCCCGAAGCGGTTGTCCCGATGCTGATTCGACGATTTGAAGGCGAACGACTTGCGAACTGGTTCTCACCGGATCGCAACCGGCAGCCAACAAACAAGAAACTATCCAGATCGGAATCTGTGTCCGTGTTACTAACATTGCAGCTCTCCCCATAATTTGCCATGACGAACCTTCGGTCTATTGATCTTCGCATTGTAAATGAGCCACAAGCTTGCGAAACCCTTCGGAAAGAAGCGGATAATGGCAACGAATGGCTCATTTTCGATGCGAAGATCAATAGGAGCTACACTACTAGATGTGGTCCGACCGTGCTCGCTTTTTTAGCGCCCAACACCATTATACTCGAGTGCAACTCAATTCGGTTAGCAGGAGGTTCTCCACAGTGCCACGGGAAAGGTTGCCGTACCGGCACTTGTCTATTTCCACGTACCCGGAACTGGTATCTTGGGTGGAGTAGGAGTAGCCGCCACGGGGCGATGGTTGCAGTCGACTAGAATCGCTCCACACCAGAAGTCGAACGCGCCTTTCTCCGCCATGTCACAAGCATGGCAGGCTTCATGATCCAGAATAGGAGGTGTTGGCCCGCCCGTAGTTTTGGCCTTAGCTTGCGCCGTCAAGATTGCACTGCAACTCCCGGTGCAGTGAATTATGCCGGTTGAGCCGACGACAGGCGGATCCGTAAAACACCCCCCACCCGGCGCGAATATTTGCTTGGCGATTGAATCGTCACCCCAAACTGGCCACTCAATATTCTTTCCCCCGGGGCAAGTCACCTTGATCGTCCCGCAGAACGTCAACCCGGACGGATCAACGTTGGATAGGGCGTTGCCTTGGCCATAGTTGTACAGATTCCAATGACTGCCTTCGTAGCCAATTGGATCACGGCTAATGAACGTGGACAGCCCCGAATCATAGTAGCGGTTGCGAACCTGGCACAAACCACTCTCCGCGTCGAAGAAGTAGCCGGCGTAGAGGGGGCCGTCGGTCGTGGGGGCGGCGGGGTTGGACCAGGCATCGTCGTAGACCGTGGCGGTGCCGTAGGGGGTGTAGACGTATCGCGCGTGCATCTCGCCCGTGGCGGCGTCGATCACGGCCGTCACGTTGTAGTTGGCGTCGCCGGTGTAGTAACGGGTGTTGTCGCCAGCGTCCAACTGGTCGCCATCGGTGTTGGCATCGTGAAGACGGAGCACAGGGGCGTCGATGTATCGGGCACTCCAAACGTATTGATTGATGGCGGTCGCCGTGCCCTCGTCGTCAACGGCGCGCTCCTCAAGCATTTGCCAGTCCTGGTTGTAGTAGTACTCGACGCCGGTATCGTCGGCGAAGGTCTTTTCGATGCGACGATTCGTTGCGTCGTACTCGTACTCTGCAATCAGGTCGCCCGGTTCCCCGGAATCGTCGGCCCGGACCTGCACCAAGTGGTTCCAAGCGTCATAGACGTAGTGCACGCGGCTCGTCTCGTCGCCGGGCTTCGGACCAGAAACCATGTTGCCGGCATCGTCATAGGTCGGATCGATCCACGTGCCGCTGATGCCGGTGATTTCATTGACGGCGTTGGTGGTGCGGGTCTGAGAAGCACCGTCGTCGTCGAAGCTAGAGAAGTTCCCCAGCCCGTCGAGGCCCCAGGACTGGTCGAAGGCGTCGGCCCGGTCGCTGTCTGTCAAACGCCCGAGGCCGTCGTACATGTAGTCCTCGTCAAAAGCCGAGTGCAACTCGTTGTCACGGCTGGTGCGGTTGCCGGCGCGGTCGTAGGTGTAGGTGTATTCGTCGAGAACAACATCTGGGTCCGCCCCGTAGTCGGTCCAGACTTGATCCAGAATGCGGCCGAAGCGGTCGAGCGCCGCGAAGCTGTTGGCCGCGTAATCGAGTTTCACCTCGATATCCTCGTAATCCTCGACCGCGATCCGGCCCACGCCCAGGTATCTGTAGGAGGCGTGGGTGTCCGTCCCATCGCCAATACTGGCCAGTCTCGACATGATGTCGTCGATCGCACCTGCCGTCCCGTAGTCGTAATCAACAGCCCGGTTGCCGTCGGGATAAACCACTTCATCGAGGCGCACGTATTTCGCCAGACCGCCGGAGGCTCCGTCCTCGTAGTTGTACTGGACGAAGAGCGAGTTCGCGTCAACGGCTCCGTCATGC
>CAYSCH010000148.1:2617-20436 GCA_964429355.1 uncultured Planctomycetaceae bacterium | reverse complement strand
GGTGACGGGTGTACGTCGGAAGTCGAGTTCCGGGTGAGGGAGCATCCAAGGTTCCTTATCGGTTTTGCCGGTTCGAGGAGGGCGGCTCGATTCAAGCCGGGTTTGGGCGGAGTTCGAGATTCAGCCGTTCGGACCAGGCGTCCGATATCCAACTCCGAAAAGCACGGGAGCACGTCGCTTCCGACGATGCGCTGATCTAACTCTACCCCATGGCCGGCAACTCGCCAACCGCAAGGGTGGCCTGCGCAGAATCGTCGATGCTGTCCGAAGAAGCGGATCGCGGTTTGTGGATGCAGAGGGATTGAGACAGCCCTTGGGAGCCGGTGCCCTCGTTTTGGGATACTTGTATGCCCGTGGCCATGAACGATTTGGTAAGATATTGCCCAAGGACCATTTGCGTAGTACAGCCGTTTCCTGATACGACCCGGCAGCGATGTTGTGGCGTATTACCTGGAGAGGACAAGTGTGGCCTTTGTAACCCCTGAAGGTGGGGGGAGAGTCCTGGAATTGGCCCTTGAGAAACTCTGGGAAAAACCTTAGTTTAGAGTACTTGGTCGACCGTTCGGGAAGCCCACGCAGAGGCCAGGGCTGAACGGTTCTTTGGTTGTCCCGCCCGTGGAGCGCGGTGGCGGCGAAGCCGCCCACGCCATTGGTGGTGCCCCGGGTCGGAGACGAATCACGCCTATGTCGAGTGCATCGAGTCAAACAAACCGAGACACTGAAGTCACTGCAAAACGCTCACGAGTGGGACAGCTCATGGGCGTTCAGATTGTGGGTGTTGGGGCACACGTTCCCGACAATCCCGTCCGCAATGAAGATCTCGTATCGCTGGGCTGCGATCCCGAGTGGATTGTGCAGCGCACGGGGATTGTGGAGCGGCGTCACGCCCCGCCCGGAATCGCCACGAGCGATATGGCGGCAGCGGCTGCGGAGGAGTGTATTGAGGATGCCGGTGTGGATCCGGCGGACGTGGACCTGGTGATCCTGGGCACGTTCACTCCGGACCAGCTCCTCCCCTCGTCGGCGTGCTTTGTCCAGGAACGGCTCGGATTGACTGCGCCGGCCATGGATCTCCATGCTGCCTGTGCCAGTTTTGCCTACGCCCTGGTGACGGGTGCTCAGTTCATTGGAACCGGTTGCAGCAAGCTGGTCCTGGTGATTGGGGCGGACTGCAACTCCCGGGTGGTCAACCCGAAAGACGTGGGCACCTATCCGCTGTTTGGCGACGGTGCCGGTGCCGTTCTCCTGGCCCCGGGCGACAGGAACCAGGGGCTGCTGGCTTTTGCTTTCGGTGCCGACGGCTCCGGAGCCGATCTGCTGTACCGCGAAGTGGGAGGCACGCGCAAGCCCTTTTCCCCGGCCGAGACGGCTGGCGGTTCGCACTTCATGAAGATGGAAGGAAAGCCGGTCTTCAAATGGGCCGTGCGGATCGTGTCGCAATCGATCGGCGAGGTTCTCGAAGAGGCTCACATTTCGCTCGACCAGATCGACTACTTCGTCTTCCACCAGGCCAATCTGCGGATCATCCGCTCGGTGATTCGCGACCTCGGCATCGACCCTCGCAAGGTGGTCAACAACCTGCAGCGCTACGGCAACACGTCGGCCGCCAGCATTCCGCTGGTTCTCGATGAACTCCACCGCGAAGGTCGAATCCGCCGCGGCAACCGCGTTCTGATGAGCGGTTTCGGTGCGGGCCTCGTCTGGAGCACGATGCTCCTCCAGTGGTGAACGATGAAAAAGGTTCAACAACTCCCCGCCCGAAGTGAGGTACGTGAAAGCGATACCTGGGATCTGACGCGGCTCTATCCTGACGACGGGGCCTGGGAAAAGGATTTCTCCAAGTGGGAAAAGCGGATCCCCGGTTTCGCCAGGTTTCAGGGGAAGCTGGCAGAGGGCGCGGAGACCCTGGTGGACTGTCTGAAGTTCGATCGCGACTTCGATCGGCTGGGCGAGCGTTTGGGCACGTACGCCTTTCTGAAGACCGCGGAGGACGCGACCAACAACAAGTATCAGCGGATGCAGGGGCGCTACATGAATGTGGCCAGCCAGGCCGCCCAGGCTGCCAGTTTCATCCGGCCGGAGATTCTCCGGATTCCCGCTGCCCATTTGAGGGAAATGCTCGCCCAGAAGTGCCTCGTTCCGTTCCGGCTCCAATTGGAGCGGCTTCTGGACGACAAACCGCACACCCTCTCCAAGAAAGAGGAACGACTGCTGGCGATGCAGACCGAAATGGCCCAGGCAGCCGGCCAGGCCTTTCGCAAGCTCAACGACGCCGATTTGAAGTTCGGCAACGTGAAGGACGAGAACGGCGAGTGGATCGAGCTCAGCCACGCCACGTTCTCGAAGCTGCTCAACTCACCCGGTCGAAACGTCCGCAAGACGGCCTTCCAGAAGGTCTACGCCCAATACGACGCCCACCAGCACACCCTCGCGGCGACTCTCAACGGCTCGATCCAGCGCGACATCTATTACGCCCGGGCGAGGAATTTTCCCAGTGCCCTGGAAGCGTCGCTGTTTCCTGACCGCGTGCCGGTGACGGTCTACAACAACCTGATCGAATCGGTGCACAGGCGACTGCCCGCCCTCTATCGCTACTACGACGTGCGGCGGCGGAAGATGCATCTGAAAGATATCCACCACTACGACACCTACGTGCCGATCCTCACCGAGTTGCGAACGCGTCATAACTGGGATGAGGCCGTGGAACTGGTACTGACCGCCCTGGAACCCCTGGGCGCCGAGTACGGCGCCGTGCTGGGCGACGGCCTGCGGGGCCGCTGGTGCGATCGCTATGAGAACCGCGGCAAGCAGAGCGGGGCATTCAGTTGCGGCTGCTTCGACGGCGATCCCCACATCCTCATGAACTACCAGGAAGACGTGCTCGACCACGTCTTCACTCTGGCCCATGAGGCCGGCCACTCGATGCACAGTTACTACTCGGCCAAGTCGCAGCCCTATCAATACTACAATTACGTGATCTTCGTGGCCGAGGTGGCAAGCACCTTCAACGAAGAACTCCTCAGCCGCCACCTGCTGGCCCGGGCCGACGACCGGCCGCGCCGCGCCTACCTCGTCAACCGCCAGATCGACGCCATGCGAGCGACGATCTTTCGCCAGACGATGTTCGCTGAGTTCGAGAAGCTCGCTCATGGGTCGGCCGAGGAAGGCGAACCGCTGACCGTCGAGCGATTCCGTTCGATCTATCGCGGGCTCCTGGATCTCTACTTCGGTCCCGATTTTGCGATCGATGACGCCCTTTCGCTCGAATGTTTCCGCATTCCCCACTTCTACCGGGCCTTCTACGTTTACAAGTACGCCACCGGTATGTCGGCTGCGATCGCCCTGGTCCAGCGGGTCCTGGCGGGCGGGCGGCGCGAACTCGACGACTACCTCACCTTCCTCAAGGGCGGCTGTTCGAAAGACCCCCTCGACCTCCTTCGCGGCGCGGGGGTCGACATGGAGCAACCTGCTCCCGTCGATACGGCACTTGCCGAGTTCGAACGCCTAGTCGAGGAATTGGACGAACTGCTCTAGAGCGGGCTCACAAGGCGTACGATTCGGGGGGATGTTCAGAATCGGTGATTCTCCAGCGACTCCAGAGATCACCGTTCACATGTAGCCGCCTCCCATCCCACTCCCACCGAAACCTGGTGTGCCGGGTGCGCCTGGTCCCACAGGTTCCGGTTTCGTCTTTTCTCGGGTGGGAACCACGTCATCGCCATACCCGTCGGCAACCGTGGCCAGGTCGTCCAGCAGTTTGCGGACCTGCGCATGGCAGTCGAGCCTCTGGCGTACGATCAGCACCGAGGCCCCCCGATACTCCAACTCGGCGATGCTGCCGGGACCGCCCACTCCTCCCCACGACTCGGGATCGATCGCACCTGTGACGGCTCGGATCAGCGAGTCGAAGTCCTGCCAGGGTTCGCCGTCGGGGTCTCGGACGGCCACGAGTTCTGTGACATCGTAGACCCGCGTGGTCAGGTGCATCTCTGCCTCTTCCGGCGTGGTGATCATCAATACCTCATTGTCGATGACCCACGCGAGGTCGAGGTCGTGAAGGATCAAGTTGAGCGCCGAGCGGAATTTGACGTTCTGGAGGCTCTTCGACACTGGGGTATCGGTTCCAATACTGACATCTTCAAGAGCCTTCATGTCGATCAGGATTTCGATATGGTGGGAGCTCTTGAAGTATTGCACCACTCCGGATAACGGCTCGTCGATGAACTCGATGCACGTCTTTTCGTCGAGTGCGGCGAGGATCGCCTCTTCGCCCGTTTTCAGGAGAATCCTGACTTCCGCCGCATCGCCGGCGGGAACTCCTTCGGCCGCGAGAACCTGTCCAGCGAGTGGAATCCCCAACAGAATTGCCAGCCCACACCCGAAAATCACCGTCTTGCCCAATCTTGTCGACACGGCTTTTCCTCCTCATCCAATTGGCCATGCAGGTTTCCCTGCACACAACCAGACAAACAGGTCACCCCATTGGTGAGTATAGGCACGAGCGACAAACGAGGCAATCAATTTGCACACCGGCGAGGGAAGGCCGAAGAACGAACTGCTCTTTTCACCTTCGCTCGCCTTACATCTGCAGCGCGTCGTTGATCGTGCCGATGTAGAACATGGCCATCCGGAAAATGACCGCGATCAAGATGGCGGCAATCACCCCGAAGCAGACGAAGAATCCGATGACGGCCAGTACCTTCATCGCTGATTCCGACTTCTCCCGATACTGGTCGGCCAGCTTCTTCATCGACTCGACGATCATGCCTGTGCTCTCACCCACGTGCAGGATATCAAGAAACGACCGAGGAAAAACCATGGTCTGGTCGAAGGCCTCATAAAGCGAACTGCCCTGTTGAATCCAGGAATCAACCGATCGCATCTCGTCCATGTAACGCGCGTTACCCGTTGTTCGCAGGGCGAGCGCCACGGCGCGGCGAGTGTCCATTCCGGAATTGAGTGTCAGATGAAGCGCCCAGGAAAGACGTCCCAAGGCGAGCGACTCGAGGGCGGTTCCCAATCCGGGGATTCGAATCATGACTCGCTGTACCGGTTTCGTCCAGGCCAGGCCTCGCCGGATACCCCACCAGACAAGAAAGATCACCCCTGCCACGAGAGCCAGAAAAGTGAAGTACTTGATCAGCCCGGCCGTACCGACCAGGCCGAATCCGAGAACGTCGATGGGATGTCCTGTGGACTGGCCGATGACTCCGAGAACATAGATCAGCAGGGCAATGACGAGAATCGATATTCCCAGTTCGATCAATGGCCAAGCCATGGCCATGAGGAAG
The DNA here is from genome assembly GCA_964429355.1 of uncultured Planctomycetaceae bacterium. Taxonomy (GTDB): domain Bacteria; phylum Planctomycetota; class Planctomycetia; order Pirellulales; family Thermoguttaceae; genus JAAYAY01. The sequence continues at coordinate 15,145 of CAYSCH010000148.1, read as the reverse complement.
CCCCGGCGTATCCTGAGCTGGAATTCGTAATGGCCGGCCAGTTGGGCCAGAGCTTCATCGAGATGGCCTGTCTGATGGCCAATGTGTGTGAGCTCGTGAAACAACTCCGGAAAGTAGCCGTTTGTCCCGGCGAGGGCATCGCGCATGTCGGCTCCCGCATCGATCGCTTCGCTGATCGTCCGAAAATGCCTCCGCGCCAGCATGCCCTGCGCTCGCTGGGCCTCATTTCGCCAAACCGTGCGGGCATCCAAGCCGGCCGACAGGGACGTGGATACGCGGTTGCAGAGCTCGGCCAGTTTTCGAGTCGAGATTTTGGAGAAGAACATAGGTGGCAGAATCCCGGGGGTTTTGGGCAATACCACAGCAGACCCGCCAAAAAAGCCGGGGCCGGTCTTCGGGTAACCCGGCGTGCGGAATGTCGCGCGGGACGCAGCGCCATCCCGTTCCACCGCCAGTCACAGCCGGCAAATGGGGCCAGCCTTCGAGGTCCGTGGCACTGGAATCAGAATACCTCCGAATAACAACTATGGAAAGTGCCGAGCAAACCACTCGGCAGGGGCATGCGGGCAAACAGCCAAACACTGGGTCGGGCCCGATCGGGCGTTATAATAAATGACAGTGGCTTGTTCCTATCGCGGAGGGTGTCGCTGCTCCTATGTCAACTTCAGATCCCAGATGGCACGAAGACTCAAAGGGCCTCGCCGAGGTGCTCGAGCCGGCACTCAATTGGGAAGAGAGAGAGTCTCCGGTGGTTGCCGTTCCCGCTGCGGCACCGGCCGAGCCGCCGGCACCGGTCGAGCCGCCCCTGATGGCCATGTCGCCGCATCCGGAGCCCGTTCTCGTGCAGCGAGCCGCCGCTCTCACACTCATCCGTCTTGCCACGTGGACCCTGATCACCGCCACGCTGGTGGCGCTCGTAGCCCTCCCTTACATTGTCCAGCGCGTGCAGTATGCGATCACCCGAGGCGAGCAATTGGCCAAGGCGGAGGTTGCCCGCCAACTGTTGGCCGAGTTTCCCGATGTGGAGTCACGGCGCAGCTACGTCGCTCAGAGCATCGCTCCGAGCGTCGTGGGCATTGAGACCTCTCAAGTTGCCCAGGAAGCGCCAAAAGAGGAAACGGACCTGCTCTTCCGCATCCCCATATTCCGCAAGGAATTCATCGGGTCGGGCGTGATCGTCGATCCGGAAGGCTACGTGGTCACGAACAATCACGTCATCGATCAGGCTTCCGAAATCACGGTTAAACTCAGCGATGGGACCCCGATTCGCGACGTTCGCGTGGTCGGCCGCGATCCCTTGACCGACCTTGCCATCCTCAAGATCGAAGGGGGGCCGTTTACGGCCGCCGTCTGGGGCGACAGCGACGACCTGGAGCCGGGAGATGCCGTGCTGGCGGTCGGCAATCCCTTCGGGCTGGATCATACCGTGACTTCCGGGATCATCAGCGCAACGGGCAGACGGGCGAGAATCTCACAACTGGCCCATCAGGATTTCCTCCAGACCGATACGGCGGTCAATCCGGGCAACAGCGGTGGACCGCTCGTGAGCATGCGGGGGGAAGTGGTCGGAATCAACACGGCCATTTATGGCGAGCAGAATCTCGGTATCAGCTTTGCGATTCCAAGCGTGGTTGCCAAAGAGGTTTACGAAGGCTTGCGTAAACACGGCCGGATCACCCGCGGTTGGCTGGGGGTTGCCATGCGCGACGTCAACGAGGAATTGGCGGCCGAGTTCAAGCTGCCGGAACAGACGGGGGCCATGGTCACCGACGTGATCCGCCGTTCGCCGGCGGATCGTGCGGGCGTGGAACGCTACGATGTGATCGTTGCCTGGAACGACGCGAAAGTCGAAGCCTCGGCCGACCTCAGCCGGGCGGTTGCCAACACGAAGGTCGGCTCGGAAGCCGTGGTCGTCGTCCTCCGTGGCGGTTCCCGATTGGAGCTCGAAGTTCGCGTCGGACCACGTCCCCTTCAACTGGACTGAGGTGCCGATGGGGCCAGGGCGGGGCGGGGTTGTCGACGAGGCGAGCCGCCGCGCCTGGGTCAATCCGCCTGAACAGTGTTCCAAGCATCTGAGGATCGGGCCTGGCAAGACGTGATCGCCGTGCGGGCTTCTGCGTTGCTTGTTGGAGCAAGGGGCACGATCGTCAACCGCCGCACCGTGTTTTGCCGGATCGGCGCACCGGCGATCTCCGGCAGCGTTTGCTTGCCGCCGGTTCGCACTCGAAACTCGGCGTAGAGCCGAGTGGTGGTCCCATCGCCGCGACTGGCGACGTTCTCGACGAGAGCCATTGCTGCCCTTTGGGAAAAAGCGTAATATGGCTTACTCAAACGGTTTCCCACTACCTTCAGAGTGATTGGCTCTGCCACAGAAGCGGGTCTGTGACGAGGGGAACCCGGCGAAATGATCACCCTTGCGTCAGGCGGAAACGGATGAAGCCGCTCAGGTTCACCGATCGTTTCAAGACCCTGCTCAGCATGTCGATTCGGCTGTCGGAGACGGTCGAAGCGGATGGCGTGCTCATTCTTCTGGAGGGAAACGCCGATTGGGCTCGTCTGCGAAAGCTGGCCGACGACGCTCGTATCATCGTCGCGGCCGATCATGCCGAGCAGTTGACCGGGGCCAACGAAGCGGGCCTGCTGCCGGTGGTGGTCAACATGCCGGAAAGTCCCGTCTACGATCGGTTGACTCAGGCCGTGCTCGAGGCGGTGGCTGACGACCTGTTGGTGCCTGGTTCGCGGGTCGTGGCACTCTACAGCGGTTTCGACCAGGACGCGATCGATTCGGTGAGCGTGATCAACTTGGGTGAGCACCTCGATCGCCTCACGGGCCGCGACCTCCGGCAACTCGAAACGCGAGTTCCTCTGGAGACGTTGAAGGTTGTGGTCGATCTGGCGGTCGAAATCGGCCGTGAGGGGCGCGAGGGCAAGGCGGTCGGCACGATGTTTGTGGTCGGCGACACTCGCAAGGTGCTGGCGCGCAGCAAACCGGCCGGATTCGACCCGGTGCGGGGCTACGCCCGCAAGGAGCGGACCTTGTTCGACGCTCGGGTCCGGGAGGGAGTGAAGGAGATCGCGCAGATGGACGGGGCGATCATCGTCTCGTCGGACGGCACGATCGAGGCGGCCTGTCGCTACGTGGATTCGTCGGCGGCGACGATCACCCTCTCGAAGGGGCTGGGGGCCCGGCACTGGGCGGCTGCCGCGGTGAGCCGGGCGACGAAGGCGGTAGCCGTTACGGTGAGCGAATCGAACGGCACGGTCCGCATCTTCCAGAACGGCGAGGTGATGCTGCGGATTGAGCCGAGCCACCGCCGCCCCATGGTCTGGAAAGAGTTTGACTACGAGCCGCCCCCCATCGAAACTCGGCCCAAGCCCAAGACTGAGACCGTCAAACCGCCCGTCAAGGAATGATGCGTTCCGGGCATGATTGCAGGCTGCATCCGGCCGATGCGAGGCCACTCAGGAGCTGGGACGCTCCATGACGAGGGTGAGCTGGAACCGGTTCAGCGGCTGGTCGGCACGGAGGACATCGACAGGTCGAATCCAAAGGTAGCTGGTTGCCTGTTTCGACGACGGAACTTCGAACAGAATCACATTGGGCGTGTTGGTTGGGCGACTGACGAAGCCATAGTGGTCCGTGAGCAACTGCAGAAGCCGCCGATAGTCGCCGGTCGCGCCCGCGAAGGTGATTCGTTGCAGCAGGCGCTGCTGATTGAAGTAGTACGTGAGCGAGCCGGCCAGGTCGTCGGGGTCCGTCCCCGTAACCAGGGGTACGCGGAATCCCTGGAGGTCCAATTCGTACAGGCTTGTCGTCACACAAGGCCAGCGGTCGGTGACGAAACTCGGAGTGACGTCGAATCGCAGCACCTCCCAGAACTGTCCGACTTCGGCGCCTTCGAGGGGCGCGCTGGCCAGTCCGTCGACGGAAGGCATCCCCGTCGCCATCCCGTTTTCCAACGCCGGTGCGTCGGAGCCGGACGCAAGCGAGGCGGTCACCTGGGAAACCCATTTCGGTCCCGAGTGGATCACAAACGGACCGGCGATGGCCCCGATCGGCAAGGCCAGGAAAAAGAGCTTCCTGAACATTCGCAGAATCCTTTGTGGCAGAAGCGAAGGAATCCCCCAATATCTCCATCGGCTCGACGGGACTGAGCGCTTGTCTGAGTTGGGTGCAGCCGCTGCCGGCTTCCCAATACCACCACCGAGGCTATCTCGCAAAGCCGGAACCATCGTGGTAAACGGAACGCCACGAAGCTGCTACAATCAGATTCCTTTCCGCCATCCGTAACCATGCCGCCGCGCCGTGTCCCCTGATCCCGCACTCGACGATATTCGCTGGCTCCTCGGCCTCGAGGCCGCCCAATGGCTCGACCAGTTGAGGGCGGGCCCGGCTGCGATTGCGGCGGCTGCTCCGGGGCTGAAACGCCAGCTTCCCGGTGCGCGAGTTCACCTTCTTCTCGAGCAGGTCGAGTTGCGGCGTAAAGGGGGAGCCAAGTTTCCCCATGCCCAGCGGATGTTCTTCCTCGCCCAGGCCTTTCAGCAAGCGACCGATATCATCGTCGCGCGATACAAGGCAGGCCGTTTTCCGCCTGGCGAGCGGATTGCCGATCTCTGCTGCGGGATCGGCGGTGACTTGATGGCCCTGGCCGAACGGGGCCCGGTCACAGCCGTCGATCGCGATCAGGTGACGATCCTGTTTGCCGAGGCCAACCTTCGGGCCACGGTGGGCCTCGGGAAGGAGAACTGGGTTAACGAGTTTCGGCTGGAAGATGCGGCCACTTCTTCTGTGGAGCCCTTCGCGGCCTGGCATCTGGATCCCGACCGACGGGCGAGCGGGCAGCGAACGACCCAACTGGCGGCCTATGCCCCGGGCCTGGAGACCATCGACCGCCTGCTTGCCGAACAGGGGGACGGGGCTGTGAAGCTGGCGCCGGCGACCATCGTCCCCCAATTGTGGGAAGAGAGAGCCGAGCTGGAATGGATCGGTCGCGATCGGCAGTGTCGCCAGCAGGTGGCATGGTTCGGCAAACTGGCCCGATTGCCGGGTCTCCGGCGCGCCACCGTGTTGCGATCCGGACCTGACGGCCACCCCACGGCTGCCACTTTCGCCGGCGATCCCCGTATCCGGCCGCCTCTGGCAGACCAGATTGGGCAGTTTGTGCTGGAGCCCGATGCGGCGGTGTTGGCCGCTGGACTGGCCGGGGCACTTGCCGAACAGTACCGCCTGGCGGCTCTCCATCGTGACGTGCCCTACTTCACGGCCGAGAAAAAAATCGACGATCCCCTCGTGCCGTGTTTTGAAGTCACCGACGTGCTTCCCTTCGACCGCAAGCGGCTGCGAAGGTTGTTTCATGAGCGCGGCGTGGGCCGGCTGGAGATCAAGACTCGCGGTGTGGAAGAGCCTCCCGAGCGGATCCGGCGCGAGCTGCGTCTGAGTGGCAAGGCGGAAGCGACGCTGCTGGTTGCCCGCCTTGGCCGCCGGGTGACGGCGATCGTCGCGCGGCGGGTCTGAGCAGCCTGAATTCCGGTCCTACTTCCGCTCTGCCCCATCGTCGACCGGTTTGGCAGCGGTCTGGGTGGGTTCGTCCGCAACTTTCTTGGCCGCCAGTTCGTCGGTCTGCTGAACATCGGTTACCAGGTCTTCGGTGAACCGCGTGAGGTAGTGGAGGCTGCTCGTGTCGTTCTTTCCGGCAAAACCCACTACGCGTTTGTCGAGATCCATCTGCTGGCTGAGAACGCGGCCCGCGTTGATGTCGAAGCGGATCGTCCCCTCGGATTGCCGCTGGATAAGTTGGACCTCGATGGTCGGGTCGTGAACAGGAGTGAGAATGACCGTGGCCACGTGAATGGTCGCCACATCGTTCGTGACGCTTTCCAGCGTGAACTTCTGCTGGGTCTTGATCTTCACAACCGTCCCATTGTTGGCGGGGATCACGATCTCGTAGGGAAAGGCCCAGGTGTGGCCGACTGGGATCGATTCCTCCGGCAGGGGCACTGTGACCTGACCTTCGTTCGGGCTGGTTGTGGCGATTCTTTCATCCTTGCGGCCCATCACCTCGCCGCGGTTGTTGATTGTGATCAGCGAGAGACACTTTCCAACCGATTTGGCCACGTCCTCGTATCCTGGGGGTGGTGTCTGATCGGTCTGGCTGTTGTAGGTCACTTCCTGGCGCCCGGTGAACTTGGTCCGCATGTCGACCTGTTCGATCAGGTTCTCGAAAGTCGCGGTCCCGCTCTCGTTCACGTCGGTGACTTTCCAGGCCTTGATCGACTTGCTCACCGTCTCGGTTGTTTCCGTGGTGCCGGCAACCGTCGACTTGATCTTGGCCAGATGGACCACCCGCCAGCGGACGATCTCGCCCGGTTTGAATTGATAGCGGAGAAGGTACTTCTCGCCGCTGTCGGCCGTGCCGGAATCGTCAGCGGTTACCGGGCCGGCGAATCCAGCGGCGAAGAGCGCAGCGCCAAGCAGAAGGGTGGTGGCTCGGGTCATACTCGCTTCCTTTCGAGTCTGTTCTGGGATCTGTTCGGGGTCAGGTCGCCCTGGGAATCTGAAGGCGTCCACCCCAACCGAGTTTTTCGCGCAAAGTGCGGTAGTAGCTATGACCGGGAGCTTTAACGAGCAGGAACTGCTGTTCGGCTCGCTGAATGCCGACCCGATCGCCGGGCTCCAAAGTAGCCACCACTCGACCGTCCACAACCAGCGACGAACCCGATTCCGGGCGCGGAATGACCAACTCGTATTTCCGATCGGCCGCATCCACCACAGGACGGTTCGTCAAGGTGTGGGGACTGATCGGGCAGATCACAAAGGCCTGCAGCTCCTGACGCAGGATGGGTCCACCCGCGGAAAGGCTATGGGCGGTCGATCCCACGGGAGTGCTCACGATCAGACCGTCGCCACTATAGGTCGTTACCAGTTCTGAGTCAACGTAAAGATCGACGTCCAGGATCGCAAATGGAGGCCCTGCGAGGACGGCCACCTCATTGAGGCCCAATCGTCGCTCGATCACCTCGCCGTTGCGGATGAGCGTACACCAGAACATCAGATGCTCAACCACTCGAAGCCTGTTGTTGACAAGCCGTTCCAGGATACTGGGCAGTTCGTTTGGAGAAATGTCCGCCAGAAACCCCAGCCTTCCCAGGTTGACGGCCAGGATGGGAAGTTGTCTGGCTCCCATCTGGTGAGCGGCGCGGAGAATCGAGCCGTCGCCGCCGAATACGATTGCGCAATCGGCGTCGATTCGTGACAGATCCGCCTCGCCGGTGAAGTCGATTGCCGCAATTTCCACGCGGTCGGCAATGACCGGCTGAAGACGACTGGCTTCGCGAACCACGTCTTCACGACCCCCAAATCCGAGAAGGATGACTCGCATGGATGATCTTTCAACCTGGGAATACGAAGCCCAAATGTGGGGACCGCAAATGCACCGGTTGCAGGCACTGCTCGCGAACAAGCAGCAGCCACCGAGTCGCGAGCGCTACCGGGCGGTGTGCCGAACGGGGACTCCGGCGGCTTCGCTTGCGAGGGCCAGACGGCGGCATTCGGCCGCGACTGACTCGGCGGTCAGGCCGAGTTCCTCGAGTTGTTCGGTTCGGGTGGCATGTTCGATATATCGATCGGGAACGCCGATTCGGTGGAAACGGGCAATCTCGACTCCTCCGTCGCAGAGTGCCTCCAGGACGGCGCTGCCGAATCCTCCGGCGAGCATCCCTTCTTCGACCGTCAGAGTGAACGGTGCCTGGCGAATCGCATGCACGAGGGTTTCGGTATCGAGCGGCTTGACGAACCGCGCGTTGATCAATCCCACGTTCAGGCCTTCCGCCCTCAAGATATCGACCGCCCGGCCGCAATCGGCCAGCAGGGTCCCGCACACGACAATCAGGCCGTCTTCGCCGGTTTCCACAACCTCGGCGGTTCCCAGTTCGACAGGCGTGTGGATCCGGTTGACCGACTCGGCCACGCACTTGGGATAGCGAATGGCGGAGGGACTGTTGAGAGAGAGGGCCAGGTCGATCATGGGCGTCATTTCGCTCGCATCGGCCGGGGCCATGATCGTCAGGCCGGGGAAGGGACGCAGGTATGCCAGGTCGAACACGCCATGGTGCGTGGGGCCGTCGGGACCGACGACGCCGGCCCGATCGAGCATCAGAACCACGGGGAGCTTCTGCAGCGAAAGCTCCTGGAAGATCTGATCGTAGCTTCGCTGCAGGAACGTGCGGTAGATATCGACGATGGGGCGCATGCCCGCCTTGGCCAGGCCCGCAGCGAATCCAACGGCGTGCGATTCGCAAATCCCCACATCGAAGAAGCGGTCCGGAAACTCTTCGCGGAGGGGCTCGAGCATGTTGCCCTGGCACATCGCCGCCGTAATCACGCAGACTCGCGGGTCGCGCCGCATAGCCACCAGAATCCCGTTGCGGGCCAGCTCCGTGTAGGGGGCTCCGGCCGGCTGCTTCCTGAGCGAAACGACCGTTCCGTTCTCTCTCGCAAAAGGCGCCGGGGTGTGGAAGGTCACCGGGTCTTCTTCGGCCGGGGCGAACCCGCGGCCTTTCTCCGTGACGACGTGCAGCAGCACCGGTTCGTTGAACGCACGAGCCTTGGCGAGGTATTTTTGAAGATGGCGAATGTCGTGCCCGTCCACCGGACCGATGTAGCGGAACCCCAGCTCCTCGAACAGCATCCCGCCGAGTATACCCGCCTTGATCGCGTCCTTCGTTTGCGTGAGGAATCGCTCGACCGGGTCGCCGATCATGGGCATGTTGTTCAAGACTCGCTGAATCTCGGTCTTCAGCCCGGTATACAGATGGCTCATCCGGAGCCGGTCGAGACAGTCGGCGATTCCACCGACCCGGGGACAAATCGACATCTTGTTGTCGTTGAGGACGACGGTCATGTTCTTTTTCAGACCGCCGGCATGATTCAGGGCCTCCAGGACGATTCCCGACGAGAAGGCCCCGTCGCCGATCACGACCACGGTGTGGCGGTGTTCTTGGTGGCGCAGCAAGTCGTCGGCACAGGTCAGGCCAACGCCGCAGGAAACGCTGCACCCGGCATGGCCCGTCATGAACAAGTCGTACTCGCTCTCCGCCGGGTTGGGGTATCCCATCAATCCGCCGCGGGTGCGAATTGTGCTGAATTCTTTGTAGCGCCCCGTGATCAGCTTGTGCGGATAGACCTGGTGTCCCGTGTCCCAGATCAAACGATCGCGAGTGAAGTCGAACGTCGTATGGAGGGCAATGGCCAATTCGACAACGCCCAGATTCGAGGCGAAATGGGCGGTGCGCTGGCCCAGCAGGCGGCAGAGCGCCTCGCGGATTTCGCGGGCCAACTGCTCCAGATCCTTATGAGAAAGCGGTTGCAGATCTTCCGCTGAATGAATAGTCGAAAGGATCTTGTCCATCAACGATTCCTTTCCAAGACATATCGTGCCACGGCCTCCAGACCAGTTCCCTTGGCTCCCAAGGGACGCAGCCCGTCGCACGCCTCTTCAATGAGTCGCTCGGCCCGCCGGATGCTGGCTTCGACGCCCAGCAGACCCGGATAGGTCACCTTTCCCTGTTCGGCATCTTTCCCCACGCGTTTGCCGACCGCGCCGGCGTCGCCACGGACGTCGAGAAGATCGTCGGTGATCTGAAACACCAGCCCGAGACGGCCGCCGAACGCTCGGAGCATGCCGATCCGTGCGGAATCGGCCCCGGCGCAGATCGCTCCCAATTCGAGACTGGCGTTGATCAGGGCCCCTGTCTTTCGTGCGTGGATCGATTCGATCCGCTCCAGGTCATCCCCCACCAGACCGCCAGCCATATCGTCAGCCTGGCCACCGACCATGCCGGCGACACCAGCGGCAGACGCCAGAACGGCACAGCAACGGGCGGCAACGTCGCCCGGTTGGATCTCGGTGGCCAGAAGTTCGAAGGCCAGAGTCAGCAGGCCGTCTCCGGCAAGAATGGCGGTCGCCTCGTCGAACTGCCGGTGGCAAGTGGGCCTGCCCCGCCGCAGATCGTCATCATCCATGGCCGGCAGATCATCATGAATCAGCGAGTAGGCGTGAACCATCTCGACGGCACACGCCGCGGGCATGGCATCCTCCAGGAGCCCGCCACAGGCTTCAGCCGCCATCAACACCAGCATGGGCCGCAGTCTCTTGCCCGGCGCCAGCGCGCTGTATCGCATTGCCTCGGCCAACAGCGAAGGACAGCCCGTCCTCACGCGCAGCCGAGAAGAAAGTGCCTCGTCAACCAAGGTACGATAGCGAGCGGCAACCTCAGGTAAGTCAATCGAAATCGTATCCACGAAACGTTTGCGAGATCGAAACTCAGGAGAACTTACCCGGCCACTCGGTGATCCGAAAAGGGGGGGTAAACGCTAAAACCAAACACCACACAAACTTACTGTATTCTAAATGATGTCTTCCGGAACGTCCATGTGGGTCTCGGCATCACCACCCCCCTCGATTGGGTTGGTTTCCGGCATCTGACTGCTTCGCCGACGACTGCGCCGCTCTGCCTTCTCGGTCAGGGTCAGTTCGGCATCATCGACCGGAGTGACGACGGGCCGGCCCTCCGTATCGACGGAGGTCAACAGTTCGATCCGGCGTTGGGCCCCCTCGAGCATGTTGTAACATTGCCGGAGGAGCACAACTCCCTTTTCGTACCGGGCGAGTGACTCACTCAGACCGATTTCGCCGTCCTCGAGGGCGTGTACGATCTCCTCCAATTCGGCCAACGCCCCTTCAAAATCGATTCTTTCGTCTTCCGACGGCTTCTCGCGTTTTTTCGCCACGTCTCCTGACCCTCCGACTGCCGGAAATTCGAAAATGTCTGTCAAGCGTCGGTGTTCGATCTCGGTTGGCCGGGATTGGCTGCCGCTGCGCTGGACAAACGCCCGTTGCCCCAAAATCCGCACGTCGACAGCCTTCCAGGCCATTGTAGGGGACCGGCGCATTCTGTCGAAGGCCCGGCCCACGATGACGGACATAGACGCATGACGATCCTGCGGATTGTGCGGAATACACCGCTTGGGGCGAGGCGATGCCGCGGGTCACTCCACGTTCACTCTTTCCGACGCCTGCAAGGTCACCGGGCCAAGCAAGCCGGACTCGGCGAGGGGGTCGTCTTTCTTCCAGAGCCGCCAACTGGTGAAGGTGTAGCGCCCGGTCGGGCTGGGCTTGCCTTCCTGGACCCACTGGGGCCATTGCGGAAGGGTGCCGTTGGGGTTGCGCTGGCTGTCGTCGGGCAGTTGTTCGTCGCCGATCATGCGATTGATCCAGAGGTTGACGACCTTCACCTCCAGCGAGTTGTCACCTGACTTCAATACGTCGGTCACGTCCACACGGAACGGAGGTTTCCAGAGAATGCCAAGCTGTTTGCCGTTGAGTTGAACTTCGGCCATCACGGCCACTTTACCCAAGTCGAGAACAACTCGCCGCGTCTTGCCCGAGAGTTCCGACTCCGGATAGGCAAACGTCTTGCGGTAAACGGCCGCGCCGGAATAGAAGCGGATACCGTCTTCCGAACGCTTTGACCAGTCCACAAGCTGGTCGAAGGTCACCTGCTCCGGTCCGCCCCACTTGGGATCGAAGGCGACTTCCCAAGGACCGTCAATTTCGACCGTCGGCGAAAGGGTCTCGATTTTAACGCTTTGGGAACTGCCGGATGCCGTCGTAAGTTCATACAGGCCCGGTTCGCGAGCTTCCAGGACAACACGACCTTCCCCATCGTAAAGGACTTGTGCGACAGCACGCGGCGGCGCGGCGGCCACAAAGAAGCTGACCGTGTCCGGGTCGGTGCCGGTCAGCCGCAGCCGCTTGCCGCCCATCGTGTACTCGACGTCGAGGGTCTTGACCACGCGGTAGGCCGGGTCGCCTCCCCTGGCCATGAGCGAGACGGTGAAACTGCCGTAACCGGCGTCGACAAGGCGTTGGAGTTTCTCGCGCACGTCACGGGTGCGATTCGGATCGTCGAGCACGCCGTAGACCGCCTTTTCGATCTGGACGTTGGCGACCTCACGGCCAAGGTAGATTGTGTCCGGGTCGCAGGCCTTCACCGTGAGCGGCTTACCGTCGACGGTGTAGTCGACCACGAGCGTTTTTATCACGCCAAAGGCCGGGTCGTCCCCTTCGGCCATGGTCGCAACTGGAAAATCGTAACTGCCGGCGTCCACTTGCTGCTGAACTCTCTTCGTGACGTCGCGGGTCCGCTGCGGGTCGTCCAGGACGCCGTATCGGGCCTGACGGACCACGATATCGGGCCTGGGCTGCATGGCGGCCGTCAAGAGCGTTTTTCCGTCGCGGCGCACGAGCGTTACCGGATCGGCGCCAGGTGCCTGATGGCGGAAGACCACGAAGGTCGAACCTCGCGGTTCCAGTGTGAGCGAAACTCCAGTCACGCCGTCTTTCTGCTCGTAGACGGCGGCAGGCTCGATTCGGCCCGTCTGGGGAGACCAGAATTCGGGGAGCTTTCCCGTCACGCGAAAGGCACAGGCCGCGGTGGCCTCGAACGGTTCATCGCTGGCCACAAAGT
>CAYSCH010000148.1:0-2607 GCA_964429355.1 uncultured Planctomycetaceae bacterium | reverse complement strand
CCAGATGAAAACCCGGGATGTGGCGGGCCAGTTCGTCGTCCTGCTCCAGCACGGTTTCCGGCGACAGCCCCCAGAAGACTCTTCCACTGCCGAGGCGACTGTCCTTGACCTGCTGGCCGTCGCAGTTGCCCCAGAGTTCACCGGCGAGCTGCTGCACCTGCTGGTCGCACTCCGGAAAATCCTGCAAACTCGGCGATTTGAGCGGACGGGGACCGAGCACCGTGGCGCCGGCCTGGACGAGTTCCTTCAGTTTTCCCAGCAAGCGCGGCGTCATCGCCCGGGTCTCGGACAGAACGAGGAGCCGGTAGCTCATGCCGTCGGGCAAAACGATCCGTCCATCGCGGACGGACATCCGCGTCAGTACCGCGTCGGCTGAGCACTCGTCCCAGGCGTAGCCGGCGAGCTGGTGCCGGCCGAAGCCTTGAGGCGGCGCTTCCGGCTGGAGAAAGCAGACGTCGGCCGCATACAACCCCTGCCGCAGCAGGAACTGGCAGCGAGCCAAGTACTCGTGCCAGGCACGAGACTGTTCCCACCACGTTTGAGTGCGTTCGTAGTGTTGGCCCCAGGGCCCCATGGTCATTCCCGGCCGGCGATCGGGCCACGGCTGCATGGCGTAACGATGAAAGACGAAACGGTTGATTCCTTCGCAGAACGCCTGATCTCCAAGGGCTTTGAGCACGGCCGGATGTTCACGCCAGCGTTCCTCGTCGCCGGAGGTAAATGCTTCGGCACCGACGATCGGCTTGCCGTAGATGTGCCCCGTCGACGCCATTCCGCGGCAGGTTTCCAGCGCCCCGCCGCGGGGTGTCCAGAACTCGCCCATGGGCTCATCGGACTGGCCGCCGTAAGGAATATAGTCGCAGGGGCTGCCGTAGGCCTCCACTGTGAACCGCATGCCGGCGGCGTGGGCCAGGTCGCGGAAATGCCCTGCGTAGTTCTCGACCACCAGCTCGGAGACAGTCCGCCGCAGGTCCCAAAGAAAACGCTCCGAGACTTCGAGGCTTTCGACGACCCGGCCGGTGAAGACCGGCAGAAAGGGCGCAAGGTCGTAGCCGCGGCGGCTGCGGAATTCCTCGGGCATCCGCGCCGTCCAGTTCTGCGAACCGTTTTCCCAACTGTCGATGTGCGTGGCCACGAGACCGGCCTTGGAGGATTGCGAGGCAATGCCCGTGTCGGCCGCCAGTTTCGCCATCATGCCCGTGAAATTGGCTTCGATTCCCTCCCGGCTGAGCTTGTCGCACTCGAGCCCCCGGCCGCTGGCCGGTGCGGGCGCATTCTGGGCCCCCGTGCAGGTGTGGCCCAGCCGCAGGATCGTCCACTCCCCCGGCGGCACATCCCAGACGAGTCGTCCCTCGCGATCCATCTTTTTGATGAGGTCGACGATCTCAGCCCTTGGAATCGCCATATCGGAGGAGAACTCGGCGCTGCCGGCCTGATCGCCCCGGTACTTCTGAAAGGCCGCCTTGGAGGCAACATCCGGAATACGATACTCCCCCTTGGCGGGAAATGCCTGGACAGCAACATCGCGGTAAAAATCGGCCGTGGCTTCCGGCTGGGGCAACTGGCCCTCGAAACGCTGCGGCCCGACAACATGGGTCTCCGTCCACGTCACCTCTTGCATGGCCTGCTCGGGCTTGATCCAGGGGCCGCCGCTGCCATTCCAGCCGGCATCGTTGTTCATATTGACCTCCAGACCGAGCCGTTTTGCCTCGGCATGGACGTGGCCAAACAACTCCCGCCACGACGGGCTCATGAAATCGACAGGTCCGACCGGCGCGCCCTGGTCTACCTCCATGATCAGGACGCCACCGATGCCAGTCCGTTTCATGGCCTCCAGGTCGGCGGTGATCCCCTCGCGGGTGATGTTGCCGCTCAGCCAGAACCAGTAGACCCAGGGGCGGGCCGAATCGGGAGGGGAGGCGAACTGGTCGGCCAGCGAGTCGGCCGAGCTCGGCGCGGCGCTACCCGAAAAGATCATCGCCAGGCAGCACGTCAGCAGAAATAACCCTCGCCGAATCGCCGGACGCGTGAATCGTTGTGAACGCATGGCAGCCTTTCCTTCGAGATAGGGTAGATCGGTTGTTGCCGCCATTGTAGGCCCCACCCGGTCGCCCGCGAAAGTCCCGCCGGAAAAGAGGCGGAACTGGCAGGCTCGCGCCGGGCGGCCGTCTCGGCGGGCTGAGCCTTTGGGGCAGGGAGCAAGGGACAGGGGTCGGGGGACAGGAGTCGGGAGTCAGGAGTCGGGGGACAGGGGACAGGGGACAGGTGTAAAAATGTTTTATTGGTGGTGTGAACGTGATAGTTTTGGCACGCATGCGTGTGTGATCCGAAAGTAGACTTGGGCGAGCGGGGAGGGTGTAAGTCATCTGGTAATGCCTGATTAGGAAGCTGTGTCGAAGCGCAAGTGTTTACCACCCTTTTTAGGTATGTGCCAAAACCTAGGGATGATGTTTATGCATTATTCTTTCGCGGTCGAGAGTTGGGGGGGCGGCAGGGAGCAAGGAGCAAGGAGCAAGGAGCAAGGAGCAAGGAGCGGCGCGGGGGCAAAAAATGGCCCGTCGCGGGAAGTGGTGTTCCGGCGGCGGGCCCTTGGGATACGGGACGGAG
>CAYSCH010000147.1:0-20437 GCA_964429355.1 uncultured Planctomycetaceae bacterium | reverse complement strand
CGATCGTGAAACCGTCCAATTCCCCCTCGGCCAACGGGCCGCCATCGTGAGTGCACTCGTCGTCGATCGCCCAGAAGGTACCGGACACATGGAACAAGGCCACGATCCGATCGCCCACCTCCACGACTATCTTGCCCATCTCGGGCAGGTCCGAGGTCTTCAGCACGGGGATGAAGCCCGCCCTGGTTTGATCTTCCAGCTTGCTCATGCGAAGTCCCTCACCCTTCTGCGGATCGCCTCGCCCAGCGCCTCACGGACGCTCTCGATCGTGATACGATCGAAAACCTGCTGGAAGAAGCCGGTCACGACCATGCGGATGGCCTCCTTGCGAGTCAGGCCGCGATTCTGGGCGTAAAAGATCTGTTCGTCATCGACGCGACCGGCGGTGGCGCCGTGGGAACAGCGGACGTCGTCGGCCTCGATTTCCAGCCCCGGGATCGAGTCCGCCCGGGCATGGTCGGAGAGCACGAGAGTGTCGTTGCGC
The DNA here is from genome assembly GCA_964429355.1 of uncultured Planctomycetaceae bacterium. Taxonomy (GTDB): domain Bacteria; phylum Planctomycetota; class Planctomycetia; order Pirellulales; family Thermoguttaceae; genus JAAYAY01. The sequence continues at coordinate 19,953 of CAYSCH010000147.1, read as the reverse complement.
TGGTAGCCATCCGTTTTCTGGGCGTCGCGATCGACCTTGATCATTCCCCGCCAGACAATCCGCGACTTGTCCTGCAGCGCGCCCTTGTAGAGCAGATCGCTGTGGCATTCGCGCTGCTGGTGATACTGGTGCGTGTTGTAGACGAGGTGCTGTTTGCCCTCGGTAAACATCACTCCGTTGACCTGGGCATCGGACCCGCGGCCGGCGAGGACGACCTGCTGTTCCACCTGTGCCAGCCTGGCTCCTAACGCCCCGGCGGTCCATTGCAGCTCGGCGCCCTGGCCGACCAGGGCCTTCTGATGGCCGAAGTGCCAGACACCGGTCCCCCAATTCTGAAGGTTCACAAACCGCAGTCTTGCCCGCGGCCCAACGTGGATCTCGATCGCACCCGAGTGGAGCCCGGAGCCGTCCCGGGTGTCGCTGGCGGTCTCGGTCAGCAGGGTTGCCTCGGCCCCTTCTTCCAGGACGACGATCGTGCGGCCGAAGTCAGTGCCGCCTTCAGAAAGGGCGCTGAGCACGTGGAGGGGTTCGTCGACGACGACACCGCGTGGAACATAGAGCAGGCTGCCGCCGGCCCAGCAGGCGGCGTGAAGGGCGGCAAACTTGTCGGCCTTGGGATCGACGATTCGATGGGTGATGTACGGCCGGACGAGCGTCTGCCGCTCTACGGTCGCCCTGTCGAGCGACTCAAACACCACCCCCTGCGACGCCCAACGATCGCCCAGTCGCGACGACACGGCACGGCCGTCGCGGGAGCAGACCTGGCCGGCAAGGCTCACACCCTCGGCGAGCAGGGGTTCCGGCAGGGGAGGCGATTGGAGCGATGTTCCGGGAGCGGCCAACTGGAATCGGTCGAAGCGAAACAGTCGCAGATCGGTTCGTCGCCAGTTCTCGGCCTTCGGGTCGGGGAGCGGGGTTTGCTCGAATGTTTTCCAGGCGTTGAAACGCAGATCGGTCAACCAATCCGGCTCACAGCGGGTCATCACCATTTCATCGAACCCCTCTCGATTCATTTCAGCAGAAACCGTCGTACTACTCATCTTTTTGCCGCTCACATTCACCTGTCAACGTTGGGCCATGGGTTTCCTGCGCCTGGCCAGTTCGGCTGCGGGTCGGATCAGCCGACGGTACCTTCCATCTGGAGTTCAATCAGCCGGTTCATTTCCACGGCGTATTCCATGGGCAGTTCCTTAACCAGGGGCTCGATGAAACCGCTGACGATCATCGTGCTGGCTTCCGGTTCCGTCATGCCGCGGCTCATGAGGTAAAACAACTGCTCTTCACCAATCCGCGAGACGCTCGCCTCATGGCCGACCATCACGTCCTGTTCCTCGACTTCGATGTAGGGATAGGTATCGCTGCGGCTTTGGGGGTCGAGGATCAAGGCGTCGCAGACGACGTTGGATTTGGACTTCTTCGCCCCCTTCTGGAACCTGGCCAGGCCGCGATAGCTGGCCCGGCCGCCGTTCTTGGAGATCGACTTGGAGACGATCCGGCTCGAGGTGTGGGGAGCGCAGTGAACGACCTTGGCACCCGCGTCCTGATGCTGTCCGGCGGAGGCGAAGGCCACCGAGAGGATCTCGGCCCGCGCACCGGGCTCCATCATGTAGACGGCCGGGTACTTCATCGTCAGGCGGCTGCCGAGGTTCCCGTCAACCCATTCGACGAGCGAATCGCCGTAGCCGACCGCTCGCTTGGTCACCAGGTTGTAGATGTTGTTGGCCCAGTTCTGGATGGTGGTGTAGCGGACCCGGGCACCGCGTTTGGCCACGACTTCCACAACGGCCGAATGGAGGCTTTCGGTGCTGTACATGGGAGCGGTACAACCCTCCACGTAGTGGCACTTGGCGCCTTCATCAACGATGATCAAGGTACGCTCGAACTGGCCCATGTTGGCCGCGTTGATGCGGAAGTAGGCCTGCAGCGGGAACTCGATCTCCACGCCGGGCGGAACATAGATGAACGAACCACCGGACCAGACCGCCGAATTCAGGGCGGCGAACTTGTTGTCCGTGGGCGGAATGATCGTGCTGAAGTACTCTCGCACCAGGTCCGGATATTCGCGCACCGCCGAGTCGGTATCGGTGAAGATCACACCCTTATCCGCCAGGTCCTGCTTGAGCGAGCCGTAGACGACCTCGCTCTCGTACTGGGCCTTCACGCCGGCGAGGAATTTTTTCTCGGCCTCGGGGATCCCCAACTTGTCGAACGTCGACTTGATGTCCTCAGGCACGTCATCCCAGGAGCGTTGCTGGCGGTCCGTCGGCTTGAGGTAGTAATAGATGTCGTTGAACTTGACTCCAATGTTTCCGCCCCAATGAGGCATCGGTTTCGACTCGAAGATCTTCAGGGCCTCCAGCCGAAACTCTCGCATCCACGGGGGTTCTTCCTTCATCTCCGAAATCTGGGCAACGACCTCCGCACTGAGACCCTTGCGGGCCTTGAACACAAATCGTTCCTCGTTGCGGAAATCGTATTTGTTGATCTCACCTAGCGCTACGGCGCTGCTGGAACGTGTATCGGTTGCCATGGCTGTATCCTCGGTTGGGGTATTTTGACAGATCAGGCTGGCAAAATTCAAAGTGCGCGGACAGGCCACGCGGTGATGACGTGGGGGTCGAGGCCACAGTCCGGGGGGCAGTCGCCTCTGCGGAGAGAACCGATCCTCTAGCCGGCGACGGCCATCTGGGCCATTTCTTCCTCGCGGGCAGCCGCATCCGGGTGGGCGGCGCGGATTCGATCGTAACCGTTCTTGTGGAGTTCCCGAGCCAGCTCTTCGCCGCCGGTCTCGACAATCCTTCCGCCGAGAATCACGTGCGTGAAATCGGGGCGATTGTGCTCCAGGAGTTTGTCATGGTGGGTGATTACGAGGATCCCCATGGCGCGACCGCCGATCTCGGCGATACTCTGGCTTGCCAGGCGCACGGCGTCCACGTCCAATCCACTGTCGGTTTCATCGAGGATGGCAAACCTGGGCCGGAGCATGGCCATCTGGAGGATTTCGGCTCGCTTCATTTCGCCGCCGGAAAAACCGTCGTTGACATAGCGGCGGGCGAATTCAGGATCCATGCGGAGCTGTTCCATCTTCTCGCGGAGTTCCTTGCGGAACTGCCGCATGGGAATCAACTCCTCTCCCTCCTTGCGATCAGGGCGGCGAACGTTTGTGGCGGAGTGGCGGAGAAAGTCCGCCATCTTCACACCGGGAATGGAAACGGGGCGCTGGAACGCCAGAAACAAGCCCGCGCGGGCTCGCTCGTGAGGCTCCAACGCCAGGACGTCCACGCCGTCGATTTCGATCGTCCCCCGGGTGACTTCGTAGCCCGGGTGGCCCATGATGGCAAAACCCAACGTGCTCTTGCCGGACCCATTGGGTCCCATGAGGGCGTGAACCTCACCCCGGGCGATCTGGAGGTTGACTCCGCGAAGGATCGGCTTGCCGGCAACGCGTACGTGCAAATCTGCAATCGTCAGTTTCTCGGTCATTTCTTGTCTGGCTTGAGTTTCTGGTGTTCGAACAACGGCTTCACCTCGTCGACACGAATGAAACCGCTGTGATGTGGCAGGGGCAATTGGTCCTCGACTTTCGGGCCCTTGTGGCCGAATGACTTGAGCCAACCCAGCCAACCGCTCCGGTCGCTGCCGGCGCGCTTGGCAAAGTGCTGTCCCTTGATCTTGTCCTGCAACCGCATCAGCCCCTCCAGGAGGGCCTCGGGCCGCGGGGGACAGCCTGGAACGTAGACGTCGACCGGCACAACAAGGTCAACGCCCTTGACGACATGATAGCCGTACTCAAAATACGGACCGCCACCGATGGTGCAAGCACCCATGGCCATCACGTACTTCGGCTCCGGCATCAGTTCGTATAGGCGTCGAACTCGACTGGCCATTTTGAACGTCACCGTTCCCGCCACGATCATCAGGTCCGCTTGGCGCGGCGTTGCCCGAAACGCTCCGGCCCCGAAACGATCCAGATCGAATCGAGACGCGCCCACCGCCATCATCTCGATGGCACAGCAGGCCAGACCGAACGTCATCGGCCATACGCTACCCGACCGGGCCCAGTTGATCGCATCTTCGAGCGTGGTGGTAATCACGCCCTCTTCCATTCGTCCTTCGATCCAAGGCTGGGTCATAGGTCGCAGCGTCCCTTCAACACCTGAGGCAGCATCTCACCCGGCGTGAGATCGCAGCCAATACCAAGAAACTCGCTTGCTAAGCCAAACGACGTAGTATAGCAGTCTCTCAAGTTGGCTGAAACTGGCACCGCGTCCGACCTCCCTGGTGGTTCTGAGTCAACTGCACATCCTCGCCCAGCAGTTCCGAAAACAACATCCGTTCCAAATCGCAAATGGTCGGATCGGCTTTCGCCAGGTCCGGATAGGGACACGCATGGGCGGTCAGCACCGGCTCCTTCGGCGGACCGTCCACGGAAAACGGGACTCGCCGCCGACTCAGGAGCCCTGCGAGGGAACGCATCCGCTCGCTCACCGTTGCCCCGCGTATCTCTTTGGCATAACCCTCGGCCAAGGCCTTGACGACGCGCCCCACCAGTTCCGATCGGATCTCGTCGTCCTCGATCGTGTGCAGTTGAGACCATAATGCCAAGGCAAGGTCCGTGAAATTCGACCCCGTCAACCGCAACCCCTTGTCGCTCAAGCGGTAACGATGCCGGGGACGGCCCCGACCACAACGCTCCACCTCTCGCTCGACAAGGTTCTGCGCCAGAAGCCGACCAAGTCGCTGCCGAATTGCGGTGGGAGTCACGTCGACCGCCTCCGCAAGTTCAACGACACCCAAAGGGCCGTCGCAACGAAGCAAGTCGAGCAGATCGGCATCGGTCGTGGGTGCTGTTATGGTCATCGGGCCACTGGTCCCAACAGGGCTCATTTCGAAGGACAATGCATCCTATGATTTAACGCAATTTTGTCAAGCATAAGTTGTAAAAATCATTTCCTTGGAGGCTGCTGTCTGCCGTAACTCCTTGACCTATATTGCTATACAATCTCCATCTAACGCCTGAAGCGGGTAGGGCGAACATGGCCTCTTCTGCTGGAAACCCTGATTCCTCATGAGCCCGGGATTCGTCAGTCTCCTTGATCCAGAGCGCGAATCGCCCGGATCACTCCACTCGTCGCCCGCTGCCAGACGCGTTCTGATGGGTAAATGAGTAATCCGGGCGAAAAACGACTCTCTTCGAGGGGGCCCGTCGCGGCCAATGATCGAATGGAACCGCTTCGGGAATTGCCTGTTCGCGCCGCTGGTCCTCACGTATCTGTCTGCGAGTCTTGCGTCGTCGCCTGAATCGGTTACGTCAGGGGCCGTACCGACTCCTGTCGGCCGCGACTGGATGTGGCAAGTGGACGCCTTCTTCGGAACGTGGGTTGTCGCGCCGCTCCAGCAGGTGCTGTTTTTCGATTTCTGGAGCAAGCGTTGGATTCCGGCCGGCATACCCGAGACGGTGAAGTGTCCGAACAGGGCGTGCGGCCACGTGCACGTCGTGGCCTCCCTTTACCCTGGCACCGAACTGCCGATCCTGATACCGTGCCCCGACTGCCATGCGGAGATCGAAACGGGGGCCAAGGTTCCGATCGTCGTTTTGTGGCTGTTCAAGTCCCCTCTGTCACGACTCCTTCTCGGCTCGGTTGCCGAGCGGGCCCTTCGCCTGGCCCGCTGCCCGGTGCTGGTGCCCAAGCGATAGTTCTTCCTGGGGCCGTTGGGGAAAGTGCTGGTGCACGACGAGGGCGAATTCCTCCGGAGTTGAAACACGGGCGACCTTGTCCCGAAATGTCCGCGCTCCCGGGCATCCTTGCGCGTAGCAGCAGGCGAAGCGTCGCATCATGATCGTGCCCTTTTCGACCCCGAATCGCTCCACGATCTGCGCATAATGATCGACAAGCTGCGCCTTCTGTTCCTGCAACGCAGGGGCCGGAGGAATCGGCCGGCCGGCCAGCGCCGCCGCTGCCTGCGAGAACAGCCAGGGGCGGCCCAGCATGGCCCTTCCGATCATCACCCCGTCAACGGGCCAGAGCCGGAAGGCCTCGACAACGGCCTCGGCGGTCCGCAGGTCACCATTTCCAATCAAGGGGATGCTTCGGAGGTGATCCTTGACGGCAGCGATCCGCTCCCAATCGGCCGAGCCGCTGAACATCTGCTTGGCCGTGCGCCCGTGAACGGTGAGGGCCGCCCCGCCGGCCGCCTCGACCGCTTCCGCCACCTCGCCGCCAGTCAACAACGCCTCAGAGGTACCGAGCCGAATCTTGGCAGTCACGGGCGTGGGCCGACAGGCATCCACCACGCGGCGAACGATCTGGCCGACCCGATCGGGGTCGCGGAGCAGGTAGGAGCCGCTCTCCGCATTGCACGTGACGCTGCGGACGGGACAGCCGAAATTGATATCGACCACGCTCACGTGAAACTCGTCGACGAGCCTCCGCCCCACATCGGCTAAGGCCACCGGATCGTTATCCCAGATCTGTACCGCCACGGGACGAGCCTCTTCGGCTACGCCCCACAGCCGCTCGGGGTAAGCCTCGCCTTGAGAGCTTATTCCCAGAAAGCTGCGGGCACTTACCATCTCCGTGGCGGTCAGCCCCACGCCGCCGTAGCGGCGGAGGATCTGGCGAAAGGCGAAGTTGGTGAACTTCGCCATCGGAGCTTGCAGCAAGGGAGGATCCACCGTGACGGATCCGATCCGGAGCGGCGGTGGATTCAGGCCGCGATAGGTATCTGACAAGAGAGGACTCACTGAACAACGGGAATCGCTATTGATCCATGGCAGGAACCAGGAACCAGTCCAGGTTCGGCACCTCGGATGGAATCAGGGGAGGAATCTCTTCGCCCGTCAGTTGCTCGACCGCAAGGCGGCAAGGTTCTTCTCGGCCTTCATTCGTCCCAGACTGACGGCTGCCATGCGGCATACAAGCCACGATTCGGGGGCCATCATGTTGAACGCATCCAACAATCGTTCCGCCAGTTTGTCGGCCAACGGCTGGTCCACCTGGTCGCAATGGAGATGGCCGAGAGCCCAGATCGCCGCCGCACGACTGGTCTCGCCCATGGCACTCCCCTTGGGAATGTACTTTCGCAACGTACCGTCTGCCGGTGTGTGCTTCAACTTTCCGAGCATCTGACAGAGCAGGGCCATTTGGTGATCGATGCCGGGATTCTGCGGCTCGCGGGCCAGCCAGCTATCCGTCTTGCGCTGGACGACCGCCAACACGGGTCCAGCCGTCTCCGGTACTGCCAATCGGCAGAGCCCCCAGGCCGCCGCAACATTGGTTTCCGGGCGGCTGACATCGAGCAGTTCCACCAGACGGTCCACAACGGTCGTGTCGTTCAGCGTCGCCAGGAGCGCAGTGGCCTGTTCCTGCCCTCGCCAGCCTTCGCCGTTCAACACCCGCCGTCCCTGGTCGATCACCGCCTGACGGAGTGTGGCGTCGTCCGCCATGATCAGGAGGCGATCGCAAACGTAGCGGCGAATTGCCGGATCCCGGTCATCAAGCATCTGGGCAAGCACGCCGAGCAATTCTGGACTTGGCCGGGCGACGAGAGCCTCGGCTCCCCAGCGACGGACGTTGGCGTCGCTGCAAGCCACGGTTGTTTCGATCAGCGGCAGGATCAGGCTTGGATCGATGTGAAACAAGTGGCCAAGGGCAATGGTTGCCACAACCGGTTGATCGTCTGTGGCCAATTCCGCGAGCAGTCCCAGGGCCTGATCATCGCGATGCCCGCCAAGCATTCGGGCCGCAACCAGCCGTTCGGCCATGGCGGCTGCCGACCGATCCTTGCTGAGCTGCCGAGCCGTCTCGACCAGACCAGCCTCCTGCATCGTGGCAAGTGCATCAGCGGCCTCCAATCGTACGGCGAGAGGCGCATGCTTGTCGAGCGCGAGCTGCCGCAGACGTGGAAGCGAGTCCGCCGCTCCGAGCGCTGCCAATCCGCGGATCGCCAACACGCATAGACGCTCTTGTCCGTCGCCGGTACTCAGCCGTTTCAACCACCGTTCGCGGAGCGCGGTCTCTTTCCACCGAGCCAGCGCCGGCTCGACGATTTCCGCCATGTCGAGGTCCTCCGGGCCGGTAGCCTCGGCCAGTGTGGCCGCTGCCTGCCGAGCGTCGAGTGCGACCAGGGCCCGGGCGGTCGTCAAACGCACAACACGATCCTGTCCGGGCGTGCGAAGCACCTCGCTGAGCGAGTCCACGGTTGCCTCCAGTCCCGGAACCTGCATCGCAGCAGCGTCGGCGATGGCCAGCGCCGCTCTCCGTTTCATTTCTCGCTCCGGTCGGGCAATCGCCTGCAGCCACCGATCGACCAGTCCCGGTGGGAACGTGGTCTCCACCACGGGCCTCTTGAGGGCCGGATCCTCGTACATGATCCACGGCATCTCGATCCCTGCGGCTGGACGGGATACCCCGGCCACGAGCGCGAGGCCGACCAACGTTGCTGCCATCAACGGGCAGGAAAGGACTGCGACGATTCTCTGAGCCGCTCCCAACACACCTGCCGCGGCGGTCGATCTCCACCCATGGGGGACCTGCCTTGCGATTTTGGGACAGGCTCTCAGGGCCGATTTCAGAACCAGTGGCGATCTCCCCATTGTCCGCCCGCGAAAGGCATCCCAAGTGGTTCGGAAACTGATTCTTAACAGACGGCAACTGTATCGCATGGGACACATCCTGGATCCGGATCGGCGCTCACTGGGGTCGGGTGAGTCGCCAGGTCTGAACGAGCACGACAGCGGAGCAGAGAAGGCACATGCCTCCCATCCACCACCAGTTGGCGGGCACGAGATGATACGTGGTGAAACCCGGGGCCTCGATGATCGTCAAGGCAGCGGCCATCGGATTCAATTGCAGGACGGCTTCGACGGTGCCTTGTCCGAGGGCCGTGCCCGCGCCAAGCCAGACCAGCATCGTACCCACACAGATCGTGCCCAGCAGAGCGTAAGAGACCGTGGTGGCGACGGCTGTGCGACGGCAGAGGCTGCTGACGGCGGCGGAAAGGAGCATGGCAAACAGTGCCATCCATGCCAGGCAGATGAGGACCTGCCAGACCTGCCAGCGCAGGGGTGGTTGGATCCAGATCATGACGAGGTAACCGGGCAAGGTTGCCAGCATGAGCAGCAGCAGGGTGAGCACCACGCTGAGCAGCTTGCCGAGCAGAATCGAGGTTGCCGACATGGGGGTCATCATCAGCAATTGCCACCCGCCGCTCTCGCGCTCGGCGCTGATCAGTATTGCCGCAAGACTCGGGGTCAGCACCAGGAGCAAGGCGACCTGCAGCACGACCATGATCCCCCCGATCGTCTCCACGCCCCAGTCGATGGTGCCGGTAGTGGCCGCATAGGTCAGTAGCAGGGAGATCAGCGCGGCCACCGACACAAGCCGCAGAAGCCAGTGAATACGTCCGAATCGCCGCGTACGGAACTCCTTGACCATAACTGGATTGACGAACCAGCCGATGCCGCTCTTGCGCCGGGAGGGGTCGACGAGAAACACCAGCCGCCGCAACCACTGCTGCGTCGTCGAGCGTTCGTCGGTGACAACCCCCTGAGGGCGAGGACGATCGACGAGAAATGTATTCAACTGCCGTATGGTGGCCAGGGCAAACAGCAGCGATGAACCTGCTGCGAACACCAGGAAACGGTTCAGGGTTTCCGAGCTGGCCAGTCCAAATGCGGCCGCGTCGCGGTGGCCCACCAGCTCCATGACTGTCGGCACGGGAGAAACACACCGCAGCCAATCCGCCAGTTGCGGCAGCAGGCCGGGCTGTCCCTGGAGAAAGAAATGCGGGCCAAGCGAGACAACCGCCAGCAACAGCACCACCGCGTAGGTTGTTCGCAGGGCCGTGTCGGTCGTACCCGTCCAACTGCTGATCCACAAGGCAAGGGAAGAGTACTGTACGAGCACCAGCGCCAGGATACCGTACAGGGGTAGAATCTGCTGGTACCAGGAGACGCCGCCCATGGCATACACCGCCGACGCCGCCGGAACGCTCATGACCAGCAGCAAGACGACGAATCCCAAGACCCCTATTGTCTTGCCGAAATAGATCGACACGGACGACATGGGCGAAATCAACAGCAAGGCCAGCGTACCCTGGTTTCTTTCTCGTACCAGGGAGGTGGCAGGGAAAGCGGGAATCATCAGCACCAGAATCGCGAGCAAACCGTAGGCGAATAACCGGAAAACCTGCTGGGCCTGGGCGCCCGACAATTCCACGGTTGCATCGCTCGGCCAGCGGATAATTACCAGGACCGAGAAGGCGATTGCCACCGCCACCAGCAGAACCAGGGCACGAACGGTGCGCAGGGTACCCATCAGTTCGCGCTGGACAATTGCAGATCCCATTTTTTTCTGATCGCCTTACGTCGAGGTCTGTTTCACATTTCCTGTTACCGAGAGAAACGCATCCTCCAGGTCAACCTGAATCTCACGAAACTGGGTGACCGGAATCTGCGATGCTACCAGGCTGGCCAGGAGTACTCCCATTTCAGTCTCGGTTTTCGATGTCCGAAAACGCACGATGGCCTCCGACCGGGATTCGGAAACCTCCGCGTCGGACTCGATCGACTCGCGCACCAATCGTGCGGCCTTCTCAACGCCGTCCTCACCACCAAGTTGCACTTCGATAGTCCGCTTCTGGGAGACGCTGTGCATGATGTCCTGGAGGGTGCCGAACGCTTCGAGCTTGCCGCGATTGATGATCGCCACCACGTCGCAGATGCGCGCCAGTTCAGGAAGTATATGGCTGGTAACGATCAATGTCTTGCCGAGTTCCGCAAGCCGCAGCAGGATCTGCCGCATCTCGATACGGGCTCCCGGATCCAGACCATTGGCCGGCTCGTCGAGAATCAGCACGCTCGGATCATGCAGCAGGGTTCTGGCAATGCCGATCCGCTGTTTCATGCCGTGACTGAGGCTTTCCACGTAGCGGTCGCGCATGTAGGTCGAGCCGGTCATCTCCATGACTTCGTCGATCCGTTTGCGACGCGCCGATCTGCGGATTCCGAAGGCGGCTCCAAAGAAGTCGAGATACTCCCAGACTCGCATATTGTCGTAGGAACCGAAGACATCGGGCATGTAGCCCACGAGGCGCTTGATCTTCTTGGGTTGGTGCAAGCAGTCGCATCCGGCAATCGTGGCCGATCCTTCCGACGCCCGGGCGAGGCCGACGAGGATCTTGATCGCGGTGGTCTTGCCCGCTCCGTTGGGGCCGATCAAACCGAGGATCTGGCCCTGCTGGAGTTCGAAGGAAAGCCGGTCCAATGCCTTCAGTTGCCCGTAGACTTTGCTGAGGTCTCTGACAACAACGGCTGGAGGCTGCGTATTCATGATCACTCTCCTAGGACTCTGCCGGCGACGGCCAAATGCATAAACTCAACTTTCCAGGGGGCCTGGGCCATCAGGTTGTCGACGTCTGCCGACTGCTCTTTTCCCACGCGGACGGCCACGGACAATCCTCCCTGGTCGTCCAGTTGAAGCAGGTTCGGTTGGTCAAGGATCACCTCGTAGGCACCGATCGGGTGCGTCAGCTCCCTTAAGACCACCGGTTGTCCGTCGCTCAGTCCAAGGATCTCGACAGACCGCGAAGGCGCTCGGATGCTGAGGGATATCACCGCGCGGCTCAACTCAAGCGGCAATACCGAGTCGGGCACCTGAAACCGCAGCCATTGGGAAGTCGCATTTTTCGACTCACCCCACTCCCCTCGATAAGAACTGTAGGTACCCGATCGCTCCCCGGCGGGCCCAGTAACGCCTCGGCAGGCGATGAAAGGAGCCGGCACGCTCACCTCCGACCCTTGCTCCGATCGCTCGATCTGGAGAGGGATGGAAATCAGTGCCGAACCGATCTGGTTCGATTGGGAAAAGGCGAATCCCATGTCGATCGGATCGGCCCAGACGTGGAACGTGGGCCGGGTCCGGCCGTCGACGTCACTGGCGCGCTCAAATACCAGTTCGTAGATGTCGGCGTGGCGTTGCTGGACGTCGGACAGCCAGGTGTCTGCCAGGAAATCTCCCGGCGTCAGGACGTCGTCTGCCCCGGAGGTGAACGAACCGCCGGGCCCCATCTTCGCAGCCATGAGCGGTTGATTGGGCACCGCGATGACCGCATCCGCCAAGCCGGTGAACGGAGCCGGACCAAACGATCCGGTCAACCCAGACGGCCCAAACCGGGCTCGGCAGCCGATCGGACGGTCCAGGTGCAGGGTATGTTCCAGCGGAGCGGTACGAATTCCGGGTGGAAGCTCCAGGGCTTCCCAATGCCAGGTCCCTTCGTCCGTCCACATCATCCGGCGCCGCTCGCCGCCCATGCCTGCCATATCGGGGATAAACACTCCTCCCCGCACGGCCCCCATCTTGCATTCCGAGATTTCAGGACTGTAAAGCGACACGAGCCCACGAGTTCGCCCTGTTGCCACTCCCGGCTCCAAATCGATACTCTGCCAGACGGCGACTGTCGGCGGGACCGAGTTTCTGGAGGTGGTCGCCACACGGAGAAAGACAAGGCTGGTTGCGATTGCGGCCAGGGGGCCGATCCAGAGCAGTCGATCGAGGTGTCCGATTTTCCAGCACCATCCTCCCGCGGCACCGAGTACTACGCAGAACGCCGCCAGCAGGGCTGCCACAATCTCCCGGTTCAGAATCCGGTAGCCGATCTGTCTTGCCAGAATCGGCGCCACATCGACTCCGTGCCGAAACTCCCCAGTCTGCCGGGAGAAACAGTCGCTGACAAAACGTCTCAGCGAGTCTCCGGCACCGGAGGGAGCTTCCGATGTGGCTGGCTCCGCGTCCGAACGGGCCATCGTTGCCGACTGAAACCACGCCGCCGCGCCGAGGGCTGTGTAGAAGACCTTCCCCTCACCAAAGGGCTGCCAGAAAGCCACCGGCCAACCATCGACCCTATCGGTCACCGTGACGCCACGAGCCAGCACCCGCACAAGCGGAATCGGCTGGTCGAACTCCAGCGGGCCGCCCTCCTTGCTATGGACATCGTCCCGTACGTTTTCGAACGTGACTTCCGTCAGATCCACCCGGTCCACAATGGTGGAAGTGAACGCATCGCCCAGGATCGCCGCTACCGAGGCCTCCTCCAACTCGTCAAGCATCACCCAGAGGTGCCCGCCGGCGAGCACCCAGTTGCGGATCAGGCCCGCTGCGTCGGGATCGCTGGCCACCTGGTCTGTGCACACAACGAGCACGTTCAGGGCATCAAGGCTCGCCGCATCGGCGGGTATCTCCCGAGCACCGAACGCGCTCACGCGAGGAAACAGTTCCTCGGCCTTCTGCCCCGCCTGCACAAGGCTGAAGATCAAATCGTCGGGTGCCGTCTGCGGCGACTCCACGCCCCGATAGAACGGTAAGTCCTGGCCCGCCGCATCCGTGGATCCGAAATCGCCCACAATCCCCACGGTAACGGGGTCTTCGACCACAATCAACGGCCGCGACTCACCCATGGCCTCCATGTGCGACGACAACGGCACGTCGGCACCGCTGACAGGATCGATCGGCACCGCCACCAGATCGATGCGTTCCGTCCCGGCCGGGAGAGAGTCAGGAACTCGAATCGGACAGGTTGACTTCAGAATCGACTTCGGCGGCACCCAGATCCGCCGTCCATACTGGAGAGTCGGATCCCCGGCGATGAAGCTCACGGCATGCAACTCCACGTCGTTCTCCGTGGGATTCGATACATTCACCCCCACAACCCCCCAGAACCCCGGACGGTAGCGCCGGCATCCTGCAGCGGAGCCCATCTGAATTGCCGGCCGAGCAATCTCACCGGCGTGCGCCGTCCCCGCCGCAGGCGACTCCCACAGCAGCCAGACAATCGCCATCATCCACACGGGATGACCCAAGAAACCCCGCAGTAACGGTTTGGCAAGAGCCTCCCTGCCATTCCTCTCCCCACGAGAAAAAACGCAAGACATTCTTGAGTCGTTGCTAGAATTCCGTATGCGGTTGATGGCTCGCCTCATTTTCTGCTCAGCACGAGTGGCCGCCGTGGACTCCCAATTCGCATGTTCAACAGGCACTACCATAACCGCTCAGGAGGCGAATCTCAATTCCCCCTCTCGCTGCTGGCAGTCAACCGGCCTATATTGAAGAGAGCCTCCGCTCCTGTTCCTGTCTGCCATCCAGACTCAACTCCGGCCTTCACGTCCATGAGAACCAGCCTCGTCCCCGGTGTGACCGGCGAGTATCATCATCGCGTTGTTACCGAGAACCTCGTGAGCTATCGCAAACCGGGTGCGCCGGCGGTCATGTCGACCCCCTGGGTGCTGTATGCGATGGAAACGGCCGCCTACGAAGCGATCCGGCCTCATCTCGAACCGAACGAGGCCTCCGTCGGTGTGGGGTTCCAATTCGAGCACCTTGCGGCCACCCCGCCGGGCGACATGCTGGCGGCCACGGCAACGATCACTGCCGTGGAAGGCAACAAAGTCATGCTCGACTTTGAAGCCCGCGATAGTCATGAACTGGTGGCCAAGGGAAAACATGTCCGCGCGGTCATCGACCGGACACGTTTCCAGAAACGGCTCGATCGCAAACGCCGCTCCCCCTAGGGCCGGTTGAAGCGGGCCTGTCCGATTTGAAGAGGAGGTGGTGAAATGGTGAGAGACCGGTTGGCGTGAGGATCTGCCTTCTTCCGAGCGCCCCATAATTCCGCCGGTAGCGCCGAAAAAAAGAGCTCGTCTTTCGGCCACCCCACCGGGCGCCTCAGCGAACCACCAAGGTGGCTACCAGTTGTTCCTGCGGAATCGCTTCGGGAACGACTGCTGCCACGTAGTCGGCGATCGACTGATTGTAGGCCGCGAGCACATTGAGAAACTCCAGGCATTCTCGGGTCTGTTCGTCCACGGCCGCGAGTACTGAATCGAAGCGAAGCGTTCGGTTCTGATAAGCATAAATGATTTCCGCTCGCCGTGAATCGGCCGCGACCACGGCAGCCGCGCGATCCTTCAGACTGCGGCTGAGAGTGGGAATGAAGTTTGCCAGCCTTTTCAAACTCCACGACTCTACGATCTGCGACGGCTGGGACTCCAGATTCAGCCGGTAGTCGCCGGCGTGGGGCAGGGTCTTGGGAACCAGCCATGTGCCCGCCAGCGACCGGCCGCAGCGCTTGGTCAACTCATACTCAGCCGCCAGGAGCTCGCATTGGGCATCGAGCAGATCGGCCTTCGCTTGAACCTGCGATGCTCTCAACCTCGCCATCGCATCGCCAGTTCCTGCCGCGCCAAGTGTGACCGACTCGACCAGACGATCCAGCATGTCCACATGCCTGCGGTAAACCTCATATTCGGCCAGACAATGGGAGGCCTCCCAGTAGGCCTCAATCACCGAGTGCCGCTCGGCACCGGCTACTCCTTCAAGACATGCGGCCAGATCGATGCTCTCCCCGTCGACACCATCAGCCTGCTGCGATCCGTGCAAGTCGACGGCCAGTCGCTTCGCCAGGGCCCCCGTAGGCAGGCCGGCCAGGTCCCCGTACCGTCTCGCGAGCGTGGCCGACGACACCGGCCCGGACTGCCGGAAGACGGTCTGCACTCCCGAGGGTGTATTCGATTCCTCGATGGCCACCATGGGACGCGTCTTCACAACCAGTTCCCGGGTGCGATTCGGGGAAGCTCCAGTTCCGTCAGCATCTTCCGACGGAGCAGTATCCGTAGACGCGGCGTTCCGGTCCTCCACAACCTCCACGGCCACCGGGCCAGACACAGGGCCGCCAACTTTTTGGTCCTGTTCTGCCACAGACAGTTCAGGGGACGATTGTTGGCTGGCCATTGCCTCAGTCTCGGCACCTTGCCTGATATGGTCCACTGCGCCGATAGAAGCTGGATCTGTGGCCGGCATTTTTGGTACCGCACCGCTTGTGGTCGGATCGGGAGCCGGTTCGATCTCCGGCCGAACGGGACTCTCGGCTACCGCCGCCTCGACAGCCGCCTCGGCGGCCAGCCCCTCACCGGCGAGAGCCGGAGCTTCGGCTGCCGCTGGCTCGACGGCTGGATCGCGATCCATCGGCACCGGCGGCAAGCCCGGCGCGTCGGACGCCACCGCCGACGGGTCGCGAGGGGGCGCCAGGGTGGGCTCACCAGGCTTGGCGGTCTCGTCCCTGTCCGGCGGCAGCAAGTCACCGCTGGCCTGGCGGGCCGGGCCGGGCTTCGGACGTGAGAAATCGTCGCTGTCGCCGCTTCCGGTCTGCGGATCTGTCTGGCTCAACCTGATGAGAATCTCGACGAGTTGCCGCCCGGCCGTCTCGGGGCCGGCCACAGTCAGGGCGTAGTCCGCGATGGAGTGATTGTATCGGGCAACGGCCGTCATCCACTCGCGTTGCTGGACGGTGATCGCGTGAAGCGCGGCGAATAAATCGCCCGCATCGGCTTGCGCAGCCCGGTACGACGCGGCCACTTGCTCAAACGCCTGCTCGGCCGCATGCACCGCCTCCGCACGAACACCGATCACCTGGTATTGGAGCGGCAGGGTCCGGTGCAGGAGGCGGGTCTGCCCCGGGGGCGTGCTCTCCGCAAAAATACGTTCGAAGAACGTATTGTACGTGGCGATGTGGGGCGGGTCTGTCGGCAGCGGCAACTGCCCCGACAGGTCGAGTCCCGCAATGTCTGCCAGATCGTACTGCGCGTTGAGTACCGCCAGTTCCATGGCCGCGACCTCGCGATCGGCAGCCTGCTGTGCCGAGTCGAGCAGGTTGGCGTCGACCGAGCCCAAGCCAATCGATTGAAGCTGTTGCGATTCATCCAGGCAGAACCGGTACTCACCGAGCAACTTCGTCAATTGCCAGTATGCATGGGCGATCTGCAGGCGTTTGGGTCGGTCGGTGACCTTGCCCAGCACATCCAGAAGCGTCACGCCTTGCCCGGCCACCGCCGTGCCGGACGGAAGGGTCAGGGCATGCTTGAGGAGCCCTTCGACCGTCGTCTGCGAAATCGCCCGCGGCTGGATTGCAGGGCGTTGTGTCCCCAGCGAGTCTGTCCCCCCGGTCCCGTATTTCGGCATCTCGGCATTCGTTGCCGGCGGCGCCGCGGGCGGATTGGACGCCTTTTCCTTCTCACTGCGCAGACGCTCGACCTCGAACAGTCGCTGAACCGAGAGTGGGAGGTGCGAGTATGGGTCATTCGGTTCGGACGCCGTCGCGGAGTCCGCGCCGGCCGATGCTGCAGGAGCGAGCTGTCCCAACGCCGCATCCGCCGGCAGAATATTACCAGCCCCATCGGAGGCCTGCCACTGGCCCTTCGGCAACGATGCATTTCCGCCCAGTCCGTCGCCATACATTCCACCGCTTCCGCCTTGCGGAGTCCCGCTGCCGGCGGCTGAGTCGATGGTCGCGCGATCGATCCCAATCGACGGAGCTGCGGCTGGCGCTGCTGGCCGGTAATCGGGCAAGGGGGCATATTGTGCGAGGACGGCACTGGACAACAGGAGGGCAGCCCAAGACATGTCTCACCTCTCATGCAACAAATCGAAACTCGGAACGCACGGGGGGAGGGGCCCTGGGTTGCCCAATACCCCTCCCAGTCTACCGGTAGCGTCCCATGTTCTTTCCTCGCCGTCAATCCTCTCAAATGGCGAAACGCCCCTGAACGCCGGACCTCCCCGGCCGACCAGGACCCGCCAAGACCGCCCGATCCGTGAAGGGCCGGGGAAGGTATACGGTCTGATTGGCAGCGGCCTCAAAGAAACGGATCCAGTGGGCACCAGTGCCAAGATTCCCGTCCATGGCACGAATAGACCGGCATCACCGACGCCCATCGGGCCATAGGCTATACTGGTAAAAGCTCCAACACCCTTGCGGGCAGCCGAAGAACAGGTTCCGCGTTTCCATCACATTCCGGCAATGTACCCATGGAATGGTGGAACCGTGGAATTCTGGCAGACGCGGCCCTTACCTCGCCCAGTATCCCAAGGGCCCATCATTCCAGGATTCCTGTTCAAACCGGGACGATGTGCATCTCCCAATCCTTGGTCCTCATGAAACCGCCGCAAAAACCTCACCCCAGAAACGTCTACCTCCGCAGGGCGGTCGTCCTGACGGGCTGCCTCGTCGCCATCGCTCTCGTCATAACCACCGCCTATTGGGCCAGCAAGCTTCAACTCCCCGATCCGGCAACTGCTGACCGCGAAGGACTCGTACGCTGGCTCGTCCTGCGCGATCTGCAACAGGAATCGCCCGAGGTCCGGGCAACTCTTCTCCGACGTCTCGAGGAGGAGGCTCGCCGGGATCTCGATCCGGCCTCCTTCCGCCTGAAACTCGACCGGAGGTATCAGGAACAGTTGTGGGCGAACACTCTCACCTTGATCGAAATCTGGTACTCCAACCGCGTCGACGCCTACCAGGCCGCGTCCGCCACCGACCGCTCCAAGTTCCTCGACGAGACGATCATCGAGATAATGCAGTGGAAGAGTCTGGCTGCGCTCCAACCGGAGCAGAATGCCGACCCTTCAGCGGTCCCTTCCGACGAAATCGCGCTGCTCAAGATCTTCGCCGAGCAAGTGGCTATCTGGAAAGAGAGGGCTTCTCCCCAGCGACGGAAGGAAATCACCGAGTTCGATGCCGCGCTGCGTGGCCGTTGGATGTTGCACACCTTCGGGTTGGCCGGGATTACGCCCTGATCGACAACACCCCGCAGCGACTCTCGACCTGCCGAAAACCGGCGAAACCCCGCCACGGAATCACGGGCCATTCAGCACATGAATTCAATATTCGGTACGGGCGGATTACCGACGAATCGTACGACCGTGATCGACTCACACACTTAACGCGGTTTGCCTGGCAAGTAGGATTGGTCAACTACGCCGATTTCGTCCAGCTCATCGCGGTCTTCCGGATGCCAAAGTGGCAAACCACATCGGATCCGATCCGCCAAAACTGAAAGCTTCGCCTTGGTACCCGGCATGGCGTCCGTTCGGTCGTATTCTCCAGGGGAAACCTCCGTGGGCTCGAAATCCCACAATCCGATCTTGATCGCCTCCAGAATGGATTTCGGCACAACAACACTCCTTCCGAATCGAGCACGAGTACCCACCGGCGCGATCGCCTTGGGGCACAGGCGGTTACCTGTCGCACGGTACTCCACCGCGCGGATCTCAATCACCTCTTCACGCCTTTTGATGAGTGGAATGACACGTTTTGATGGCACGTCGGTTTCGTACCAGGAGGTGGCTTGAGGACGCCTATTGTGCTTAGTATTCGGATCCGTTCGAGAAATGTCAAGCAAATCGGCGAATTCTCCCTTCCCAACTTCTCAGCCACAGCAGACAAAATGTCACAAGTTTGCGCAAACTACCCAGTTCATCAAATCCGCGAGTTGAGACAGGGAGGCTTCACAGCTCCTTCGTCTCACCGTTCATGTAGCCTGGTGACAGTTTTCCCTCGACGGGATAGTATTGTCCCGGAAGTCAAAAACCGAATTTGTTGCGATTAGCTGCCCGAACACACAGACTGCCAAAAGAACGCGAAACGAAGAAATGTCAGATACGCGAACCGGTCACCATTCGGACAAACCGTTGGCTGTGGCGATTCTCGGCGTGATTGCCCTGTATCTCCTATTGGTGGCGGCCGGTTTGCCCCAGGGATGGACCGAGCAGGCCAGTGGTCATGGACTTGACGGCGGAGGTCACGTTGAGCCTGCGCAGCGGCATGGGGGACCCGAGAATGCGACCGAGGAGGCAGCCCACGGAGAGGCCGTCATCACGCCGCCACCGCTTTGGACGGTGATCCCCTTCGTCCTGCTGCTCGGTGCGATTGCCGTACTGCCCCTTGTGCCCTGGACTGAGCATTGGTGGGACGACAATAAGAGCCGCTTCCTGGTCGCCGCCATCCTCGGAGCGGCAACTCTGGCTTACTACCTGTTCCTTCATGACTCGGCAATCGAAGCCCACTGGCCAGGCCATGCGGTCGTTGAGCCCGACGTGGCGGGCCCGAATGGCCGTATCGCGC
>CAYSCH010000146.1:19288-20478 GCA_964429355.1 uncultured Planctomycetaceae bacterium | reverse complement strand
GGGTGGCGCTCAGCGAGGGGCTGAGTTGGACTCCCGTGGAAGTCTTGGGGACCGTACCGGTGGAAGCCGACGGCAGCGCCCATTTCCAGGTGCCGGCCGATACGCCCGTCTACTTCCAGTTGTTGGACGAGAACTTCATGGAACTCCGCCGGATGCGGTCGTTCATCAGCTTTCAACCGGGGGAGGTCCGCGGCTGTGTGGGCTGTCACGAGTCGAAGTCGGTGGCCCCGAATTTCAAGCCGGGCCTCGTGGCCCTTCAGCGGGACCCGTCGATTCCCGCGCCGCCACCCTGGGGCCAGCGGCCGCTGAGTTTCCTTCGCGATATCCAGCCGGTGCTGGACCGCCATTGCGTGGCCTGTCACGGCGGGTTGAAGCCGGCGGCGGACCTGGATCTGTGCGGCGGACTGACGACCGGGCTCCGCTTCACGACGCTCCACGGGCGCGATCTTGGGCTCGACGGCCACAACCGGGCCTACCGTTCGCTGATCACCGGAGGACTGGTCGCCTATTCCAACAAGTCCGATCCGGCCGACGCGTTGTCGCAACCGCTGGCGTTTGGTTCGCACCGCAGCCTGCTGATTGCAGCGCTCCGCGAGGGGGCGTGCGGGAAACGTGCCTTGTTGAGTTCCGACGAATGGTTACGGCTGGTGACCTGGGTCGACGCCAACGCCCCCTACCATGACCGTTTTCTCAACATGCGGCCCGAGAAGCCGGCCTACGATCTGCCGGCCGACGAGGAGTTGCTCGGCGCGATTGCGGCGACGCATGCCCGGCGCTGCACGCCCTGCCATACGACTGAAGAAGTCACCCGTGCCGATTGGATCGACCTTCGGCGCCCCGATCAGAGTCTGTTTCTGGCAGCGCCGCTGGCGGCAGACACGGGCCAGCGCAAGTGCTCGAAGCCACCCTATGCCGATGCCGGCGACCAGGACTACCAGACAGTCTTGAAACTCGTCGACGACGCCGTGAAAGAAGCCTGGAATGCACCGCGCCGGGATCTGCAGGCGCTGGTTGATACGGCTGAAGGTCATTGACCTACCGAAGACTTGGTTAACCGCAGGCCAAGTGGGGCGGGCAAGCACAAGGGTCAGGCAACCTGCAGAGAACCAGCCACGAGAAACACAAGAAGGCACAATAGACGGGACAGAAGGCCGAAGGAAATGGGACGGAACTACCAGGCCGGTGGGGAC
>CAYSCH010000146.1:1332-19257 GCA_964429355.1 uncultured Planctomycetaceae bacterium | reverse complement strand
GATAAGCTGGGCGAGAGCCCCATGGAGGAGATGATCCGTTCTTTTCGGGAAACTCTGCGAGGGGCGTGGTTTCCGGCATCCATGGGGCTCGGGGGACAGAAAAATCTCGCGAAATGGCAAGAATTCGCGACACATGACGGGTCCAAGAAGCAAAGCTCTTCCAGCGACTTTGGCAGCGGCAACTGGCCTGGCAGCCCGTTGAAAGAGGCCGTAGTCGCGCGACATGCAGGTACCGCATCGGGTCGCGGTTCCCGCATTTCGGATATGCCACTTCAAGGAACCGTGGGGTGGCGTGGCACTTACTTGGTGGGGTTGGAGTACGCGGCGGAATGACAGCGGCATGGACAATCAGCAGGAGTCGTGGATCGCCGGAGGCCTGACCGAGGGCAAGGAGGATGCTTGGCGTGCGCTTTACGATGTGTACTCCAGGCAGGTCTGGCGGTACGTCGCCAGGCGGATGCCGCCGGATCCAAGCGACGTGGCAGACGTGGTTCAGGAGACGTTCCTGGCGGCGGCGAGAAGCGCCCGTCAGTTCGATGCTGCGCGAGGATCTCTGGCGAACTGGCTGTACGGGATCGCTCGAAACCATGTGGCGCTCCATTTTCGCCGCCAGCATCGCCGTCCGTCCGGAGACGACGACAGGGCCGGCTTGCTTCAGAGCCAGATCCTCGAGTGGCTCGACCATCGCCATGCCACGCCGCCGGAGGCGTTGGCCACGGCCGAGACCGCCTCGGCCGTTCGAGCGGCGCTGGCCGCATTGCCGGCGGACTATGAGGCTTTGCTGGTGGCCAAGTACTTCGACGAGAACAGCGTCGACCAGATCGCCGGGCAGGAGAAGAGCACCCCGACGGCAATCCGGTCGAAGCTGGCCCGGGCCCGACAGGCGTTTCGCCGGGCATTTGAGTTCGGGCAAAGCTCACTTCAGGAATCTTGTCGCCAAACGCCCTCGGACCCCGGGGGAAGATCATGACTGCCGACCACACTCCAGAAAACGACGATCGACTGGCGGCGCTGTTTGCCTCGGCCAACCACGCCGAGCTTCCGCCCGACGAGGCATTTCTCGCCCGGCTGGCGCAGGAGTCGGCGACGGTGTTTTTGGAGTCGGTCGAAACGCGTGACCAGTCCAATCCGCCTTGCGCCGTCAGCAAGGAGACAAGGAACACGACGAGGAGAAGGGCCATGTTGACACTAGCGTTTCGCGGAGTCGCTGCCGTCGTTGCCGCCGGCCTTCTGATCGCGGCCGGGGTATGGACCAGTTCGCCGGATGATGCCGCCGTGCCGCTCGGTGTCGTGCTCCACCAGACGAGCTCTGCCACGACGCTTCACCTGGTCGTCTACCGCCCGGATGAGACGACGGGGGGCAAGGCCGACAGGAAGATCGATGTCTGGGCACGACGGGGCGTCGAACTGCGAATGGACGAAGGGGCGGGCACATACACCATTGCTGCCGGCCCGAGACTGTGGCAGATCGACGAACAGGCCAACCGGGCGACCGTGGGGCCTTCTTCCTACTATGTCGACGAGAAGTCGCCGCTGGATCTGGTGGCCCTTCTGGGCCTGCCCGAACTGGACAGTCGCCAGGCGCTGCTCGACCAGCGCCCCGCCGAGAGGATCCGCCGCGACGGCCGCGATCTTTCCGTCTACCGAGGTTCCTGCCCCTCGAAGCTGGGACCGATCCAGATCGAGGCGACCGTCGACACAACCACCCAACTTCTGGAGTCGATCGAGGCAACGGCCGTGCGCGAGGGGCAAAAGACCATGCTCGGCCGGCTGGTGCTCGTCTCCGCCGGCGAACCAGTCGACGAGGAGCTTTTCGTGGTCGGCGACACACTCACTGAGGACGGACGCATCGGGTTGATTGACGACAGCCAGGGGATTGTCGCCGTCCGGCCCGCGGTGAACGAGCGATGGACGCCTCTGGCCGGCCGACTGGTGCTCAAGCCGGGCGACTGGATACGGACCGATCTGCGGGGGGCGAATGCAGTCTCGGCTCGACTGGTGCCCGATACCCAGGTGACGATCGGCCCCGGCTCGCTGGTGGAGATGGCGGGGCCGCGCGAGATTCGAGTTGCTCGGGGTGAGTTGAAGGTGGTCGTGCAGGGCAAGCCGGTCCGGCTGGTCGGGCCCGACGGGAAACCGATTCTCGTGAAGGACAAGGTGCTCGTTCGAGTCCACGACGAACAGCTCACGCGTCTGGAATCGGACCCGATCTGGTTGCAGGGTTTCGAGGGGCGATCTGCCGTGGAGTCGATGGGATCGCTGGTGGCCAACGTGGACGGTCGCAACGAGATGCTGACGATCGGCTATCACAAGGTGACCGTTGATATTCGCGACCAGATCGCCAGAACCACCGTCGAGGAGTCATTTGTCAATCATCACTCCAAGCTTACGCTCGAAGGCGTGTTCCACTTCCCGCTGCCGCAGGACGCCTCGATCTCGGGGTTCGGCATGTGGATCGGCGACACGCTGGTCGAGGCCGACATCGTGGAGAAGCAGCGGGCACGAGAGATCTACGAAACGATCCTGCGCGAGAAGCGCGACCCTGGTCTGCTCGAGTGGTCGGGTGGCAACATCTTCAAGGCCCGCGTGTTCCCCATTCCGGCCGGGGGAGAGAAGCGGATCAAGATCACCTACACGCAGGTTCTGCCGTGCCGGGGCAATCGCTACCACTACACCTACGCCCTGAAGAGCGAATTGCTGCGGCAGACGCCGCTTCGTGAATTGTCGATCGACGTGACGGTCAACTCCACGACCCCGCTGGCCAAGGTATCGTCGCCCACGCACATGACCCGCAGTTCCCAGACGCCCCATTCGGCCCGTTTGGAACTATCCGAACAGGAGTACACGCCGACCCGGGATTTCGAGGTGGCCGTGGAGTTGGACGCCGCTGCGACCGCCCCCGTGGTGCTCGTTCCCCATCGCCGGGGCGACGACGGCTATTTCATGCTCCAGGTAACGCCCCCCCAGGCCGGGACGCAGCCGGATCGCGGAATCCTGCCGCAGACGGGGCCGCTCGATCTGGTGGTGCTGGCCGACACGTCGGCCTCCATCGACGCCGAGGCTGCCCGGGCGCGCAACGCTTTTATCGCCTCGCTGCTGGGCGCGCTGGCGCCCGGTGACACCTTCAACCTGGCCGTCTGCGACGTGGACTGCACCTGGGCGTTCGACAAGCCGGTGCCGGCCGATGAGAAGAACGTCGAGCAGGCTCGCCAACTGCTGGAGGACCGAGCCTCGCTGGGATGGACCGACCTGGACAAGGCATTTGCCGCGGCGCTCGAACGAGCGAAAGAGAAGACCCAGATCGTCTATGTGGGTGACGGGGTGGTGACCGGCAAGGATGTCGACCCTTCGGCCTTCGTCAATCGGCTCAAGAAGCTGCACGAGGGGCATGCGTCCGCCATGCACGCCGTCTCGGTCTCCAGCAGTTTCGAGCCCGTGGTGATGCGGACGATCGGTACGCTGGGGGGCGGCTGCTCGCGGCAGATCACGGGCGAGCAGGGTCCCCAGGCGGCGGCGGTGGAGCTGCTGCGCGAAATTGCGGGACCGACGGTCCGCGACCTGAAGGTCGAGTTCCAGGGCCTCACGACGGCACGCGTCTACCCCAGCCAACTCCCCAACCTGCCGACCGGCACCCAGCAGATTCTCCTGGGCCGTTATCTGCCGGCCCCAGGGGCCCAGAAGCAAGAGGGGCGAGTCGTCGTGACCGGCCGTGTCGACAGCAAGGAGGTTCGCTTCGAAAGCCCGGTGACTCTGCCCGGAGCCGGGCAGCTCACGGGCGGCGAAGAGTCGTTCCTGCCCCGACTCTGGGCCCGCATGCACCTGGACCGATTGCTGGAGGAAGGCCCCTCCGAGGTGATGCGCGACGAGATTGTCGCCCTCTCCGAGGAATACCACATCATGACTCCCTACACCTCGCTCCTGGTGCTGGAAAGCGACGAGGACCGGGAGCGGTTCCAGGTGAAGCGCCGCTTCCAGATGCGCGACGGGGAAAAGTACTTCCAGCAGGGACGCGATACGGCCGGCTATGAACTCGTGCAGCAACAGATGAAACGGGCGGGGAACTGGCGGATCGGCCTCCGGCGGTCCGTCCTGGCCCAACTGGCCGGCATGGGGCGTTCCACCGAGGCTTTTGAGCGGCAGGAATCGCGGGGAAATCGAATCGGGGACAGGCTGAGCGGCTTCGGTGTGGGCGGCATGGGTGGAGGCCGAATTTCCGGTGACATGGCCGGTCCTGTCGGCGGCCCCATGAGTAGCTCGGCGCCAGGTGTATTCTCGGCCGACTGGGACGTACCGTTCCAGCAAGGCAACTTCCAGCTTGCAGTACCGCAACTCATGGACGCTGAACCCTCCGTCGAACTGAACTGGAAGACCGCCGCTTGGGAAGTGCCAATGGACGGCTTGGAAAGCAAATTCTCCTGGTTCGCAGACTCGAAGAAGGAGCTCAAACGGAGTCTCTCGGAGCCGACGCCGAGCCAGTCGTGGTCGTTCGAGGAAGACTTCTATGGGCTCTCCGACGGTGATTCCGTAGTCAGTGCGGGTGGCGAAAGGTCGTTCGGCTTAGAACTGGACAAGTCCATGCGGGGATCTTTGGCCGTCTCGGACCTCAAGAGGAAATTTGACGCATTCACGCCCGGCGGAATGAGGCCTTCCGGCAAACCGATAAATTCCTACTACTCCCGCCAAACGCAATACGTGGGATGGCCCGACACCCTCTTCCCGCATTTGGCGCCCGTGCCGGCCGAACCGGTCCAGAAGAAGCCCGAGCATCCCTGGCCGGTGGAGGCAAAACGGTTGGCCGAGAGCCTGCTGCGGGTGGAAACGCTCCGATCGATGACGGGCGGGCTGAGGATCGAGCGGCAAACGGAGTCGTACGACGCACGCTGGAACGAGCTCGTGTCGCGATCGGCCGACCTGGCGCTGGTTTCGCCTGGTCGCTGGCTCAGCCGCTCCGGGGGCGACGGTTCCCCGACGATCGTCAACTGGCTCGACGAGAACGAGCGCGGCGTGCTCTCCCGCGCCTTTGAGTTGGGCCGGGTGCGAAAACCCTTTCCCCTCGACCGCCAGGAGTGGCCCAACTCCTTCGGCCCTCACATGCTCGCCTCCATGGAGCGAGCCTATCAGGATTACACGGTCACGCTTCAGCCACAAGACGAAGGGCGGACAGTCCTGGGGCTGGTCCACCCGAATAACCCCGGCTACGAGATCCGCATCCTGATCGATACGACTCGGGCCGTGGTGCTGCGAACCGAGTATTTCCAGGATGGCAAGCTGCAGTCGGCGAGCGAGTGCAGCCAATTCGTGGAGCTTCTCGACCGCTGGTGGCCCACGCGGATCGAGGGGACCGACAAGGACGACCGCCGGACATCGCTGGTCACTCTCGACTACCGCACGCTGGAGGCCGACGAGTTCGCCCGCCAGATGGACCAGGAGCTGGCCGGTCGCGATCGGGTGGCGTTTCTCCATGAGCCGGCGAACGACGTGCCCCGCGCCAAGCAGGCCCTGGCTCGCAACGAGGCAAGGTTCGAGGACCGGCTCGTGCTGGCTACTTACTTTCAGCAAACGCAGCAGTGGGAACGTGTCGTGGAGCACCTGGCGGAAGCCGAAGCCCTGGCCAAGGACAAACCGGGGGTGCGATGGATCCGAACCTCGGTGCTCAAGGACGCCCGGCGCCGCGAGGAGGCACGCGAGCGGATTCTTGGCGAAGCCCGGCGACTGGCCGAGAGAGCAACCGGCCCAAAACACGACGCGGAATCGCTGTTCCTGGCCAACCACCTGGTGGGCGAAGCGTCGGGTGTCTTTGAGGCCAACGAAACGCTCTCGCTCTTGGACACACTGCTCGACGTCTACCGAGAGCAACCGGCCCACCTCCACGCCCTGCGGCAGTGGAAGCAGAATCGCGTCTCCTACCTGCAGCAAGCCGGTCAGTCCGAGCAGGCGCTCCAGTTGCAGCATCAATTGGCTGTGGAAACGCCCCACGACTGGAGCTTTCAACAGAACTATGCCCAGGCCCTGTTCAACGCCCAGCTCCCGGAGGAGGGCTTCGCGTGGCTCGATCGGGTTCTGATTGCCGAGTCGCGCTGGCTGCCCCATGAGGAGGCTCAGCTCCGCGAGGTCTATGCCGAGCAGCTTCGCCAACAGGGACGCCACAACGAATTGAGCGATTACCTGGCCAAGGTGATCGAGACGAATCCCACCAGCGAGTCGCTCTACCGCCGCTACCTGGAAGCCCTGCTCCAGGCCGATCGAGTCGACGAGGCCAACCGGACGATCGAGAGTTGGCTGGCCGAGGGACGTACGCGGGAGAGGCTGTCCGATCAGGTTCTCAACCAGATCCGGGCGGCCACATCCCGGGCGCTCGGCGAGGGTTACCATATCTATACCAACCGGCTCGACGAGCGCTGGCTCGATCCGCTCTCCGAGGTTGTGCGATTCTTCGCCGACCACCCGCTGCATGCCGAGTTGGCCGAACGGATCATGAACCATCACCGTTTTCAGCAAACGGATCACTGCCGAACCCTGCGACGGGAGGCTCTCAAACGGCTTCAGGCGGAGTTGGCGGCGATCAAGCCCGACCTGGCGGCTCGACTCGTCGGATGGGTGGCTGCGAATGACCCGGCGGTCGAGGAAGGCGTCTGGCGCCAGATCGCCAAGGACCTCCAGGCCCGCTGGGAGGCCGAAGGGGATGCCGATCTCCGCCACCTTTGGAGCCAGACGCTGGTAACGGTCCTCTCCTCCAAGATCGGTGCCAAGGAGACGGTCGACTTCCTCCGCCTGCGGTGGAACAAGGCTGACAAGAGACATCGGGCCGGGTACGCCTCCGAGCTGTTCGACCGGCTCCTGGATCAACCCTGGTCCGACCAGTACGAAGATGAAGCGTTCTCTCTCCTGGCGGTGCGGTCCGATGCCGACGACACGGTGGCCCGGTTACTGGTCGAGGTCGAGGGGCTCCATCGGCTGACCGATGCCATGGTGCGTGCCCGCTTCACGGCCCTCGAGGCTGAACGAAAGCACCCGGAGGAACTGGATCGCAAGACGCTCCGCCAGCAGCAAGAAGAAAACCTCCGCAAGGCCCGCGTCTGTCTCTCCGATCGACTCCAGAAGGCGATGCGTGCCGCCGGCGAACCCATCGCCCGATGGATGAACCTGGAACGACTCTATCTCAACGTTCAGCTCGGCCGCGAGCTGGCCGAGGTCGCCGAGGAGTGCTGGGAGGTTCTGGGCCCCGAGCCAATCGCAGAAATGCCGGACGAGCCGGATCTGGCCGCCGCCATGGCCGAGGCGATGCGCAACCGCTGTCTGCTGATGTTGGCCAACCTGGCCGCCCGCCGCAATGCAGACCAGCAGCTGGCCGAGCGACTGTTGGCCTACTGCGATCGAGCCCTTGCCGCCGGCGACAAGGCCGACGAAGAGGACCAGGCCCTCGTCCGCTGGAAACTCTTCAAGTTCGAACTCCTCGTGGCCCTCGACCGTCCCCAGGAACTGGAAACGTCGCTCAGATCGTGGCTCCAGTCCGATCTGCTCAGAAACTACTGGCGACGGGCATTGGGCTATCTTCTGGCCGAACAAGGCAAGGTCGCGGCGGCCGTGGAGCTGTTCGAGGCTGCGGGCGCCGACGATGAACTGGGCCCAACCGAAAACCGTGTGCTGGCCGACTGGTACATGGTTCTCGACAAGAAAGAGAAACGCGAGGAGGCGCTGCTGGCGGCGCTGATGACCACCGAGGAGCACCAGATCCGGAACATGCTCCACCAGCAGCTTCAGCCGTGGCGTCAGACGGATCCGCCACCGCCGACGGAACTGGATGCCAACGTGCTCCGCGGTCTTGCGGCCCTGTTCCGCAAGTCGGGTTACCCGCAGGACTTCCTTCACCTGCTCCGCGAGTTCCACCAGACCAGCCGCGACTGGCGTCTGCCGGCGGGACTGGCCGACGCGGTGATCGGGCAGACGGCCGGCCGCGTGTATCCTTTCCTCCAGGGCATGGATACGGTTTTTTCCGAGATCCATGAGGAAGCCGCCGTCGATTCGATCGTCGAGCGGATCGCAGCCGTGCGCAAGAAGGCCGCCAGCGACGTCGATCGCCGCGCGCTCGACCTGCTGGAAGTTCTGGCGGAGCGCCGCGCGGCCGAAATGCTCAACCAGCCCGGTCCCCACGCCAAGAAGGCCCTCGCCGCCCTCCGACGGGCCTTCGACGGCCAGTGGACAGCCGGCGAGAAACGCCTGATGGCCGATTTTCTGGCCGCCCTGGGGCGCATCGCCGATGGAGACCTGGCGGCTGAGCAACTCCGCCAGCTCCGCTCGTTGCATGCGGAGGAAAAGCCCGGCACCGTGGACCGGCTCCACGTGGCGCACGCCCTGGCCCGCACCCTCTGGGGCTACCAGCAGGACGACGGGCCGATCGACCTCCTGGAAACGTCCCTGGCCGAGTATCAACAGGCCCTCGGCAGCCCCCTGCCGGCCGAGGCCAACGGGGCTCTGGGCTCGATGATCACCTATCTGGAAGCCCGAGGACGCCACATCCGCGGAGAGGAAATCCTGCAAGGCCACCTGACCAGTCCGGCCAGCCCGCAGCAGACCGTCTGGCTGACCGCCCGCCTCTACGAGCTCTACGAAAGCGCGCTGCAAAACGACGGCCGCGTCTCGTTGGGCTCCAAGGCCGAACTCTATCGTGAAGCCATTGCCCGAATCCAGGCCGACTTGGAAAAGGGCAACGACGACCATCGATTCCAGCTCGTCAACCGGCTCTGCTCCATCTTCCGCACCGTGAAGAACCGCAACATCGCCGATGTAACGGACGGGCTCACCAGTTTTGCCTTCCAGCGGCTCCCCCAGGCGCTCAAGCGGCAGACCAACAACTATCAGAACGTGGTCGGGCAAGTGGCCCAAACGCTCCACGATCTGGTCGGCCCCAAGGCGGGATTGCAGTTTCTGGTTGAGCGAGTTGCTGCCGAGCCCTCCTGGTTCCGCTACAACCACCAGGACGGCTGGAAGAGCCACGGCTATCGGCTTGGTCAGTGGCGAGAAGAGGTGGGACCGCTCGGTGAGTTGGAAGAGCCCCTGCTTGCACTGGTGACCGGTGAGCTTCGCCGCGATCTGGAGTCCCGCGAGCCGCGAAGCCGCAACATGTACTGGAAGGATTACGGCTACTTCTGGAAGGAAAAGACCGAGGCCTTCTCCCAGGTGGCCGAGGAGGTCTACGCCCAGCGGAAACAGTCAGGCGAGGCGGTCAAGTACATTGCCGCCTACCTGTTCGACGGCCTGGACCGCGACGACAGGGCCATCGAGATGCTGTTTGTGGCCCGCGCCGCGGGACTGCTCGACGAAGGCGGCGAGCACACGCTGGTCGGCTACCTCCACCACCGTGAGCGCTACGGCGAATCGATCGCCCTCCTCGTGCCGCTGGTCGAACTGCGGCCGGACAACATCCAGTATCGCGTTTCCCTGATGCGGGCCTACTACCACAGCCAACGTCGCGACGAACTGACCGCCCTTCGCGAGGCAACCGATGCCCACTTCCGCGCGGAGGGCCGTTGGCAGGAGAATGCGATCGATTCGCTGGCCGGCGTATGCTGGGAAACCAAGCTCTTCGAGCACGCCCGCAAGTACTACGGAGAGGTCATTCCCCTGCACCAGCGCACGCAGCCAAACCGGGGCATTGGCGACGGGACCTTGTCGCACTACTACAGCATGCTGGCGAAGGTCTGCGCCGAGTTGGGCGACACGCCCGCCGCGGTCGACGCCGCCTGCCACGCCGTGGTCAGTTGGGGGCCGCGACAGGACCAACGCCGGGAGGCATTGAACTCACTCAAGTCGGTGCTCGAACGAGCAGCCGACCTGGATGCCTACGCCACAACCCTCGATGCTGAAACCGAAAAGTCCGGCCTCGACAACCCAATCGTCCGCAAGGCCCTGGGACAGGTGTATCTCGAGCGCAGCCAGTTCGACAAGGCCTTGGTACAATTGCGGCGGGCCGTTGTCCTCGAGCCCAACGACCGGGAAATCCACACGGCGCTGGTGGCCTGTTTCGACGGCCAGGGCGACGCGCAGGGCGCCGTGGACCAGCGGCTGGCTTCGCTCGAGCTTTCCCGCCGCGACATCGAACTCTACAAGGATCTGGACCGACGGTTCGACGATCTGGAGCAACCGGCCCAGGCCGAGCGAGCTTACACGTCGCTAGTGGAAATGCTTCCCCACGAATCGGAGGGCCACGCCGCCCTGGCGGAAATACGCCAGGCCCAGGACCGCTGGAGCGATGCCGCCGACCATTGGCGGGAAGTGGCGCGGATCCGGGCCCTGGAACCCACCGGCCTGGTGCGTCTGGCCGAGGCCCAGATCCACCTCAAGCAGTGGGACGAATCCCGGACCACGCTCCGCAAGCTGGAAACCACCGACTGGCCGTCGCGCTTTGGCGATGTGGCCGGCCAGGTCCGCCAGCTCGAGCGGCAGATGGAAGAGCAACGGGTTGAACGGACACCGTAGGTCGGGCTGTGCCGATAACCGCAGCTTGCCTTTCTCTGGCGGGGTCACGACAATGGTGATGCAGCTTCGGCAACTATGACCTTGTTCTTTGGGAGCGAATGCCATGGCCGACCGATTCTCTGTTCCTTTTGCTCAGAACCAGCCGATCGGACGCCGCGATGCGTTGAAGTGCGGGTTGGCGGCGCTCGGGGCCTCTGCACTGGCGGCCGGCGAGGCCGGGGCTGCCGAAACGACCCCCCAGGTGCGTGACGCTCGCCGTACGGCCCCCAAACGCTACGAGGTCAAGAAATCGATCAACCTGTGGGCCTTCCCCTACCCGGACCGGATGACGCTGCGGGAATGTCTCCAACTGGCCAAGGACTCCGGGTTCGACGCGGTGGAGCTGAACTACGATGTCAAGGACGACCTCTCTCCCGAGTCGGGGAAGAAAGGGCTGGCGGTCATTCGCAGAATGGCCGACGAGATCGGGATTGCCATCAGCGGGCTGTGCTCGTTTCTATTCTGGCCGTACCCGATGACGAGCAACGACCCGGCCGTTCGGGCTCGCTCGCTGGAACTTGCCGGGAACATGATCGACGCGGCGCACGAACTGGGGGTGGAGAATCTGCTGGTCGTGCCGGGCGCGGTCCATATCCCTTGGCGCGACGACTACGAGCCGGTGAGCAACGATATTTGCGACAAGCGTGCTCGCGAGGGGGTGGGCAAGCTAGTGGGCAAGGCGGAGAAACTCGGCGTTTACCTGAACATCGAGAACATCTTCTTCAGCGGTTACCTGATGACGCCCAGGGAGATGAACGAGTTCGTCGACAGCTTCGGAAGCGAGCGAGTCCGCGTGCACTTCGACACGGGCAACATCGCCCTCTTCCAGTATGCTGACCACTGGATCCCGCAGCTTGGCAAACGGATCCAGAACCTCCACTTCAAGGAGTTCAACAAGAAGGGGACCGACCATTCGCTGGAGTGTTTCCGTCCCCTGCTCGACGGTACCATCAACTGGCCGGCCGTGATGGAGGGGCTCGACGCATTGGAGTACCGGGGCTACGCAACGTTCGAGTACTTCCATCCGTACCTGTACTACCCGGAAGCCTTAGTTCATCAAACGTCGGATTCAATGGATCGAATTCTGGGACGGAAGGGGTGAGACTCGCAGGATCCCGACGCAGGTCAGCGTGCAGCGGACACCGCAAACCCTTTCTTCGTTCCGTGCCGTCCCCAGAACTCGTGTCGAGATTGCTCGGTCCGTCTTCCGCAGAAATGCGGAGGTCTCATCGAAACGAGAATCGCGGCGGTCGGCAGCGGGGTTGGAGTAGTTTTCGCATCGTCATTCTGCCGAAGGTTGATGGATCATGGAACCGGCGCGGGACAGGTCTGCTATCAGGAGAGGATGCAATCTTGTCCTGCATTTACGGCAGAGCATTCTTGGACGACTCGTCGCAAGTGCTTCCCGTTCGGAATCGTTCGGATAGGGCAACCATCTCGAGCAGAAAGATCCGGCGCAGGGCATCGTAGCCGCGAGGGTTGGGGTCTTCCAGGTTGGTTCCATACCAGTAATGGGGATCTTCTTTGCGGTACACACTTCGCCACCAGTTCGTGCAGTGAATCCCGTGCCCCAGAAATGTGTCGTACATGGGAACCACGTGCACGTTCTCCCGGTCTCGGGCGGCCTGGTGGATGATGGCATTGTACTCGGCAAGGATCTCCAGGGCGTCCGGCCAGGGAGGCAGCCCCGCGTTGGCCGCATCGCCGACCCCGTCCGACGGATCGTAGATGTCGGCCAGGAACACGTCGCAACCACCCGGGAATCGCTCATCGAGGAGATCGAGCATGCGATGGAGCCGCGTGCGGAAGTTGGCGATCCAGGGGCGGGCTTGTTCCATCGTAGCGCCGTACATGGCTCCTTCCCGCGGCGGCGAGCGGCCGTAGTCGTGAATCAGGTCGTTTCCGCCGCTGGTCATCACAATGATCCCGCGCACGTCCGGCGTCTGGGTCGGCAATCGCTCCTGGAGGTGTTGCAGGTGCTGCAGCGAAGTGCTGCCCGAGACGGCCAGGTTCTGCTTTTTCAGGTTGGGAAACACGGCCGACAGGCATCGGCCCTGCATCTGGGGATATTCGTCTTCGGGATTCTGCGCGAGCAGGGCGAAATAGCTGTGGGCCTGATCGACGCCGAACCCGGCCGTTACGCTGTCTCCCACGCCCAGGAGCAGGATCTCCTGCTGGCTCCAGACGTCCGCGAACGCTTCGCGAGGAACTGGCGGTCCGGCAGGGCCGGTGCCGATGGGGCGAGCATACTGCAGGTAGCGATGGACCAGGACGAAAGAAACCAACAGTCCGCCCACGAGAAGCAATGCGGCGAGTCGCCATTTTTTCATGGTTCGGGTCCCTGATGTGAAGTTGGCACAATGTAGCTGAAGCCGCCAGGCTTTGGCCGCAATGCGCCTTCCAGACCCTGGCCAGTTCGGCTACGGTGGGGCGAGTTCGGCCGCGACGACAACTCGGTTCTCATTATTGCAGAACTGGCCCTGCGGCGCCCATAATTGGTGGACCTGTTGGAAATTGCCCTGGGAAATGCCGATGGCTCACAGATCGAAACGAGTGGAGGCAGGATCTCGGCGGCGCGTGGCACTGGTGATCGAAACATCGATGGCCAGCGGGCGGCAGATCTTAAGGGGAATCGCCCGTTACGCGCGGGAGTGTGGCCCATGGGCCCTGTATCACGAGCCGGGACACATGCAGGCCGGGTTGCCGGATTGGCTGCGGCGTTGGCGGGGCGACGGGCTGATCACGCGGGTGCGGAGCGCGGAGGTGGCCGAGATCCTGGCGGGAATGTCCATTCCGGTCGTCGACGTGCTCGACGACTTCCTTCATCCCAAGATTGCCGGTGTGCGAGTCAGCAACCCGGCAATCGCCCGACTGGCCATCGAGCATTTCCTTGACCGCGGCTTCCGAGAGTTTGCGTACTGCGGAATCCAGGGGCGGCGGTGGGCCTGCCTGAGGGAAGAGGCCTTTGTCGAGTTCGTCCAGGCGGCCGGATACCGCTGCCATGTTTACCACCTGCCCAGGCAGGAGACTGCCCCGTGGTACGCCGAGGCCGAACGGGAACGCCTGGCGAACTTCGTTCGCGGGTTGCCCAAACCAAGCGCGATCCTGGCCTGCAACGACCTGGCCGGTCAACGAGTGCTCGACGCGTGCCGCCGAGTCGGAGTTGCCGTCCCCGAGAACGTGGTGGTGCTGGGAGTCGACAACGACGAATCGCTGTGCGAGATCTCCGACCCAGTGCTTTCCAGTGTCGATCCCGGTTACGCGCAAATCGGCTATCAGGCGGCCGCGGTGCTCGACCGGATGATGCAGGGTGAGCCACCGCCGGAGCGGGAATTGCTCTGGCAGCCAACGGAGGTCATCGTCCGTCGATCGACGGATATTCTGGCCATCAACGACACCGATCTGGCCGCGGCCGTGCGGTTCATTCGCGATCGTGCCTGTGAAGGGATTGGGGTGGCCGACGTGGTGCGGCACACGGGCGTTTCGTACAGCACGCTCAAACGGCGGTTTCGCGATGTGTTCCAGCGCTCGATCCACGACGAAATCCTCCGCATCCGTCTGGATCGGGCCAGGGAACTTCTGGCCGGCACGGATCTTCCTTTGGCAGTTGTTGCACGCCGGAGCGGATTCCAGCACCAGGAGTCGCTGGGGGCCGTCTTCAAGGCCCAGTTCGGCACGACGCCGGGGCAATTTCGCCGCGAGTATGGCACCGATCGGGCGGGACGGTGACGATCTGCGCCCTGGGTGAAACCCGAGTTCGTTGGCAATTGCGACACCCGGCAGGTGTCGCCCACCGGTGAGCGAATTGCTACAACGATTGGCCCAAACGGTCCTTGACCGGCAGACGGGCTTTCGTGACGATAGACCTTCGACGGCCCCCCTCTCGCTCTTCACGCCAGGAACCAGCCAATGACCTGCACCAGACTCGCTGAAGGCTCCTTGCTCTTGTTGACCATTCTCGGGCTGCCGGCGGCCGCTGTGAAATCGGCCGCCGGCGAGCAATCGCCCGCCCGGGCGTGGGAGGAAACGATCACGATCCCCACGTATGCCCCGGGCCCCTTCGACAAGAACCCGATCTTCTACACGGGACGGGTCTACCAGGGGGCCCAAGGCCGGGTCTATCCCTATCCGCTCGGGGACGTTCTCCACGACACGAAAGAGGACAGACAGTACAAGGCCCTGATGCTGGAGAACGAGTATCTGAGCATGTCGCTGCTGCCGGAGATTGGCGGCAGACTGTTCAGTTTCACGGACAAGGACAGCGGTTTCGAGATCTTCTACCGCCAGTCGGTCATCAAGCCGGCCTTGATCGGCATGCTGGGAGCGTGGACCTCGGGGGGCGTCGAATGGAACTTCCCACACCACCACCGGGCTACCACGTTCATGCCGGTTGACTACACGATCCGGGAGAACGCCGACGGGAGCAAGACCGTCTGGATCGGGGAAACGGAGATCCGGCAGCGGATGAAATGGTCGATCGGACTGACGATGCGGCCGGGCCGTTCCTACCTGGAAGCCGATTGCCGCTTCATGAACCGGCAGTCCTACATCGAGTCGATGCTCTACTGGGCCAACGTCTCCGTGCACTGCGGTGAAGACTACCAGGTCCTGTTTCCGCCGTCCTGCCGCGTGGGGGCCGACCATCACAAGAACTACTTCACGCCCTTTCCCATGGGACGCCCGAACGTCGCCATCGACGAGATTGCCGACCTGAGCTGGTGGAAGAACTTTACCTCGGACCACCGTTCCATCTTTGCCATTGATCCGGACAACGACTTTCTAGCAGGCTACGATCACGGGCGGCAGATGGGGACCATGCACGTGGCCAACCACCACATCGTGTGCGGCAAGAAGTTCTTTCTGTGGGGCAACAATCCGGGCGGATTCGTCTGGGACAAGGTGCTGACCGATCACGACGGTCCCTACCTGGAACTGATGGTCGGGGCCTACTCGGACAACCAGCCCGACTACAGTTGGATCTCTCCCTACGAGACCCGATCGTGCAAGCAGTACTGGTACCCGATCAAGAAGATCGGCGGCGTGAAGAACGCGAATCTCGACGCCGCCATCAACCTCGAGCGACGCGGCCCCGATAAGGTCTTTCTGGGATTCAACACGACGGCCGACGTGGACGGCGCCAAGGTGGTGCTGAAGCATGGCGACAAAACCTTCTCCGAAACGATCGACATCGATCCCAACACGCCCTATGTGAAAGTCATTCCGATCGACGCCCAAGTGAAAGATCAGCAGATCACGGGCATGCTGATCGGGCCGGACGGTCGGGAGTTGGTACGATACACGCCCGTGGTCGTTGAAGAAAAGCCACTCCCCGAGATTGTGGAGAACCCGAAACCGCCGGCCGAGTACAAGTCGGTGGAAGAGCTGTACCTGGTCGGTTTGCGGCTGGAGCAATTCCATAACGGGATTGTCGATCCCATGCCGTATTACCAGGAAGCCCTGCGACGCGACCCGTCCGACCTGCGAGTCAACACGGTCGTCGGGATTCGCCTGGCCCGGCAGGCGAAGTTCACCGAGGCGGAAGAGCACTTGCGACGGGCGGTGGCACGGACGACGCGAAACTACATGCGAGCCAAGGACGCCGAGCCGCATTACTATCTGGGAATCGTCCTCAAAGAGCAGGGCAAATTGAAAGAAGCCGAAGACGAACTCTGGAAAGCCGTCTGGCGCGACGAGTTCCAGCGTGCCGGCTATACGGAATTGGCCCATATCCGCTGCCTTCACGGGGACTATGCCCGGGCGTTGGAACTGATCGATAACGCGTTGGACGTGGGAGCCCGATCCAGCAAGGCGCGGACCATCAAGGCCTACATCCTCCGCAAGCTGGGACGGCCCGGAGAGGCCGAAGCCGAACTCGATCGGGCCGTGGAATTCGACCCGCTCGACGTCTGGTCGGTCGCCGAACGTTGCTTCCTGCAGGGCAAGGCGGGCTCGGCATTGAAGGCCATGGAGCACGATCGTGGCGACAAGCTGCAGCAGATGCTGGAGGTCGTGACCGACTACGGCAAACTGGGTGCGACGGAAGAGGCCCTGGCGATTCTCGCTCAGGCGGAGGATTCCGCGGGTCCCTACGCCAGTCCGCTCGTGCTCTACTATATCGGATATCACCATCGGAATCTCGGCGACACCGAAAAGGCGCGAGCCCTGTTCGACCGGGCTGCCGCCATGCCGACCGACTACTGCTTCCCGTTCCGGCACGAAACGCTGCAGGTCCTTTCCGCGGCGAGCGAGTTGTGTCCGTCCCGAGCAAACACGTGGTACTATCTGGGAGATCTGTGCTACTATCTCGAACAGCGCGAGCGAGGCATCTCGGCCTGGGAGAAGGCTGTCTCGCTCCAACGTGACCATGGACTGGCCCTGCGCAACCTGGGGTTCGCCTACGGCCGGGCGCCTGAGAAACGCGAAACGGCAATCGCCCGCTACGAGGCGGCGATCCAGGCCGATCCGCAGAACGTGGCCTGCGTGATCGAGTTGGACAAGCTGTTCGAAAAGACGGGCCTGGACGCCCGCCAGCGTCTGGCACGGCTGGAAGGCCGTTTGGAGACGGTGCGGAAGAGCGATCCGACCATGCTGCGCTTGGCCTATCTCTACAACGAGACGGGCCAGTATGACAAGGCGCTGGATATCCTGACCACCAGGCGATTTCATGTCTGGGAAGGCGCCGCAGCATTGCATCAGCCCTTCGTCGACGCCTGCCTCTTGCGCGGCCTGGCACATCTCAAAGCCGGCAGAGCCGACGGGGCGCTGGAAGATCTCCGACTGGCGAACACGTATCCCGAGAACCTGCAGGCCGGCCGCCCCGGCGATGCGGGCCAGGGCCCGAAGATCTACTACTACACGGCGATTGGATACCGGGCCGCCGGCAAGGCCAAGGAAGCCGAGACGGCTCTTCACAAAGCACTGGAGGGCCGCGTTGCCGACGGCGAAATGAACTACTATCGCCTGCTTGCATGTCGCGAGTTGGGAGACGTAGAGGGCTCAGAGTACCAGAAGCAAAGACTGTCGGCAGCCATCGCTGCCCTCGATGAGCCGGAAGTCGTCGATGCCTACGCCAAGTTCGGCGGCGAGAATACACCTAACGAGCGAGTCGCGCATCGCTCGGCGGAGGCCGCCTATTTGAGAGGGCTGGCGGCCTTGGCGGAGCAAGACTCCGGCAACGCCAGGCACTGGTTCGAAACGGCCCTGAAGGAGCGTCCGGGGATGATCTGGGCAAGGTACTTGGCCGAGTCGTCTGATCAGACGGACGCAAAACGGTAGGTCAATTCCGAATTCTGTCGAAGGGTGCTTTCATGGCAAGAACGAAACTGTACCTGGGGCTGCTGCTGGTCGCGTGTGTCTGCAAGAGCCTCTGTGCCCAGACGGCAGAACCATCCAGCTACCGGGGTTGGCGTT
>CAYSCH010000146.1:0-1322 GCA_964429355.1 uncultured Planctomycetaceae bacterium | reverse complement strand
GTTCACTGCGGCTGTCCAACGGCCTGATCGAACTCCAGGTGGTTCCCGAAATCGGCGGCCGCGTCATCCAGATCAAGCTCGACGACTATGAGTACCTGTTCGTCAATGGCGACCTGGCCGGCCGATCGCCGCCGCCTACCGGTGTCGGGCCCGAAGGGGAGTGGCTCAACTACGGCGGAGAAAAACTCTGGCCTGCTCCGCAAGGACGGGGCATTCCCGGAATGTGGGACGGGCCTCCCGATCCCATTCTGGACGGCAGCCCCCACACGGGAACGATTCTCGAGGCAAGCGGCGATCTGGCCGCGATCCGTCTGGTCAGCCAGGACGATCCCCGGAGTGGCATCCGCTTTTCACGCGAGATCCGGCTCTTCCCCGGCACAAGCCGCGTCCGAGTGGACGCGACGATGACCAATGTCGACACGAAACCGCGGCACTGGGGCATCTGGTCGGTTATGCAACACAACGCGGCCGATCGTTCGGGCGACGGCTACGATCAGAACATGCGGGTCTACTGCCCGATCCGGCCGGGCAGCATCTATCCCAAAGGCTACAACATCATGCGAGGTCCGGAGGATCACAGCTCCTTTACGCTCGATCCGCGGGGCAAGACGGTTGTGGCCCATTATGAACGGAAGATGGGCAAAATCGGCGTCGACTGCGCCGCGGGCTGGGTCGCCACGGTCCACGGTTCCGCCGGCTGCGTCTTGGTGGAACGTTTCCCGTATTACCCCGAGAAGGAGTATCCCGATCAGGCGTCGGTCGAGGTCTGGCATCACGGGCCGTACGGACCGAAGGCGGCTCAAACCGACTCGAAGACCTTTCCCTTCTTCCTCGAAACCGAACTCATAAGCCCCTTCGCCCAGCTTGCTCCGGGCCAGTCGTACACCTTTGGCTACGAGTGGTACGCGGCCGCTCTTGGCGGCGACTACCCGATTCTGGATTGCACCGAGGCGGGCGTGATCTGCGAACCGCTGACAGCAACCGTGAAGGACGGTCAGGCGGCCGTGGCGGGGCGCTTTGGCGTCTTCTGCCGAGGAACCGCCCGGCTCGCGTACTGCGACGACGCCGGGAACCGGCTCGGCCAGGCGGTTTTTGAACGAGAGGTCTCGCCGGAGCGACCACTGGTGTTGGCCGAAACACTTGCCGCACCACCGAAAGAGACAACGACCGTGAGCCTGATCGTCGACGACGTATCCGGCCGAAGTTGTGGATGCCTGGCAA
This sequence comes from uncultured Planctomycetaceae bacterium, assembly GCA_964429355.1. Taxonomy (GTDB): domain Bacteria; phylum Planctomycetota; class Planctomycetia; order Pirellulales; family Thermoguttaceae; genus JAAYAY01. The sequence goes on along the minus strand of CAYSCH010000146.1, from coordinate 101 downwards.
CCGCAGACATTGTCACTGACGAGGTAAGAAAATGATCCACCGACGCGCCGTTCCCATCCTGTTTCTCTTCCTACCCTGTGGCCTGCTCGCATCGGAAAAGG
>CAYSCH010000145.1:19891-20495 GCA_964429355.1 uncultured Planctomycetaceae bacterium | reverse complement strand
GGCCCAGTGGGACCCGAATAACTGGCCGGTGCATATTCATCGGCCGAAGGAGGAGGACCGATCGTGAGCTCGACCGACCGCATCCAGTCCATCTTCAGGAAGCCCCGGCAGTGGGGCCTGCGCGGCGATCCGTTCTTGTGGAACGAACTCCGCGAGCATTTCCGCACTGCGGGCATTCCTGAAACACGAGATGAATTCGCCCGCCAAATCAAGACGCTGATCCGGGAACTTACCGGCAGCGACCTTCGCAGCGACGCCCCTGTCTCTGTAGACCGGTACCAGGCTGGCGGAATGTCCAGCGGCCACATCAGCCCCGAATGGTGGCAGACGACGGGCATCCCGTTGTTGACGCGACAGTTTGCTACAGGCCCTTTCAGTCCACACGAGGACGATAGTCTGGAGTAAGCATGGCACCATCCTGCAAGATCTATCCCGAGGCACTTCCTCAACAGGTTCGGCAGAATCCGAAGCTGTCAGCCGAACTCCGCATGTACGAACTGCTGAGGGATCAACTCGGCTTCGGATGGACCGTTTTCTACGACGTCGCTTGGCTGGGACTCACCCATCCTGACCAGGCCCCACGTGACGGGCAGATTGATTTCAT
>CAYSCH010000145.1:6879-19881 GCA_964429355.1 uncultured Planctomycetaceae bacterium | reverse complement strand
TGCTTATCGAGGTAAAGGGAGGGCGCATTCGCTTCGATGGACCATCCCAACGATGGATCAGCACGGATCGAGACGAGGAAGACCACGAGATCGCTCCGTTCGCCCAGGTCCGATCGAGCAAGTACGGGCTTCTGAACAAGCTGAGATCCTTGCCATCGCTGCGAGGCAAATGGATTCAGCTTTCGCACTGCGTGTGTTTTCCCGGCAGCGCGCGACCTCAGCAAGCGGTCACGCCCGAGTCGCCTCCAGAAATCGTCATCGGTTCAGATGACCTCAACCAGCTCCAGCGGCGCATCGAAGAGATTCTGGACTTCAGCCACGGCCGGGATGGTACGTCATTTGAACATGGCGAACTGATTGTCTCTGAGCTGACGCGCTTGATCGCGCGGAGTGTGGAACTGCCGAATCCGCTCGCCGTCTTGTCGGCTGACGAGCATCAGCAAATGATCCGGCTGACGGAATCGCAAATGATGGTCCTATCGCTACTCAAAAAGGTACGACGAGCGGCCATCGGAGGGGCTGCCGGGTCTGGTAAGACATTCCTTGCTGTGGAGAAAGCCCGCCGACTCGCAGCCGAAGGCTTCGACACGCTCCTCGCATGTTACACAAAACCCTTGGCCGCATTTCTGAAAGCCCTGATCGGGGACACGCCTAGCCTCGATGTACTAACCGTTGAGGAACTGGCCAACCGTCAAACCCGCGGTGCTGGGAACGACCCGCTTACGCTGTTTGATGCCATCGCTGAGTCGGATGAGCGACCGTACGACGCCATTGTCGTCGATGAGGGCCAGGATCTGAATTCCGACTGGTGGCTCGCGTTAGAGGGCTGTCTGCGGGAAGGCAAGGAGAGTGTTTTCTATGTGTTCCACGACACCCATCAATCGCTCTTCTCGGGCGGCGGAGTCTTGCCAGATGGCATGACCGAGTATCCGCTGGAAGAGAACGTCAGAAACACGCAGGCGATCTGCGCGATGCTTCGAGACCATTACCGCGGCGAGGTGCCAATCACAGCGAGGGGGCCGGCGGGTCGAAATGTTGAGAAGGTCAAGTATTCCTCGGAGTATGAATTTCAGCAGTTACTTGGCAAGACGATCAATAGACTGCTCAATGTGGAACGGCTGCGGCCTGAGGACCTCATAGTCCTGACGCCTCGAAGACTCGACCAGTCGGCGCTCACACGGATCAAGTTGTCGGGGAATCTGCAACTTGTCGTGACGGAGCCGGCTCAGAAATCGCGAGCCATTCAGTTCACAAGTATCGACCAGTTCAAAGGACTGGAAAGACCGGCCGTGATTGTCGTTGAGTTAGATGACGAGATGCCGGGCGATGCCGACCACTGGCACGCTCTGTGCTATGTCGCGTTTTCTCGGCCACGACATCACCTGGTGTTGATGGGCGATGAGGCAATGCTGGTGAATCTGGCACGTTCGGACGGGGGAAGATAGAGCCATGCCAGCGAAGTCCAACACGAGCGCCGTCGAGAAGCTCTCGAAGCTGGTCGACGAAATGCAGGCTGAATTGCCGAGGGAGGGTCCCCGCTCGCTCTGTGAATTGCGGCTTGGCCAGAGCGACTATGACACTCTCTGTTTGTGGGCCAAGGAGCATCTTACTCGAAGGACGATCTGCCGCTCGGGCTGGAAAGCCGGCGCCATCGTCTTTAAGCTGATCGCCGAAGTCGCCAGGCGAGAAGCGATTGGGCATCGGCTGTGGCCCATCGTCGCCGAGAAGTTCTCGGACGACGTCCGTCGCTTCTTGTTCCCCAACAACCATCCAAGTGCTGACTTGAAATGCTGGATTCAGCAAGCGGCCCAGAACCTTGACCTGAGGAATGTGTTTGACGATGACGAGGCACAAAGTTGGTACATCACAACACATCTCCAGTTTGGTTTCGCGGCCCACGGCCTTCGTATGCGTTTGCCCGAGTGGCTGTGCGGGCAGAATACCCCGGATGCTGTCAGACGTCTTCTGTTCGGAGATCTGGCCAGCGAGTCGTTTCGAGACCTGTGGCAAGCGCTACGGTTTTACCGACGCGACTGGATCGCGGAGGAGGAACTCCGATCAATCATTCAGAAGAGCCCATGGGTTCTGCCCGAATGGGAAAACGATCTTGTGCGGCTTTCTCGGGAGAAGTTGCACCTGGTTGACTTTGAGGAAGGTAGTGAGAGTGACGAGATTCCAGCGCCCGATCTCGTTGAGGGCGTGCGATTTGGCTGGCTCTTCGGTGCCGATCCGACATTCAAATGCGCACTCGCAGAACTCAAGCCCTTGGAGCTGATCGCCTCGCACTATCACCTGGTCGTTGGTGACGACATAGAATTGTCGCTGTTCCGCCAGCATGACGGTACCTATCGAGCCGACGCGGAGGAAATCGTGTTTGCCGTATCGGCACCGCAGGCCGTCGTCAAGCTCGTTGATCCAGAGGGCGAGGTCCACCACTCGCAGTTGGTTCAGTTTTGGGATTCATCGGCAGACGTCAACGTATTTGACCTTTCCAGCGGCGCGGCGGTGGACCCGGTATCCGGGCAGATGTCGAGTTCCAGGAGCTACGTCCTGATTCTCCAACCCGACCTTTGCGTAGATCCCGGTTCGCACACGTGGAGTCGTATTTCCGGGGCATCACCTCGTCTGGTAGTTCTGTTGGAGAGCCCCTGGGACCCTTCATCCACCCACGTATCGATGCCCGATGGAACAGTCCTTTGGTCACCTCACCAACGAACTGCTCCGCTTCGCCGCTCAGAGCCGCAAGAGCTTCAACATGTATGTATCCAGCCGGTCAGTCGCGCAGATAGCATTTCGATCGGCGAATCCGTGGCGACAATCATTCGAGGTTTGCCGGACAACGTGGATGTCGTCTATGTCCGCTACTGCGGTCGGCCACTGACTTTCGACGTGGCTACGCGAGCACTGTCCAAGATTGTTATCACTCCCGAGGACGCACATGCCGGACTGGTATTCAACATTGGCGTTCGCCAGGAGGGCGGCCAAAATGGCGCAATCATTCATTTGCGCCGCCCGCTTGATGCCAGTGTCGTTGGCACTGCTCGCGCAGGCGCGACTGGTTGGGAGTCGGTCGAGTCACGATCGGTCATCACGTCTCGCGAGTGTCGAGAGAATTCGTTTCGCGTCTATTTGCCAGGCGAATCAGGCGGAGCCAAGGCCGCGCTGATGGAGGGCCCGCGACTGCTGAAATGGCTGGGGCAACGTGCAGCGCCGTTGGGTCGCGTTCATGGAATGGGCGCCCCACTGGTCGTCCGTAGCCAGCCTTACAACTGTGACTCGGAGCTTCTTACGATCGCTCGGGGATGTACGAATAGTGGAATCATCAAGGGCATCGACCACGAACATGACGGTGCAGACAGCGTCCAGATTCACCTCAGCAGGCCGCTTGAGTTGGCGGCGGATCACTTCGTGATTGCATGGCCCTGTGGCGACGACAACGAGCCGTTGGCTTTCGACGCGCACAACATCACTGTGAGTGATGATCGGCGAACATGGCTGGTTGCTTCCCCGCCATGCAGTGTTGACAAGAAGTCGACTTTCGCCATCAGCTTCAAGGGCCGCTGGCTCGGAAGTGCGACGACTGGGCGTACTCTAGACTTGCTGTACTCACTCGGTGACCTCGCACAGGACAAACACCTCGTCGCATCGATTGTTCGCTGGTTTCGGCTGCCCGTCTTGCTCTGTGACTATCGTCGGGATGTTCCCGCCTTCTCTGAGTTCGCCCACCGCTATCCCGATGCTGTTCTCGCGGCATGGGTAAGACCAGAAGGACTTCCGCATTCACTCAAGCACGATGAAGGTTTTGACCGCCGCCAGATTGAATTGGTCCAGCTACGTGACCTCTATTTGGGATGGGCACCGAACATCGAGCAAGTGCAGGAGATCGTGAACGCGCTCGCGCAAAACGAGCAAGACCCGCTCGGTGACGTCGTGATCAAGCTCCTGCTGGAGCTGCCGTTGGTAACTGGGCACATCATGAAGCAATGGCTCGCAGACGTCGGCCCACCGCAGAATGCCCCTTTGAGATTCTACTTGAATGCTCTCCGTATGCACTTCGGTCAGAAGTTGTCGCAAAACAGACGGCCAGGCGACCCAGAAGCAGATCCGCTTCTCCGCGCAGCGAAGAACATGAATGTGGGGCCAAAGGCCAGCGCCGATGAGTTCTTTGTCAAGAACGCAATTGCAGATCCTGCGATTGCGACTTTGGCAGGTCATACATTGACAATGATCGAGAAGACCAACCTCGCAGTGGCGATGCAGCTCGCACCGTTTCGACAGTACCTGGCGGCACGGGTAATGGAAGAAATCGAGAAAGGTTAGGAATTACATGAACGCCGAGAGTCAGCGTGCGGCTCAACTGGATGCACTGCGAGTGGCAGAAGCCCTTAGGCGGCGTCTGGTAAACTTCTCAACCGATGATCGCTTCGCACGAGATCCGAAGCTCAATGAAATTTGCCGCCACATCTGGGCGGGCGACGCGTCGGGAGGTGGTGTCCTCAGTGACCTTTGGGTGGAGGGAGCATTCCCCGCGAAAAGGTCGGACGCGAGCCTCGAATCGCTCGCGGCCGCCGGGAGTTTCAATTCCGACCTTGTCCGAATCCTCGACAATTCAGGAGCAGTACCGTCAACACGTCTTCTTTACGAACATCAGAAGGAGTCAATCCTCCAAGCCCAATCCAGGGGAGAAGACGGTGAGAGCCCCGCACTCGTTGTCACAGCAGGCACGGGCGCGGGCAAGACGGAGTGTTTCTTACTGCCCATCCTGAACGACCTTCTCGAAGACTCCGGGAGTCGACCAGGAGTGAAGTGCATCATCCTTTACCCGATGAATGCTCTCGTCAACGACCAAGTCGATCGACTTTACTCCTGGTTGCGGGGGCAGGTTGCGGTCCGCGTCTTTCACTTCACGAGCGAAACGCCCGAGAATAAGAGGATGGCAGACTTCGATAGAGTCCCCGACTGGGACGGCTGCCGCTTCCGAACGCGTCAGGAAGCTCGTGGACTTGAGAATCGCGCTGGAGAGCCGATCCAGGGCGGGCCTGTACCCGACATCGTGATTACAAACTACTCAATGTTGGAATACATGCTTTGCCGTCCCCAGGACGCTGTTTTCTTCGGCAACGAATTGCGCGCGGTTGTCCTCGATGAGGCACACCTCTACACGGGCACGCTTGCCGCAGAGATTACCCTCCTGCTGAGACGCCTTCTCACCAGGTGCGGCGTCGATTCCGATTCCGTCCTGCAAATCGCGACATCTGCGACTCTGGGTTCAGGAGTTGAAAGCGAGTTGCGGGCGTTCGCCTCGACGATCTTCACCAAGGACGAGGCAAATGTCAAAGTGATCGAAGGAACGAGCGAGCGGGTACCTTTGCCTGATGCAGTCCCGCCAGCAACGCCGTTGACAATCGAAAGAGTGAACTCCATCACATGGAACGACCGACCATTCGTTGTTGCCGATGCGAAAGGCAACGTAGGGCTGTCGCGGTCCGTAGACCATTGTGACGACCTGAAAACACAGCTAACGCAGTTCACTTCGTTCACTGTGGCTTCAGATGATGACAAGCCAGCACGTTTATTGAACTCGGTACTGTGCCATGCTCCGATCGTCCAAAGACTTGAGGATGTTCTTTGGAACAAGAGACGCCTCCGACTTGCGGAGTTGTCTGAAGCCATCTGGGATGATCATAGTCACGAGGCGCAGCGTGCTACTTTTAGTATGCTCCAGCTCGCGGCCTCGGCTCGACCGGGTGTGGACAGCTATCCGTTGGTTCCTCATAGGATTCATCTTCTTGCCCGCGCAACTGATGGGCTGTCGGTGTGTCTTAACAAGGATTGCTCCGGCGACAAGCATCTTATCTTGCCCCCATTGGGGGCTATCCACCCCGGACTGGCCGACACGTGCAGGTTCTGTTCGGCTGCAATGCTTCTGGTGTATCGATGTGACAATTGCGGTGAATGGCTTCTGGCAGGTACTCTTGACCAAAATCGCTACCGAGCGACGGCGGGCGACGAAAACCGCCTTCACTACTTCTCCCTCGATCCATCCGTCACATCAGAGGCAATGTCGTTGACACTGAGCGTTGCGACCGCAGAACGAAGTGGGGCGGGAACGGCTGGCCTTACGCTGACGCTGGTGAATCACTGCCCGCGTTGCGGCGAGGATCGAACTCGGTTTCAGCCATTCGGCTCAGGGCCGGCACTAACTCTTGCGATTCTGGCTGAAACCTTGCTTGCAGAACTACCACCATACCCGGCGTCGCATAACTCCTTCTTGCCCGCACGGGGCCGCCGTCTCCTAGCGTTCAGTGATAGCCGCCAAGAGGCGGCGCGACTTGGGCCGAGACTTACCAGACAGCACGAGACACAACTGGTACGTGCTGCCATCGCTCAAGCCCTATCTGAGGAACTTGCGTCCGATCCTCAGACGCTTTCGTTCCTCAGGGAGGAGATTGAGCGGCTACAAGCACGGCTCGAATCAGCCCCGACACCCGCCCTACGACAGAAGATTGAACGCGACCTTCGAGAACAACAGCAGCAACTCTCCTCGCACGAGTCGGGGGGTAGTTTGACGACTTGGGTGGACGCGATCGGAACCAACCGCCTGCTCGCTGAGCTGCTCGATGCCAACTCAGGACTTGGGCACTTCGCATCGGAAGAACAACCAGATGGATCACTGCGCGTGTGGTCGCAGAAGGACTGGGAACGGAATTGGGAGCAGATAAGAGGCGACACGATGAAGTTGCTGGGTCGCGAGTTTGCGACCCCATCGTGGCGAGCCAGTTCTTCGGAAACTCTGGGACTCGCGGAAATCACATATCCTGGCTTGAAGGACATGGCAATTCCTGACACGGTTGTCGGTTTGCTTCCAACCGAAAAGCTGCGCAGTGCTCTGGCGGGGATTTGGAGTGATCTTCTGTCCGCGCTTTGTGACGGCCTGCGTGTCGAAGGGTGTGTGACCTTTGGGACAGATGACGAAGACTCGGCCTTCCAAACTGGAGGCGTGCCTATAGGACGCTGGGCATCAAAGCATCATCAAGGGGCCCGTTTGGTTCGCTTCGTTGGACAAACCGCGCGGCAGTCTCGGCGTCGCTTCTTGGCGGCCGTTCTCAAGGAAGTCGCTCCCGAAACAGAGCAAGTGGATGATCTCGCTCGGGAGATTCTAGATCACACCTTTGATCAACTCGTTGACCTGGCCAGGCCGTCCGGGCAACGACCGCTTGACGGGCAACTGTCTTGGCTGGAGAAGGACGAGCGTCAGAGTTTCGACGGTGCAGGCGTCGGAGCAGTGCGTGTAATCTTCCAGGAGCTTGGCCTGCGTCGTCCCGTCACACTTTATCGTTGTCGAAAGACTGGTCACGTGTGGCCCCGCAGCGTGGCGGGTTGTGCTCCCGAGATCGGGTGCAATGGGACCCTTGACCAGGTGACCGACGATGTGCTCGACGCCGACCCAAGGCTCGGTCGCCTCCGCCATGAATACCGTCACTCCCCGGTGTTTCGGATTGGCCTCTGGGCGGAAGAGCACAGCGCCCAGCTCAGCCCAAAACAGAATCGGCGCTTGCAGGATCTATTCAAGGCAGGAATTCGGAACATCCTAAGCGCCACCACGACCCTAGAACTTGGAATTGACATTGGTGGGCTTTCGGCCGTTCTAATGGGCAACGTGCCACCGGGCAAAGCCAACTACCTCCAACGCGCCGGACGAGCTGGGCGACGCTCTGACGGGTCTTCTGCCGTTGTCACCTTTGCACGCCCGCGGCCGTTTGATCGCGAGGTTTTTCGTAGATTTGGCGACTACCTTGACCAACCGCTCCGCAAGCCGCTTGTCTTTCTTGATCGCGAACGCGTCGTACGCCGGCATCTTCACTCTTACCTACTCGGTGGGTTCTTTAGGTCCATGTACGGTCCCGCTGACAGGAAGGGTGCCATGGATGCCTTCGGCAGCATGGGGCGATTCTGCGGAAAGCCTCAGGCTCCTTACTGGAAGGACAAGAAGACGCTGCCAACTCTCACCGAGGCCACTCCCAGCCTTGAAGGACGATTTCGAGATCGACTCTTTCAACTGCGCGACTACGGCGACGAGACAGTCCAACGTGACGTCGAAGCGCTCTTCAGGAGGACCGCCATGGACGGCGCCGCGTCCAACTGGCATGAGCTGCTCCAATCAACGATAGACACGTTCACTCGATCAATACAGGACTGGAATGACGACTACGAAACGCTCCTCGACTCTTGGGTGGCTGCAGTTTCCGATGGCAGCAAATTCCAGGCGAATGCCATCCGCTATCAGCTAAAGCTGCTTTCGGAGCTGACGGTAATCGAAGCACTCGCAGACAGGCAGTTTCTTCCCAGCTACGGGTTTCCGATCGGCCTACAAAAACTGCGAGTCGTGGTCCCTGACGAGTCCGACCCCAAGCGTCATCGGGAAGAAGATCAGTTTCGCCTGGAACGGTCTGGTATTATGGCAGTGGGAGAGTACGTTCCAGGCTCCCAACTGTTAGCAGCGGGTAAACTGATCACATCGCGAGGGCTTCTCAAGCATTGGACTGGTGCGAGTCTCGATAGTTCTCCCGGGCTACGCGGGCGATTCTGCCAATGCGTGAACGACCATTCATACTACTGGATTGCCGGAGACACAGAGCGATGCCCAATTTGTAATGGACCACCAAAGAGAGCGCCTCAGTATCTCCTGTTCGTGAAGCATGGTTATACAAGTGCGGCTTGGGACCCACCTCGGTGGAGCACAGATGTCGAACGGGTCGGAAGTGCAGAAACACTGTGTATTAGCTTCCGCCCTCACTCCGCTTCGGCGGGACGCAATGTTGACGACAATTTCGGGGATGTAGCAGGATTTCATGCCGACTATCGCGAAGACGGCGAGTTGCTAGTCTTCAATCGCGGAGAGAATCAAGCAGGATTCGCCATTTGCCTCAAGTGTGGCTACGCGGACAGTGAGCCGAGAGCTAGAGGCGCCGGTCAAATGAACCTGCCAGCGAGCTTTGTATGGCACGCGCCAATCACCTCCACAAAACCGTGGGAAGCCTGTTGGGGAGAAGGCGTGCAAACGCCGGTTCTACGTAATCACATTCTAGCGGCGAGAGAAACAACGGACGTATTGCTACTCGATTTTACGAATTGCCTTGGTATGGTTGCTGCCGACGCAACGCTGATGACCACGCTCGCATACGCATTCCAAAACGCTGCCGCAAAGCTACTCGAACTCGATTCGCGCGAGTTAGGCGTTCTTGTCGTCCCGACGGGTTTCGGTGGTTCAACTTGGGGAGCTGTCATCTATGACAACGTATCAGGCGGGGCCGGGCACGTCCGCGAGCTTCTGGCACAGGGAGGTGATTGGATTCGACTGGCTCGTCAAGTTGTGTATGTCGACGAGGATCATCACAGCAGGTGTGAAAGCGGTTGTCTAGACTGTCTGCTGTCCTTCGATGCTCAACGCGCAATGGCCAATCGTCCGTTTGCGAGAAGACAAGCCTACCAGTGCCTGTCGAAGATGGTGGATCAACGTGAGTAACCTGGTCACAGGACTCGCAGGCAAGGTCAGAAGACCGCTCGGGGATCGTGAGGTCCACGAGTGTTGTGCCGTGAGTGAAGAGCGGTGTGTAGGGTGCTGATTGTATCCATCGCGGAACTGAAGGAAGACGCCGATGAGTGACAGGATCCAAGAATCGTCCCAAGGCACCGATCTCGGCTTTCCCGTCTTTCTGACTGCCTACGACCCGTCGGATCTGCCCGGTACCAGCATCGACCCGCTCGGGTTCGAGCGTGGTTATCTGTTTCTCGCGGACAAAATTCTGCCCGGGTTGACGAACGTCGCGGATCGGCCGCGATACTTCAGCATGCTCTGCGCGGGGGCGAGTCTGGCGGAGGTCAATCCGGCTGACTCGCCGCGGTTGCAGTACCAGAAGAGGCTGGATCACATCCTGCGGCTCGAGCGACTGTGGGCGCTGGCCAATGTACTGGCAGGCCGTGAGCAGCAGGGCGAGGAATTGCCCGTGGCCGGCATTCGCGGCGTGACCTACGCATCGGCCAAGGCCGATTCCCTGATCCGAGCCGGCAGTGCACGGACCGACGCCAATTTCCAATTGCTCTCCCGCCAGGTGCCCTACGGGGTCGTTGGCATCTACGGAGCGGTGGCCGACGGCATGCGGCTGATCGACCGCATAACACTCACACCCACGCCCGATCTGGGCGAGCGGCTTGGCGAAGGGTTCCTCGAAGAAACCGAGACGCCAAAGACGCTGATCAAGGCCGTGTGTAGCGGCACGGCTATCGCCGTTGATGAACTTGCCCAGTGGGGCAGGCGGTCGCACCTGGCGGGCGACGCCTTCAAGTGCGAGCGGAAGTGCCTGGCGGACGCCCTGCATCGCAACCCGGTGCGGTCCCGAATGGCTGAAATCCTGGCCGACCATCCATTTCAAGGGCAGGACGATACGGAGTTGAAACGGCTTGCGCGGCTTCTCCCGGCTCTCGCCAAGGGAAGCGGGAATCGGGATCTTGAAGAGGCCGTGCGAACGATCCTGGCCTACGAGGTGGCATATCGGCTGGCCATGCTGGGGTTCGAGCGACTGCTCTGGCTGTGTCGCACGTTACCGTCGGCGGTGATCGAGGCTGCCGATATCGCGTCCGACCCCGTCCTCGACCGTGTGCGGGGCGGACTGCCGGCGGCCGTCCAAAGCCTGGGCAATGCCCTGGATTCGGCTGAAACGGAACTGTTCCGGCAGGACATCCACCGGCTGGAAGATACCCGCCGATTCCTCGAGCGGGCTGCCGTGGCCAGTAGCGCGACGGTGTCTCTCGTCCACGAACTGATGGCAAGGCACGCGGACGTGCAACGCGGGAAGTTCGACAAGGGACGACGAAAAATGCCTTGGCTCGAGGTCGTTGCGGGCCGAATCTGCCTGACGATGACGCGGGTAGGCGGCCTGCGCCGCGAGGCAACCGACCCGGCGGACACATTACCCCATCCCTACCGGCTGTCGTCGGCCGACGCTCTCAACACGGTTGCGAGGGACGCATGAGAACCAAATCCAAGGGCAGCGACAACCGCAAAATGATGGATTGGATTGTGCCGGACGCGGCAACGGGCCGCCTGCTGGGCGTTCTGGCCACCTCGTACGAAATGCAGCCGGAATTCTTCGAGACGGACTTTCTACCCACCTTGCTGGGCCTCGGGGCCTGGGACGACCGCAACTGGTCGAGCCGCATTGCGCTCGAGAAACATCTGGCAGAACTCGAGGCTGCGTCGATCCTGATCGATGCCCGGCCCTATCGAGGGCGGCCACGCTCGTTGCGGGTGGAGGTTGCGCCCGTGTTCTTCCCATCTGGCCGGATTCTCCATGCCAAGGTGCTCATTGGGGTGTACGAGGAATCTGTACGCCTGGTGTTTGGCAGCGCCAACCTGACGGAACCCGGCTACCGCCGGAACCGCGAGGTTGCCGCCGTTCTGACGGCCTCGCCGAAGGACCCGACCGAGACACGGATCATTCGGGATGCCCTGCGTGAATTGCGTGAATTGTTAGGTTCGTGGCTGACTCCCAGCGCGGCGCAGCTCTGTGCATTGGCCGACGACCGGCTCTCGCAATGGGCAACTCCCGTCGAACCGGAAGAGTGGTTCGCCTGGAGCGGTGGCCCCGAACCGCTCTGGCGGAAAGTGCTCGCTCGTTGGCCGGAAAACGAACGCGTGGATAGCGTGACTATCCTCTCGCCGTTCTGGTCCGACGAGGGCGGGAACGGGCCGATCCACAAGCTCATCGCGGCGTTGCGGGATGGGGACCGGATCGCTCCGAACGCCGATTTCCGCTTGCTCACCGAAGCCGCTCCCGACAAGCAGGGAACCTACAAGCCGACGCTGCCCGAGAGTTTCGCCACCTTCGATGCCGGCTCGTTGGGCGTGTCTGCTGTGGCTGTGGCCGTCGATCCTCGAGTGCCGTCCGAGGAGGTCGGTATGGGCGACGGATTCCTGGGGACCCGCAGCCTCCACGCGAAGGTCGTGTTGCTGGAAGGCGCTGATACGACGCTGGCCTATTTCGGTTCAGCCAACTTCACCGAACGCGGATGGGGCTTTCTTCCGGTGCCGGATCAGGCCAATGTCGAGGCCGGCCTAATCGTCAGGCGTCACGGGCTGGAAAGAGCCAGCCTCCGCTGCCTGGTCCCTCCTACAACTGGCCAACCGGTCCCCCTGGCCGGGGCCGCCGCGGGGCACCTGGTGCCGCCGGAGTCGTTGCCGGAGGAGGCTGGATGGCCCGGTTTCCTGCGCGAGATCCTGCTCGCCCCCTCGCGGAACGATCCGAACCACCTCGAGCTGAGGATTCTGGTCGAGCCGGATCGGATCGCCGGGCCGTGGCACATCGGGCATCTACCCGGCGACGGAGTGACAGACCAGGACGCCCTGCTGTTTGAGAACATGGGTGGCTCGACCGGGGCCGAGTTCACCGTTTCCCTCGCAGAAGCACCGCTGAAACGGCTACTGCGGGAGCAGGAGGTTCAGGTCACATGGTGGCTCAGCCAGGAGGGCCGGTCGTTCCCGGTTAACGTAGCGGCAGAAGTGCGTATGGCATTGCCCCTCAGCCCCGGATCAGGACGGCCTCAGGAACAGCACCTGATCGCATACTATCAGGGACGCATTTCCTGGGAAGAGCTGTTCCCCGATCCCGACGTGGAGCATCCTGGCGGCGAAACCGCCCTCGACCAGGAGGAAACCGGCGGTGTCGACACCTCGCGGATTCAGTCCTACGTAGTGCGGGAATTCGTCGAGGCCCTCAAGGGAATCAGCGACGACTTGAAGGCGACGGCCGGTTCGCCAAAGGCGTGCATGCGGCTTGCGATCCTCGGTCCGGTCAGCCCGGTGGCCCTTGCCCGTTGGATTCTGGAGGCTGCCGGCCGCTCCGGACGCACCCCGACGGCCGCTGGATTCCAACTCGTTGAGATCCTCGCCTGCCTGGACGCCGCCCGTAGCTTCCACGCTGCGGGGCAGTTCGAGGACGACTG
>CAYSCH010000145.1:6593-6869 GCA_964429355.1 uncultured Planctomycetaceae bacterium | reverse complement strand
AGAAGGTTACCGAGATGCTTGACTCACTGGAGAAGCGGTGTCCGGAGGACCTCTCGAAGGACTTCCAGCAGTACGCCAAAGCAATTCGAATCTACCACCAGACTAAGGTTGCCGCACCATGATCAATCGTTCGCCGCTCTTCAATCTCGGCCTGGACACGACCCGGATCAAGGACCCTCGCGACGCCGAGCGTCAGTCGGCAACCGTCGATGCGCTGCTGGAGCGGTTCTTTCATACAGATCCGGAAAAGCGATGGGAGGTGCAGATCCTGGCCGA
>CAYSCH010000145.1:0-6583 GCA_964429355.1 uncultured Planctomycetaceae bacterium | reverse complement strand
GTCGGCATGGGCAAGACGTTTGTCGGCCTGGGGGTGGCATTCTCCGTCCTGAAAGCGATGCGTCAGGAAACGTCCGTCGACGACCTTCGCGGATGCTATCAGAAGATCCTGATCATCACCCCCAACAATTCAGCCCTGTTCTCAAAATGGCGCCGCGAGGTCGGGGAGTTCGTGAAACGGTGCGTGGCGCCCGATTACCGGGAGCAGGCGGCCCGCTGGTTCTCGCCCGCCCCGGTCGACCGTATCGACGATCTGGTGTTCGAACTGCGGCGACGTGGGACGGCTCCTCGCGTAATTGTAGCCAACATGCGGATTTTTGGGGGAGGGCAGCTTCAAAACTACGACTTGAAACGCCGCCACCTGCTGGCGATTCTGTTTCGCCGTTGGGGCGTGCGATTCAATGGGAAACGGCGAACGATGCTCTTGAAGGGTGCCCCCAAGGATTGGCCGACGAACCCTGAGAACCTTTGCGAGTTCACGGAGAAGGAATGGGGGCAATTGCTCTTCTCGGACGAGGAACTCCTTGCCGCTGTGCGGCAAGTCGATAGGCCAGAGGGATGCATCGAGAAACTGCTCGAAGACTGCCGGGAAATCGCAACTCCCCATGTGCGGAGTCGCGATGAGTTGTTCAACAAGGTGAACCGTCAACTGGTAGATGTCTACCGCGAACTGATGGGATGCCTGATTAAGAAATCGATCCCGCTGGTAATCGTCGACGAGGCCCACAACTGGAAGAACGGGCCCAGCTCGGGAGCCAATGGGTACGACGGGTTCGCCAGATTGATCGGCTGCCGTACTAGGCGGGCGCTGATGCTAACAGCAACGCCGTTCCAGCTTCGACCCTCGGAAATTCTGGAGATTCTCAAGGTTGGCGACCACCTGCGAACCTGCCCCACCGAAGAGGAGTCCGAACCGCGTCGGCTGCGACTTGCGCAACATCGGGAGCAGGTCGTGCGGCCGGTTCTGGACCGTTCGGCAAAAGCGAGTCGGAGCTTCGCGAATGCCTGGTCGAAGCTGCCGGCCGCTGCAAGTCGCCACATGATCGAATCGGCATGGAAGTCGGCTTCCCTGGAGGAGGCCAGAACCAAGCTTCATGAGGCAGCCAAACTGAGCGGAGTCGTCAAGGCGGATGAACTGGAACGGATCATCGATGCTGCGCTTTCCGACGTTGATCCCGATATTCGCCAACTCCTTCGCGAGGGGCTGCGGCTCTTTGTCTACAACGCGGACCTTTCATGCGAGCTGGGTGCCCTTGTGATACGTCACCGCCGGCAGACCGAACATCGGATGTTTCGCGTGGGCATGGAGTATCGCCCAGACTCCAATTCCGTCTATCAGCGCTCCGATCGCCACGTTCTCCACGCGGCCGCGGGCGTCGATGTTCGCGGCGACGGCGAGTTGCCGCATTATCTCCTGATGCGGTGCGTGTCGGAAATGAAGGGCGGGAAAGGGCGGTCATCCCTCGGCAGCGCCCTGACCGGTTGTTATTCGACGTTGGTCGACAGCGCGGAGGGACGGTCGGTCAAGGCACGTCTGGCGGGAACGGAGCTTGGGAAAGTCTACCTCAACCTGCTCATGGGAATGGTCAACCAGCAGCACGATCCCAAGCATCCCAAAGTGAGGGAAGTGGTCGACGCGGCCGTCCGCAACTGGAAGGCCGGCGAAAAGACTTTGATCTTCTGTTTCCGCACCAACACAGCCAATCGGCTGCATGACATCATCGAGGAACGCATCCGCGACGAACTACAGGACCGTCGCAATCGGTGCATGGGCGGCCCCGAGAAGCTGAAAACCCTGAGGAATCGGCTCACCGGCCGCGATCGTGACCTGATCGTGCTAGCGCTGGATCGCGTGCTCTGGTCGGTCATCTGGACCAAGGAATTCTCCGGTCAGGCTACGAGGGAGATCGTGCCGGACGACCTGGAGCTGATGGACCACGAGCTCCCGCGGCTGGCGGAGCTTGGTTGTCGGTATGGCGTGGACCTGCTCGCGGAGCGGCCCGATCGAGTGTTCCTGAACCGCGCTTGCGAGTTGGTAATTGCCCAGCGACTTCACAGCGACCTGAAGCCGACCGGATTACTCCGCCGACTCTTGGCGGAGCTGAGTGAGGAGAGCTGGGTGCGAGGGCCCTATGGCCTCGCCCCTGGCGACGACGTCGATGAAAGCGGGACCGAGACCGCCCATTTCGATGAGCGGGGCGTTCACAGCGTCTACGAGGAGTCCGCGGAGCCGACCGACGCGGAGGTCGAGCGGGTCGCCGGCGAGCTTCGAGAACGCCGGCATCGAGCTCGAACGCAAGGCCAGACGGCCATGCTGGATGTTTACGAGCGAGGCCCGAGCCTCTGGTTCGGCGTGAACCCGATGGACATCCTAAACCGGGCGGGCGGGGGAGCGGCGGTCCCTATCGCCAAGACCCTCTCCGAGATCCATAGCCATATCTTCCACCTGATGTACACAGGCGACGATCCGGACTGGGATGCGAGGCGCCTTACCTTGCAGGCGATCCGCGGCGCGGTCTTCCGCGAATCGGTTCTGCTGCGACTGTTGCCCGACAAGCAGGACCGCGAAGAGGCCGGATGGGGGGAACTTCTGGTCCAGGCATTCTTCGATCCACTTCCCCAGCAGAGTGAAAGCATGGCCGATCGGATCGCTGTCTTCCTCGAGGACCTTACGGCGGCAAGCGGAAGCATCACCGATCCGCACTCGGCCCGATTTGCCCTGTACGACGCGACGCGGCTCCGCGATCAGCAGTTCGTCGCCCTCGTCTCAGGAAACACCGACCAGAGATCCCGCGAGCGGGTCTTCTCAGGTTTCAACACGCCGCTGTTGCCAGAGGTGCTGATCTGCACGTCCGTCGGCCAGGAGGGAATCGATCTGCACCGGCACTGCCGCCACGTCGTTCATTTCGATCTCGCCTGGAACCCTGCCGTGCTGGAACAGCGCACCGGGCGGGCGGACCGCATCGGGAGCAAGACCTTTCGCGAGCGATCCCTGGCCAACGGCGTAAGCACCTCCTATTTGGATATCGGCGTGCCGTACCTGGCTGGTACCTACGACGAGCGTATGTACGAGGAGCTGCGTTTGCGGGCCCAGACCTTTGAAGTCCTGACAGGTGGCGACCTTGCATCCGACGATGCAGAGGGTTACGACGACCACAGCAAGGCCGAGGGACAGGAAGAGGGCCTGCGTTTTGCCGCCCTGCCCGACGACATGGTCAACCAGATGCGTGTGAGCCTGCACGTCTGGACGGACAAGCAGCAAGTGCCCTCGACAGTGAAGAACCAACGAGACTTGCCCGTTCCCCAAGATTGACCAAGCATTGATGGTTGACTGGAACCTGAAAACCGCCAGCATGAGAAGGAACTGACACATGCCAGCACGGCATGATTACCTCGATCGCCAACGCGGCGCCCTCATCGGCCTGGCCGTCGGCGATGCCCTCGGCGCCGCCGTCGAATTCAAGTCACCCGGTTCGTTCAAGCCGGTGACCGAGTACCGTGGCGGCGGTCCCCACGGACTCGGACCGGGGGAGTTCACCGACGACACCAGCATGGCACTCGCCCTGGCCGACAGCATCGCTTCGACGGGCTGGGACCTCAACGACCAGGCCCGGCGCTACGTCGATTGGTGGCGGCACGGGAAATACTCCGTCAACGGCACATGCTTCGACATCGGCATCACCACGCAACAGGCCCTGAGCCGGTTTGAACGGACGGGCGACGCCAACACGTCCGGCGATCCCTCGGGACGAGCTAGCGGCAACGGTTCGATCATGCGGCTCGCCCCCGTGCCGATCCATTTTGCCCACCTGTTCCCGGATGAATTGGAGGAACTCGTCAAGTACTGCATCGATTCCAGCCACCCCACTCACGCCAGTCCCCAGTGCCTGTCGGCCTGCGCCTATTTCGGCCTCGTACTGGCCGGCCTGATCCACGGCATCGACCGCAACGAAGCCCTGGCCCGCGATTGGGCGCCGCTCCGACACCTCCAGACAATCGCCCCTCTCCACCCGGAGATCCTGGACGTTGCCCAGGGGAACTTCCGAGAGAAACAGCCGCCCGACATCAAGGGTTCAGGATACGTGGTGAAGAGCCTTGAAGCAGCCCTCTGGGCCTTCCACGACGCGAAGGACTTCCGCGAGGCAGTCCTTCGCGCCGTCAACCTGGGCGACGATGCCGACACCACCGGCGCCGTCTGCGGCCAGCTCGCCGGCGCCTACTGGGGCGAGTTGGGAATTCCGCAGGAGTGGTTGGAAGGGCTGGCTCGGAAGGAGATGATCGAGGAGGCACTTACAGGGTTACTGAAGAGCGATACTTAACTGGGATCAACGGAAGATGTACGAGCTTGCCACCGCCGACCTGACGGCCCCCACCTCATCGAGCTACTGGGTGGTGCCCTCGCTTCTGCTTGCGGGAGCGTATCCCGACGGCCAGGATGTCCGCCATGCTTTTGGATAGTGATTCTGAGTGCTTCGGTCGTGAGCCTCCTTCAGACGTTGAGTTTTGGGCAGGCCGGCGCGAGTAGCGGAATCCATGAGGCGGTAAGAGCGAACGATCTGCAGACGGTTTGGTCTATCGCGAAGAAGAACCCGGCCAGTCTCCTGGAGATGGAGGACGGCGACTTCGGTTACACGCCAATGCACGCCGCCGCTGAACATGGGCATCTGCAGATGGTCGCTCTGCTGTCTGTCTTGGGGACGGACGTGAACATGTTCGACGCGGCTACGCCCTGGTGTTGGGACTGGAGAGTGGGCGATTGGTGGAAGAATTCGTCCGGCAATCGTCTCTGCACGTGATTGCCGTGGATGACGATCCGGCCAAGGTTGCCGCTCTTCGCCGGCGGCTCGACGCGGCCGGGCTGTGCGGCAGTCGTGCGAGTGTCTTGGCTGGAGATCCGGCGACCTATCCCTTCCCGCCCTATTTGGCCAGCCTTGTTGTTTCGGAAACTCCCGACAACTTGGAGCAGGCGGACGGGCGGGCCTTGGCCGGGGCCGTATTTCACACCCTGCGGCCTTACGGCGGCATGGCTTGTGTCTGGGGCTCGCTGGCCGATCGGGGCGGGATCGAAGAGATCGTTCAGGACGCGGCGTTCCCCGGCGCCAGCGTGCGGCAGGCAGGCCAGTTCGTGTTGCTGGCCCGCTTGGGCTCGCTGCCGGGGGCGGCCGACTGGTCTCATGCGGAAGCCGATGCGGCCTGCACGGGAGCGTCGGCAGACGAACTTCGCTCGCCCGCGTCGGTGCTGTGGTTCGGCGCCTCGCAGCGTTGGCACAAGTATCCCGGGCAAAACCTGGTTCGAATATCCGGCGGACGACTCGTCATTTACGAACAGAGCCTGTTGCGGGCGGCGGACGTGTATACCGGCCGGAAGTTGTGGGCCGTCGATCTGGCGGACAAACCGCTCGATCGCCAAGGCATCCGTTACACGCGGCATCGCGAGTGGGGCCCATCGCCGAGCCTGTCGCCCACCACGGAACTGGTGGCCCTCGAGGACGCGATCTACCTGAGCGACGGGACGACCTGCCTGATGTTCGACCCGGCGACGGGTGAGCCGGGCGGGCGCATCCCCCTTCCCGACGACCTAAAGACGCCCTGGGCAAACCTTCGCGTTTGCGGCGACCACCTGGTGGGCACCAGCGGCCCGCACGTGCTGTGCATGGACCGCCGCTCGGGCAAACTGCTGTGGCGGGCCGAGGCAGCCCGTGCCGATCTGCACCTTGCTGTGGGCGGAAATAGGGTGTTTTGCTCCGAACTGGCAGACCCGCGGCGCGGTGAAGACGAAACTCGCGACGGCAGCCTGTTCGCACTCGACCTGGCCACGGGAGAACGTTTGTGGCAGAAGCCGGGCGGGGCCCGATTGCGCTACAGTTCGTCGCTCGACCTGGTGGTGACCCCCGCGGCCTTCTATCGAGGCAACGACGGCGAACCCTTGCCGCGGCAATCGGGGTCGAACTCGCGGCTGGTCGTCACCGGCGGCGGCCTGCCCAAGACCGGGCTGCCGGGCCGGATCGCCGGCGAGAAGCTGCTCACCGGCGGCGACGACACCCTGCTCGTCTACGGCCTGCCGTCGGGCGAGCGAATGGGCGAACCGCTGAAGTGGAACCGCCGGGGATGCACGGGCACGCGGGCGAGCACGCACCTGTTGACCACGCGCTACCTGGGCAATTCGGCCTGGATCGACCTAGCGACCCGCGAAATCACGCCGTTCTTGGGAGTTCGTCCGGGCTGCCAGGTGAACAACAACCTGTATCCGGCCGATGGCGTGTTGAACATGCCCAACCTCACGGGTGGTTGCACCTGCAACTACGCGCCCGTCTCAGTCGCCTGCGTGCCGGCCGGCGTCGTCGCGCCTTTGGGTACAGAATGAATCGTCGCTTGTGGCAGAAGAACCCTCCGTTCCTCCCCGCGAGCGGTCCCGTGGCCGACGACGCTGTCGAATTCGACCGGGACGGGCGTTGCCATACGCTTGGTTCAACAGGAGTTATGCGAGGTGTCAGTCAGAACGAGGAGTGCCGAGTGGAGTGGTCGCCGTGGAGCTGCAGGACGTGTTGAGACGGCCACTCTATCGTCGCCCGGCACTACTTGTG
>CAYSCH010000144.1:397-20527 GCA_964429355.1 uncultured Planctomycetaceae bacterium | reverse complement strand
TCTCAGTAGCTTACCCATTTTCCACCAGGAGCTACCGGTATGCGCCGATTCACAAGTCTTCTTCTTGCCTTGATCGGCCTGTGTCTGCTGACAACGGGCTGTGGAACGGCCGCTCCCGAACCGACGGCAGCCCGCACGCCGGATTCGGTTTCCTGCCCAGATTGGGGACACACCGAGCCGGCCCTCGATGATGCACTGAGTGCGTCTGTGGCCGAGGTGGCCGAATCGGGCGGTCCGGCTGCGGAGTTCAGCCGCGCCGAAACCCCAACTTCTACGCCGCTCGCGTCTGGCGATCGGGAACCTCCCCGGGAGAGGTCGGTGGAACGTCGCCAGCTCCGCGGATCGGGCACGCTCACGGCCGGCAGTATCGACGACGTGGAACGGTCCGACGAGTTCTGCCAATTCTTCGGCCGGACGATCGAGTCCGGCATGTTTGCCAGGCCGGTGAAAGACGCTCGGCCGAGGGTCATGCTTCAGGTAACAACATCGGGTGGGATTCCGGTGGGCGGTGCCGAGCTGACGATCGACTCGTCCGGAGCACAAGGCGGCCCGTTGCGGTTGACCACCGGCAGCGATGGCCGGGCCATGCTGACCGCCTCCGATCTGGACGTGCAGACGCAACGCTGTGGTGTCACGGTTCGCCCGCCAGACGGGAGTCGACCGTTCCGCAGGGAACTGTCGCTTGAGAACGACGTTTGCCGGGTCGTTGTCGATGACTTTGAGACGCAGCGGCCCACGCAGCTCGACCTGGCGTTGATCATCGACACGACCGGCAGCATGGGCGATGAACTCGAATACCTCAAGACGGAGATCGACGACATCGTCGCCCGGTTGCGGGAAACGTTTCCCAACGTGGATCAGCGATTTGCCCTGATTGTCTATCGCGATCAACGGGACCAGTACGTTTCGCGTCGCTTCGATTTCACGGATTCTCTCGACGATCTCCGCGGCAAACTATCGCGACAGGGAGCCGCTGGCGGGGGCGACATGCCCGAGGCCGTCCACGTCGCACTGGAGCAGGCGGCAAGCCTAGACTGGCGGCCCGGCAACGTGGCCCGCGTCGCCTTTCTCGTCGGCGACGCCCCGCCGCACGACAGCGACATGCTTGCCGCTTTCGAGGCCGCAAACGGCCTGCGGGCCGGCGGTGTGCGTCTCTATCCGGTGGCCTCCAGCGGCGTCGACTTGAAGGCCGAGTTTGTCATGCGCTCGGCCGCCCTGCTCACCATGGGCCAGTACCTGTTCCTCACCGACCATTCGGGCATCGGCAATCCCCACGCCAAGCCCCACACGTCGCAGTATCTCGTCGAGCACCTCGACCAGTTGATGGTCCGCATGATCACTTCGGAACTCTGCGGCCGCCGCCTACAGGCCGACGAGGTCCTTGCCATCGAGCGGGGCGATATGGCCCTTCCCTACGGCCCCGGCCCAATTCTGCCCGGCCAGGAGCAGGTCTCCCGTCAAACGCCCCAATTCCATCAGGCTGCATCCCTCTCGCTGCCCGAAGGGACCGGCCTGTGGCTGACCCTCGGCGCCGCCCTCCTCGGCGTCTGCCTCTACGATTCGATCCGCTCTCGCCAGGAGGCATGAATCGTCTTCCTTCACTTCGGAACAAACCCCTCTCGCCGCAGCGCGGCCGTCAGATGGTGCGACTTCGGATACTTGGCCTTTAACTGTATCGCCTGCTTTTCCGCCAAGCCGACTTGCCTGGTTCCGGCAAGAGCCGTGCGCAACTCGGCCAGCAGTTTGCTGGCCTTCTTGTAGGAGTCCGTATTCCGCTCGGCCGCGAGCCGCTCCACTTCCTTGAGGAACGGTGTTGGATCGGCTGCCATCTTCTTGAGTTTGGCAGCTTGCTGCCGAGCGGCCTTAGCCGCAGCCTTGTCCTTCTTCTTCTGATGGATCGCTTCGGCAGACTTCCGTAGTTGAGCGACCGTCCGGTTCAACTTCACGACGGGCCACGTCGAGGTGCCCGACTCGTCCCGGAACTTCATCAGAATCTCGGATCGAACGGTCGAACTCGCCCCTTCCAGCAGCCCGGCAAGCCATTGGTCCTTTACCGTTTGAGATTGAACGCCAATCCAGCTCTTGAGTTGGGACTGCCGATCCATCGTTGGCGCCTTCTCAGGGCCATCCTGAGCCGCCGCGTCGATCAACGCATTGCTGAGTCCATAGAGTTCCGCCATTGCGAGTTGAGCATCGGTCAACTTGCCCAGCCCGGCGGGCACCGGTGCCTCGATCGTTTCTTCCGGATCATGATTGCCGTCGCACGCCGCCGCCAGATGGGCAAGGTAGAGCGGACGCAAGTCCCCTTCCAGAATCTCTGCGCGCAGCGGAACAAGGCGGTCGAGCAGGTTCCCCAGATCCCAAAGGTCTTCGATAGCGTCCGACTCGTAGAACGGGCTGATCGAGAGGATGCCGCTGCGACCCTTCTTGTCTTTCATGAATCGAACGGACTGGTCGTCGAGGTACGGTTGGGCCGCCTTGCTGTCCGGAAAACCGCCCGGCAACCGAATCAACAGCGTCCGGAGGCCAAAATTGGCATAGTGCAAATGGATATCGTACCCGCGGCGGAGCATCTCGTCCGCGTTGCCGCGAAAATCTCCAAAGTTGTATTCGTTCTCGAACGACCATTCCGTAATCTCCGCGCGAGTCGACTGCCGCTCCATGTACGCCAGGTTCTGCTTGCTCACTGGACCATCGATCGCCCGAAACGCCACATACTGGTATTCGCTCATACAATGCCTCGATTGTTCGCCTTGCTCGACCTTGACCTGAACCGCAGACGCTTCCGACAAGGGATATTCTGTGCTTTCCGGTCTTTTCTGGGAATCCCTCGGACTCCCCGGACGCTGCAAATCACCCCCCAGTGAAGTCCCAGATCCCATTTCTCTCCGGGAGCATCTCCTCGGCAAACCGTCGGTCTTGCCTCCGCAGCAGCCGAGCCACCTTTGGATTGCCTTGCCTGCATTCCGCGAATCGGCTATTCTGCGTAAAAAAGGGTAACGAAGGAGAGTGACATGGCCAAGAAAAGCCGCAACTCGGGCGTGAGGCGATCGCAGCATATGCAGCCAAAGATCCTGGATACGATAACGGCGGCAGACGCGTTGACGATTCTCCGGCACCTGGCGGAGCAGGATGAAAAGATGGCCGAACGCATCGCGGACGTAGCGATGGAGTGCCTCTGCAACGTCGATCTGGACGTCGAAGGCATCGCCGCGGACGTGCAGTCGGAACTCGAATCCTTGCACATCGAGGACGTTTGGGATCGATCCGGAACCAAAAGGGACGGATATGTCGATTCCGGTGAGGCGGCGT
Organism: uncultured Planctomycetaceae bacterium; assembly: GCA_964429355.1. GTDB lineage: Bacteria > Planctomycetota > Planctomycetia > Pirellulales > Thermoguttaceae > JAAYAY01. Next base: position 17,215 of record CAYSCH010000144.1, on the reverse strand, counting down.
GGGAAATGTTCGAAGAAGCACTCCAGCCGTTTCGGGAAGAAATGGAAAGGTACAAGCCGCTTTCCATGCGGCGAGAAGTCAAGCTCTACTGTATGGGCATCCTCAAGGGGCTTTACGTTTTCAAGAAGGAATCAAAGACCGAGTACAAGGACTGGGCCGTCGACGCTCCCTGGGAGTACTTCCGGAGGCTTCGGCGAGAGTGGCAGGAGTGGAACAAGAGCCAGAAAGACCTGGCAGCCATGGATAAGTTCGTGTCACAGAACTGTCCCGATTGGGCCTGAGTGTCCGGGCGACAAGTGCGGCCATTTCTGCTGTATCCGCCGTTTACTCTCGTCGACTATTCCTCTGAAGCCGGCCATCGCCTGCGTTTCTCGCAGATGGCGTTTTCCGAGAGTGTAGCAGGTCGGCCCATCGCGGGTGAAAGAACCTCCGACGCTGCTTGGAGTTCTGGTCCGCCTTTCGCTATAATCAGTGGTGGGGAAGATCGCGGCGAGTTATTCCCCCGAGTGGGTGGAAGTCTGGTTGTGAGAGTTCTATTGGTTCCGTTGTTGATTGTGGAAAGGCTCGACCTGTTCTCTCCTGGGAGGCTGGCCTCCCGTTGGTTGCCCTCGTTCCACAAGCTATCCAGGACACGACCATGAGCACGATTGCGCGTTTCTCACTCGCCGAATACGATCGCATTGTGGAAAGCGGTGCCTTCGATCGACGGCGTTTGGAACTGATTCGAGGGGAGATTCGGGAAATGACGCCGATCGGACCGGAGCACGAAGATGTCTTGGACCAATTGAATCTGTGGAGTATTGAGAGCATTTCGTCAGGAAAGGCCCGTGTTCGCGTACAGCAATCGATCGGGCTACCCGAATTCGACTGTGCCCCCGAGCCCGACATCACCTGGGTCTCGCCGCGCCGCTATGCAGCGGGACGTCCCCAGGCAGCCGACGTCTTTCTCATCATCGAGGTCGCCGACAGCAGCCTGGCCTACGATCGCGGCGACAAGGCCGCCATGTACGCCCAGGCGGGAATCGCCGACTATTGGATCGTCAACCTCCGCGACCGAGTCGTCGAAGTGCACCGCGATCCCCGGCCCGATGGCTATCGCAGCATAACCGTCTATCGGGATCAGGACGAACTCCGTCCCCTCGCTTTTCCCGACGCGGTTCTCCGCCCGTCGACGCTCTGGGATTGAAGCCACTGGACAACTAAATGGCCTTGCGTGATTCCCAGAGGAAATTGCGGCAAGGCGATTAGGAACTCGATGGGGCTGACAGAGCCCGTGGGCAAAACCGGACGGAACCCGAGCGCGGGGCAAGCCCACGCGGCCATCTTCATGACGACGATTTTTCTGAATTGTGACCCATTTCCGAGACCAGCCTCCTTCATCCAACCGAGACTATGGAAATGCTCGTGATCGTTGCCGCCTTGGCATTGGGACATACTTTCACCTACGACGCCTCCATATTGCCCGGCGAGGCTCGGCCACCGTGGTCGTGTCAACAGATCGCAAACTGCTCCGTCTCGGTCGAAGACGGCGTCTTGCACGTCCAGGATAACGGCGCTTCCCAAGGAGAGCTCCAGTTCATCAGCTTCCCCTGGGGAGCAATTCCCGATCGGCCTCATGCCGTGGAAGCTCGCGTCAAGGTCGCAAGCTGTTCCGGGCCGGCGGGCGTGACCCTGCTTGCCGCCGACGGCATTCGCGAAATCGGCTTGACGCTGTTTCCCGATCGAATCGAAATCCATCGGCTCGACGTTCGGGCGGAAGTCGACCTGGCCAGTGATTTCCACCTGGTGCGGATCGAAATGATCGGCGACGACGCCCTCGTGAAACTAGACGGCAAAACGCTCATCGACCTGGCCGGCAAGTCCACCTGGGACGCCCACTCCGGTCGAAACATCGTGGGATTCGGCAGTCTCAGTTCCGCTGCCACTGGGGAGGCCTGGTGGGACTCTGTCACCTGGACGGCCGAGCAGCCCAAAGTCGATGTCTGGCCCAAGGCCCAGCACCACATCGTCTACAAACAGGAAGACATCTACGCCTGCTTTCCCAGCCTCTACCAGTATGACGACGGCCTGCTCGTCACCAGCTTCGGAAGCCGGGTACGGCGTAGCCATATCGACAACACGGGCGGTTCCAGGCGGATGCTGAGCCGCGACGGAGGCATTACCTGGGAGGCTGCCGGAGCCGACGTGCCCAGCTATGATCCCCAGACGATTCGTGCCGACGGCAACCTGGCAATCGCCGGCGCCATTGGCTGGCGTTACGTCGACGAAGGCCAGACCGACCGTCTGAAGGCCGAAGGACGCACCGTGCAATCGGTCCGCCCGGGGACCGTGGCCTATCTCAGCGGCGCTCGTTCCACGGTCCGCAGCATCGAGGGGGAAACAATCCGGCCGTGGACCGAGATCGAGGTCCCACCGGGCGGCGGAATGATGACCTTTCACCAGGCCTCGACTCTCAATCTTGGCGGCGGTCTGCGATTGGTGGCCATTTACGGAACGGGCCCTGAGAAACGGCGCAGTGCCTACGTGCTGCGCAGCGACGACGACGGTGACACTTGGACCTGCCTGCCGATGGCACTCGGCGACGAACAGATGAGCTACAACGAAACGGCCCTGGGTGTCAACGCTGACGGGCACGTCATTGCCCTCGTTCGCACTGCCGAATCGGCCGATGCCGCGCGGGCTGGATATCTCTTCCAGGTCACGTCTGTCGATCAGGGCAAGACCTGGTCCGAGCCGGTCAATACGGGCATCTGGGGCTACCCGGCCCATCTGCTCCGCTTGCCCGACGGTCGTCTGGTGGCAACCTACGGGGTACGGCGCGCGCCGATGGGAATTCGGGCCTGTCTGAGCCACGATGGCGGGAAGACATGGGATGTCGAAAGGGAAGTTGTCCTGCGAGCGGATGGGTTCGGCAGCGGCAGTGACCTCGGTTACCCGATCACCCAGCGCCTCGCCGACGGCACCCTGGCAACCATCTACTACTTCAACGGGATCGACAATATCACCCACATCTGCGTCAGCCGCTGGACTCCGCCTGAGAAATGACCTTCGCATGCGTCTCCGCCGCGAGACAGACCTGTCGCCTGTCGCGACAGGATGCAATCCCGTCCTGCATCACGAAATGAGACTCCACTGATTTTGGGAAGACTGTTCCATCTGGCCACTTCACAAGCGTTCGGAGACACTCTGTGAACGAATTGCACATGAATCATGTCGAACGGTTTCGTTCCCTCATGGACTTCCAACCGGTCGATCGATTGCCTCGCTGGGAGTGGGCCATGTGGTGGGACGAGACGATCGCCAACTGGAAACAGCAGGGCCTCCCCCAAAACCTCAACAGCGTCTTCGAAATCGCTGAACACTTTGCACTCGATCCCTACCAGCAGTTCTGGTTCTCCACCACCGACAACACGATCGAAGCCGTCCAGCACCATGTCGAGGGCATCGTCTCCAACATGGACGACTACCTCCGCCTGCGGCCCAAGTTCTTTCCGGACCACACTCGGGCAATCGACTCGATGCGTCCCTGGGCGGCTCGCCAGGCCGTGGGTGAAGCGGTTGTCTGGATCACGCTGGAAGGCTTCTTCTGGTTTCCCCGCACACTCATGGGCTTCACCAAAATCAGCCTCGCCTTCTACGACCAGCCGGAACTGATCCATCGGATCAACCAGGACCTGACGGACTTCAACCTGCGAATCCTGGATCAGGTTGAAAAGGCCTGCGTTCCCACCTTCGCAACGATTGCCGAAGACATGTCGTACAACAACGGCCCGATGATCTCCGAACGCTGTTTCGACGAGTTCATTGCCCCCTACTACCGGCAGATCATCCCGCGGCTGGAGGAAATGGACTCCGTAACCCTCGTCGACACCGACGGCGACGTGACCCTCATGGTCCCCTGGCTGATGCGCGAGGGGATTCGCGGTGTGCTCCCCCTGGAACGCCAGGCCGGAGTGGACGGCATGGCCTTGCGCAAGGCCTATCCCGAAGTCTGCCTCGTTGGCCACTTCGACAAGATGGTGATGAACAAAGGCGAGGAGGCGATGCGTGCTGAATTCGAACGATTGCTCCCACTCATGCGGTCGGGTGGTTTCATTCCCAGTGTGGACCACCAGACGCCACCCCACGTAACTCTTGAGCAGTACGGCGTTTATCGCCGCCTCCTGGACGAGTACACCGGCGCAATCCGTTGACCGCGGCCAATCCCTCCAGCCTCAACTACCCCCCCAGGCAGATCAAGAACCCCTCGCGTTAGGTAGGTCTCCTTCTCATCTCCCTCAGTTCCCCCACAACCCATACAGACGGAAAGCCTGGATTAACTCTTGCGATAGTCGCTATCCATATGGAACTGTTCGAAAAGACGCGACATTCCATCCAAGTGAAGTGGCGGAGAGGGTTGGCCGCGGAAACCTGTTCCATCGAGAACACCACCCAATCGCCAGAAATCACGCTGCCGGTCTGGCACTGACACCGCCCTGCGGCCTGGAACTTCGCTACTTCAGACACCTGAACGAACACAAGCAACCGAGATTTGACGGGCGCAGCCGCCCGGCAGTCCAATCCTGGGGGGAGAATTCAATGAGATTGGCCGTTCTTGTCTTCAGTTTTGCCTTCATTGCCACCCCGGTGTTCGCCCAGAACGGTGGCGAGTTCATGCCGGCTCCTTCTCCCGAGCCCATGTTGCTGCGGAGCGCCCCGCACGCCCAGAGACTGGCCGGAAATGCGGCCCAGACCAATGCCCAGGTTGCCGACCCGCAACTCGACCGGCAGGTGAGTGCCACCCAGCAGTTGATCCAGGCCGAAGAACGCCGCCTCCAATCCCAGTTCGCCCAGATCGAAAAACTGCGAAGTGCGGCAATTGACAAACAGGATCAGAAAGAGCTCAACCGTATCGAGAAGATCGAAAAACAAGTGGCTGTCGAATATCAGAAGCGAGTCGAGCAGATCCTTCTTGGTGCCCAGGCCCAGATTCAGGCAACCACCGTTCATGTGCCGGCACCGCAGACACAGTCCAGCGCGCCCCAGCCGACCCCGGCCAAACGGCCCCAGGCCAAATCGCCCCAGACGCAGCGGACCAGGACACCATCGGCAGCAACGGCCAGACCCCAGAACACCCAGCAGCAAAGCCGCACTTCGGGCCAATCGACTCAGGCCCGCAAGAGCACCGGTTTCTGGCCCTTCACCCGCTAACTCCGCGGGAATCTCCACCAGCCTCAGCACGATTCGGGAGGCGAAACAGATCACGGCAAAACGCTCCTCGATGCCGATACACCCCAAGAATTGACCGCGCAAGCCGACTGGCGTTGGCAGAAGCTTCCGGCTGGGATTGTCTAGCGAGAAGCGATAAGCGAGGGATCATGATTACGACGACGGCCGGCGTAGTCGCTGCGGTAGGAGCAGTTGCCGGTGCAAGAATTCTCAAAGCCAACGCCCTTGCGGACATCCGTTGGTGGGCCATACCGCTGATCTGCCTGCTCGGTCTGGCCGGCATGCCGATGGCGATATCGATCTCCCTCTATCCGAGTCTCTGCAAGGCGGCGGGAGGCGTGTATCTTGCCCCGTGGATAACCGATCTGTGGCGCAGCACGGGCTACCTGTTGGGGCTGGGATGGGTGGTTGCGGTGGCTGTTGTGTACTTTGGCAGGGGTGTCCGCTTTGCCTGCCCGGCGCGCCAGCGGCTCCTGCTCATCGTCCCCGTTGTACTGCTTTGCCTTTCATCCCTGTTCGACACGCTGTTGTTCTTCGGCCTTCGCAGATTTGACACGTCTCACATAGCCGTAGAGAGCATCAGTCCTGACGGCTCTCGGCGCGTCCTTTGTGACGAGGATAACTGGTTAGATACGTCTTTCGCATTCATTGTGACAGCAAATGTCAAGCGGCCGCTGACGTGCACACGTTTGGATGGCTTTTGCCTCGACGATGATCTGGGTGGTGAGAGACGTATCTCATGGTCCGCGGACTCGCAGATCATGTGCCTCTGGGTGGGTAACGAACCGGTGTGCCTCTACGATTTCGCCAATTGCGAACTCAACCGGCCAGACGTATCGTGGGAAACCCCAACTCACGTAACGAAGCGAAAGCCGTGGCAAAGGCCGAGTTTTCGGAGGAGGTGTCTGCAACGTTTGCCGAACATGGCGGCGTGGCTCAAGAAGAAGGGAATCCTAACCAAGACACTCCACCGGACCGCCTGAGCCGCAGCCGATGAGTTCTGCGTTATGCGGACCTAGATATGAATAGCCTCGCCTGATTCCCTGAGATGTCGATTTATGTGGCCGTATTCTTGGAACACTCACGTTGAAGCGTACGGGCGGGTAAAGAACAATCCCGCCTCGCCATCCGCCCCATACTGCTGCGGCGTGCAGCCGAAATGCCGCCGGAACACCGTCGCAAAATACTGGGCCGAACTGAATCCGCACTGCTCGGCCACCTGCAAATTCGTCAGCCCCCGTTCCTCGCGCAGCAACTGGCCGGCCGCATCCAGTCGCATGCGGTTCAGGTGCTGCATGGGCGTCGTGTTCGTCAGCCGCCGGCAATAGTCGGTGAACCGGGTAACACCGAGACCGCAGGACTGGGCCATACGGCGAACGGTCCATTCTCCAGCAAGCTGGCGACGATCCGAACGGAGATCCTCCAGGAAGAGTTCCACCGTCCGCTGCGTATCGGAGAGAGTCTCGTCGAGGGTCACCTCGTGGCTGCGAAACAGCTCCAGTGTGTGGAGAAAGAGCTCGTTCAGCAGCACCGTGAGCCAGGATACGTTCGATCCCTCACGATCGGATTCGATTACCTGGGCGATTCGAACAAAACACTCGCAGACCTGCACCGCATTGTGCCAGACCGGCTGCTCGTTATGCCGGAGAATGTGGGTCAGCTCATCCAGATCCCCCTTGCCCAGCATGACCCACGACGGCCACCGCCATGTCTGGTGGGGACGGCGAACACCGACATCCAGAATCACCCAGTGAAGACGACCGGGCCCAACGTGGGGTGAGCCCAGTCGATGGCGCTGCCAGGGCCGGGTTACCGTCAGATCGTTGGGCCTCAGCCGGCACTCCTTCCTCTCAGCGGCAAAACCGAGGCCTCCCCTTTCGAGCAGGGTCAATTCGATGCCTTCGTTCTGATGCCAGCCCAGCCCCCAGGCCTGCGGTCCTTCCGCATCCCAATACCCCACGGTCTTGAGCCCCGGCAGGGCCGCACGCGGCAGGGGCCGCCCAGGATAATGGCCGTGGACGAGCGTTTCGAGTCGGATCTCACCCACCCGGGCCGCCTCGAGCAGTGGCTGGCAGGTGTCGGCCTGGTAGGTCTCGTCCTGGCTGGTGTAGATCGGAACGCGTTTCGTCATGGTTCAAAATCTTTCAGTGAACCATTTTGTAGTTCGCCTGACCGCTCCGTCCAGTATACTGGAGCCCCGGATTCGGGGGCAAACTGTGGGATTCAGAAAATTTCGTTCGGTAAGTCTCAGTCAGGGGAGAGCTACACCATGAAGGCCAATTCGAAGCGGACCATGTCTCGGCGCGAGGTCCTCAGGCGGCTTGCGGCCGTCGGATGTGCGGCGCCGTTGTTTGTGCCCGGCAGCGCGCTGGGAGCAGAGGAAAAGGCCCCAGCCAACGACCGAATTGCGATCGGCCACATCGGCTGTGGTGGGCGAGGTACGGCCTTGTTCCAAGACGCCCGACAGGTTGCCGAAATGCAGAGCGTGGCCACCTCGGACTGCTACGCAAACAAACGTGACGCACTGGCCAGGGTCTGCAATGGCAAGGCCTACGCCGACTTCCGTGAACTGCTCGCCCGCGACGATATCGACGCCGTCTACATCGCCACGCCCGACCACTGGCACGTGCCGATCGGGATCCTGGCGGCCAAAGCCGGCAAAGATGTCTATATCGAAAAACCTCTGGGAATTACGCTCGAGCAGGATCTGGCGATCGAGAAGGTGCTTGAAGAAACCGGGCGGATCTTCCAATACGGTACGCAGCAGCGGAGCCTTCAGCATTGCTGGAATGGGTGCGAGTTGGTTCGTCGCGGGGCCATCGGCAAGATCCAGGCGATCGAAGTCGATGCACCCAATGGCGGGGCCGGCGGTTCGACCGTCGAGGCACCTGTTCCGGACGGCTTCGATTTTGACATGTGGTGCGGCCCGGCACCCAAGCGAGCCTACACAACCGACCTCTGCAACCCGCCCGGAACCTACTGGGTCTACGACTACTCGATTGGATACCTTGGCGGCTGGGGGGCCCATCCACTCGACATCATGGTCTGGGGAAGCGATGCCGACCTGAGCGGCCTGGTCACGGTCGAGGGAACGGGCGTGATTCCACGCGAAGGCCTGTACGATACGGTCTACGACTGGGACATGAAGATCAAGCTCGGCGAGGTGGACCTGATTTTCCGCCCCGGCACGGATCGAACGAAATTCATCGGTACCGACGGCTGGATCCAGGTGGCGCGAGGCGAGGGCAACCTGGCCAGCGACCCCGCCCTGACACCCACCAAGCTCGCCGAACCACTCACTCCGAACGCCGATAGTTTGCAGGTGAGCCACCATCAATCGCGCAATTTCGCCGAGGCGATCAAGTCTCGCAAGGCCCCGGTGTCGAACATCCGTGACGCCGTGCGAAGCGACGTGATCAGCCTGTTGTGCGATATGGCAGTGCGGACCGGTCAGAAGATCACCTGGGATCCGTCGAAGAAGGAACTCGTCAATCCGAGCGCCGAGGCGAAGGCGATGTTCTCACGCGTAATGCGCGGGCCATGGACACTATGAAGTAGTTAAGGTCTTCATCCCACGTCCGACGGCCTTAACCCCCGTCAGCGCTGAAAGCGCTGCACAGTACGTGAGTCAGCAGGCAGCCTGACATGGCATTCGTTCACAACGCAGCGATCGGTATCCTTATTTGTGTCGCCGTAGGTGGCGGCTGCCGTCCAGACAGGCCGGCCGCGGAGCTGTCCGGAGGAGTGCCCCCCGCCAAGGCTCCTTCGGTGGCCCCTCCCGGACTGTCCGACGAACAGAAGGCCGCCGTCCAGACGATTGCAGCCGCGGGAGGGTCGATCGAGGCCGATGAAGCCGGCTTCCCCGTCCGGATTGACCTGGCTAGCGAACGGGTTTTTGCGGACGAACCCCTTGTCCGCGCCGCCTTGAGGTTTCCGAACCTCAAGGCCCTTCGCCTCACCGTCAGTTCGGTACCCAATGCGACACTCGCCGAACTGGCAACACTCACCCAGCTCGAAGAGCTTCTCCTGCAGGATGCATCGCTCGATGATCTGGAATTGGGCCAATTGCTTCGGGCCATGCCCAACCTGAAGCGACTGACACTGCGGCGTCTGGCCGGAGTGACCGATGCCGCTCTCCTTGCAGTGGCCGCCTGCCCACAATTGGAAGTGCTGGCCTTGATCGAGATGAACCAGATCACTGGCGCCGGCCTGGAGCATCTGACAGGCGGCTCGCGGATACGGTCGCTGGACTTGCGCAATTGCGGAAGTCTGCTCTCCAGCGACTTCCAGCGTCTGTCGGCAATGAAAGGGCTTGAGGAGGTCAAGCTGGCTGGACCGGCTGTCAATGACCAGATCGCCGGTGTCATCACCGGCCTTGCCAAGGTGCAATCGCTCACGATCGAAGACGCGGAGATTTCCGCTGCCTTCCTGCAACGTTTGGCCTCCCACGCCCCAACGGCCCGCAGAATCCACACCTTGGCATTCGCCCGGTGTTATGGAGTGACAGACGAAGCACTGCAGTCGCTCGGCGAGTTTCCGAGCCTGAAGATCCTCTCGTTGCGCGAAATCCTGGTCACGGGAGCGTTCCTGGTGGCACTGAAGAATTCGGGCACGGGACCGTTGCCGCTGCAAACACTGATCGCCACCCGTGCTTTCCTCGACGATCAGGCCGTCGCCTGCCTGCCCGAGGTCGCCCCAAACCTGGTGCGCCTCGATCTGCGGGGAAACGCCGGACTGACAGAAAGCTCACGGCAAATTCTCGAAAAACTGGTGCATCTGAAAGACCTGAAACTGGAGGGAGAAAACCCATGAAGAAGACGACACGTCGTGAATTTGTGCGAACCAGCGTGGCCGCCGGCGTGGTTGCTGCCGGAGCGCTTGCGGCCCCCACGGTGATCGCGGAGACCGCCAAGGGCGCCAACGAGCGATTGGGGGTTGGCTTCATCGGCACGGGCGGACGTTGCGGCGCCCACCTGAGCATCGTCAACGACTTCAAGCAGCAAGGCATCGCTGAACCCGTCGCCGTCTGCGACGTCTACCGCCCCCGTCTCGAGGCCGCCAGCAAGAACACCGGCGGAGCCAAGATGTACGACGAGCACGAGGCGCTTCTGGCCGATCCCAATGTCGACGTGGTCTGTATCGCCTCTCCCGACCGCCTGCACGGGCCGCAGACGATCGACGCTCTCAACGCCGGCAAGGACGTCTATTGCGAAAAACCCCTGACCCACTGGGCCCAGTTCGAACTGGCCAAAAAGATCGAAGAGACCTCCAAGAAAACCGGCAAGCTCGTCCAGGTCGGTACCCAGCACATGGCCGACGACAACTACCCGGAAATCATCCGACTGATCCACGACGGGATCATCGGCAAACCGGTCCACGTCGAGTGCAGTTTCTACCGCCGCGGCGACTGGGGCGAGCGGATGACCATCGACGATCCCAACGCCGCACCAGGACCGGACCTCAACTGGGAACGCTTCCTCGGCGATGCGCCCAAGGTCGATTTTACGGTCTCCCGCTTCTTCCAGTGGCGAATGTACTGGGACTACGCCGGTGGCCCGGCAACCGATCTGCTCGTCCACACCTTCACACCGATCTTCTGTATCCTGGAACTCGACTTCCCCCAGCGTGTCTTCGGCGGCGGGGGCACCTTCCAGTACGACCGCGAAGTGCCCGACCAGTGCAATATCATTGCCGACTATCCCGACGGGCCCAGCGTGGTTATGACCAACTCCCTGTCGAACCACGTGCCTGCCGACACGGTCATCCGCGGCACCGACGGAATCATCACTTGGGCCATGCTCCAGGGCGGCACCGGCGAGGGCGTGCGGATCGTGCCCTTCGCCAAGGACAAAAAGGAAATCCTTATGCCCTGGAAAGGACAAGGCGATACCAGCAAGCTCTGGGCCGACCTGCTCGACTGCGTGAAAACCCGCAAACAGCCCAAGTGCAATATCGGCATGGCCGTCCGTGTCCAGGCGCCCCTTTCCATGGGAATCCTGTCCCACCGGGAAAGCAAAGTGGCCCTCTTCGACCAAGCCAGCCAGTCGATTCGCATGTCGTAGCGTCCACACCTGGGATACGACTCGATTGTGGCGGACACGTTGAAAACGTATCCCTCGTCTGGTTCCGTCAAAGATTGGCCGAGTTCCCTGCCTCCAGGTTGAGAACCTGCAGCAGCCAGCATTCCATTGTTCCAACACTCCTGGCCAGGCCGGCAACTGGCGGACCGGCCGTACCTTGATCGCAGAATGAAAGGGGAGTTTCCCATGAAAATCGGCGTCTTCTTGCTGATCGAACCGTTTGCCAGCGTCGAAGTGCAACTCCAGCGAGCCCAGGCCATGGGTTTCGAGTGCGCCGACATCACCGACACCAACGCCGGCGGTAGCATGCTGGGCTCCGCCGGATTCTCACCGACCATCAGTCTGGACGAAAACCCCTTTGAAGTGAGACGCCTTTTCGAGAAATACGGGATTCAACCCTCGACCGTATGCGCCCATGCCATGCTGTTGGAACCCTCCAATCCGGGCCTGTTCGGTACGGCAGAGATCATGAAGGCGATCAAGTTCGCCGCAGCGATCGGAATCAAGGACGTGGTCACCACCGAGACGGACCCGCGGTCCGAGTGGGCCTTGAACCTGTCCTACGACCAGCAGATCTTCACGATCGCGGAAAAACTCTGCACGCCCGTCCGCATGGCCGCCGACTACGGCGTTCACCTCCTTCTGGAACCTCACGGTCCCATCACCGATAGCATCCAGGGAATCCGAGACGTAATGGAGATGCTGGGCAATCCCGACTCCCTCGGTGTGAACCTCGATACCGGCAATTCCTGGCTGGGAGGTGCAGACCCGGTGGAGATGGCCCGGGTGTTCAAAGACAAGATCCATCACGTGCACTGGAAGGATCTTGGCCAGCAGTGGGTGGAAAAACGAGGGACGATGTACGGTTGCGGCTTCTCCACGATCGCCCTCGGCGACGGCGTGGTCGACATCGCAGGCGTCTGCGAGGTTCTAAAGGACGCAAACGTCCGAGGTTCCACCCTGGAGATCATCGGCTCGGATGACATCCTTAAGCGGAGTGTCGCCTATCTCCGATCCCAAGGCCTTTAACCGTCCACCAACCCGCCCACCGATTCCTCACTGCCAATACGGTGGCCTGTCCCATAGTGCGCGCTGCTTTCTCCTTCTTCTTGGGTCTTTCATGGCACGTCAGGCTCAGCCGCACGGGATTTCGCAATGTCCTACCTTCCTGCCCAAGCGGGGGATACTGTTTCGGTTCCCAGGTGAAGTATTTCGAGAGTGAGGATAGAATAGTTAGAACCAGGGCATAATTGCCGGCCCCGCCCCCCCTCCAGGGGAAATTTGCCGATTATTTGCACCGTCCCCGTGACAGGTCCAGCGCATTTCTGCCTAATCGGACGGGTGATATCATGTGCACAACTTCCCAGCCCGATCCGCAACAACTCCTCACACAAGCTCGGGCGGCCCCCGAAGCTGTTTTGGGCCAGCTCCTGCAACTGTATGGCAACTATCTGCGTCTCCTCGCCACCGCGCAGATTGACGCCAAGCTCCAAGCCCGTGTCAGCCCTTCCGACATTGTCCAAGAGACCTTCCTGGAAGCACACCGGGACTTCCCACATTTCCGAGGCGACTCAGAGCGGGAATTCCTGGCATGGCTGCGGCGAATACTGGCCAATAACCTGGCGCAAGCCGTTGAACAACATGTACTGACTGAAAAACGAGCCGTGCATCGCGAAGTGTCCCTCGAGAGAATTGGGGCCGCTGTCGAAAGGTCCACGGTTCGCCTGGACGCAGTCCTCGTCGATCATGCCGCTTCCCCCAGTACCTGCGCGAGCCACCGTGAGTATGTGGTGATCCTCGCCGACCAACTCGCCGAAATGCGGCCCGACTACCGCGACATCATAGTGATGCGCCATCTGGAAGGGTTGCCGTTCAAGGAAATCGCCGAACGAACCGGCCGTACGGCCGGCGCCACCAGGATGCTCTGGCTACGGGCGATCAACCATCTGCGGCAGCAGCTCGACGCGGTGGGAGTGGAATAGGACGACCCATGCACGACTTGAACCAATCCCTGCCGATCGACAAGCTCACCCCCGAGCAACAGGAACGGCTGGCAGGCGTTCTTGATGATTATCTTTCGGCTCGCGAAAACAACTTCCCTCCCGATATCGACGCGATCGTGGCCGCCCATCCCGATCTCGAAGAGGCGCTGACAGTCTCCCTCCGCAGCCTGGCGTTCCTTGATCGCGCAACGAGCCAGATGATCTGCAACGAAGGGGCCCCGGCTGCGTCGCCCCCCCAACAGCCCTCCGAAAAGCGGCTGGGCGATTTCATTCTCGTTCGGGAGATCGGACGGGGAGGGATGGGTATCGTCTACGAGGCTCGCCAGGTCTCGCTCGATCGCCGCGTGGCTCTCAAGGCCCTGCCGTTCGCGGCCGTCCTCGATCAGAAGCAGATTGTCCGATTCGAAAACGAGGCCCGGGCTGCAGCCCAACTGCACCACCCAAACATCGTTCCCGTCTTCTCGGTCGGTTGCGAACGCGGCGTTCATTACTACGCCATGCAGTACATCGAAGGTGCTTCGCTCGATCGTGCCCTGGCCGACGTCCGTGGTGACAGCACCCGCGACGCCGAAGGTATGCGTTCCGCAGACCCCGACGAGACCACGCGAAGAGCCGATGGCGATCCGGCAAGACACTCCACCTTGCGGGCACTGACAACCATCGAGTCCGGGCGTGGCCGCGACTACTACCGCACCGTGTGCCATCTTGGAATCCAGGCCGCCGAAGCCCTCCAGCACGCCCACGACTGTGGTATCGTCCACCGCGACGTGAAACCCTCAAACCTCCTTCTAGACCGCACGGGCAAGCTCTGGGTGACCGACTTCGGCCTGGCGCGATTTCTGTCGTGCGATGCCGGCCTGACCCTGACCGGCCAGGTGCTCGGAAGCATCCGCTACATGAGTCCCGAACAGGCTGACGGAAATTCCAATCTCCTCGATCAACGATCCGACATTTACTCCCTGGGAATCACCCTTTACGAAGCAGTCACGCTGCAGCCTGCCTTCGATGGGGAAATCCGAGCCGATCTCCTCCGCCGAATCGCCCAGGACGAACCGCGCCTCCCGCGCCGCATCCGGCCGTCGATTCCCGCCGACTTGGAGACGATCATCCTCAAGGCGATCTCCAAGACTCCGGAGCAACGCTACCAATCCGCGCAGGCGTTTGCCGACGATCTGCGGCGATTTCTCGACGGCAAACCCACCCTTGCCCGCCGCCCAACCTGGATGGATCGCGTGGGGAAGTGGACCCGCCGCCACATAGGATTCGTCGCCGCCGCCGCCTGCGTAGCAGTCTGCGCCGCGGGCGGCCTGGCCGTCAGCACCTTCACCATCGCCGGCGCCCACGCAAAAACCAAAGCCGCGTTGGGCCAATCCGAAGCCAATCACGCCCGGGCGGAGAAGCATTTCCGCCAGGCCCGCGATATCGTCGACCGCTTTGGCGTCCGCCTTGCCGAACAACTGGCCCAAGTACCGGGAACCGAATCCGTCAGGGCCGAACTCCTTCAGGATACCCTCCGTTACTACCAGGCCTTCACCGAATATGCGGCCACCGATCCCGATCTCCAGGCTGACTTGGCGCTCACCCATTTCAAGACCGGAAAGGTCCATGAACAGATCGGCAATCGAGAACAGGCGCTCGCAGAGTACCGCATGGCCCTGGCCGGCTTCCAGCAATTCGGGGAGAGCGTAGCGGCCGGACGTAACTTCCGAGCTGAAATGGCCCTCTGCCACAACGACATGGGCCTTCTTTACGGAACAGAGGGAAAGGTCAACGAGGCCCGGACCGCGCTGAACACAGCTCTCAATCTCCAGCAGGAGCTCCTCGACCGGGCCCCCCAGGACGTCAAGGCTCTTAATGACAAGGCACTGACGCTCGGTAACCTGGGATTAATCGAACATCGGGCCGGAAACACCGCCGGGGCCGAAGAGCACTTTCTAGCCGCCGCCCGGATCCAGGAGCAGCTCGCTCACGACAATCCCGAGCACCTGGACTACCAGAGCGCGCTGGCCGTCACCTTCAATAATCTCAGTTTCGTCTACGCGGCGGTCGACGTCGCACGTGCTGAAGAAGCCTGCCGCAAGGCTCTTGCCATCCAGGAACAACTCACCGCCGCTCAGCCGGCATCCATTGAATACCTGAGTGACTTGGGACTCTCCTACAACAATCTCGGAATGCTTCAGAATGATCGCGGAAACGGCGCGGAGGCCATCCAGGCCTACCACCAGGCGGTCGAGATTCGGCGCCGTTTGCTCCGCAAAGCCCCGTTGCTGGTCCGTTTCCGGTCGGACCTCGCAGTAAGCTGCAACAACCTTGGCCAGGTCTATTCCGACTTGGGAAACCAACAGGAGGCGCTGGAACCGCTTGGCGAAGCGATCGAGCTCTTCCAGCAGTTGGTCGCAGACTACCCCGAGGAGCTGAACTTTCGCAGTTGCCTCGGCGGGGCACAGAACAATCTTGCCATGGCCCATCAGCGCCTCGGCAATCTCGAGGAAGCCGTCAAGGCCTCCCGCGCGGCCATCGAGCACCAGCGATTCGCCTTCGACCACGCTTCCGGCGTGGCCCGCTTCCGCCTGTTCCTCAGTAATCACTATGGGAATCTGGGCGACTTGCTGCGGCAGCAAGGTCGTCCCCAGGAGGCGGTCGAAGTTGCCCTGGCCCGAAAAGAGCTCTGGCCGGACGATCCCGAACGGCTTTTTGCCGTAGCCGTCGAATTGGCCAACACGGCAATTGGGGGAACTGACGGCGACCACCAGTGGACCGAAGCCGCACTGGCTACGTTAGGGCAGGCGGTCGAGGCCGGTTTCTGCGACAGTGAACGAATCCGCGGCGAGCCGGCCTTCAAACTCGTCCAGGATCACCCCGATTTCGTCGCGATTCTCAGCCGGATCCAGTCGGAGCGTAACGTCACACCACAGAAAGAGAACGCCCAATCGACCGAGAAACGGCAGCAACCTCAGGTGACATCATGATCGACGGAATTCTCAAATGGTTTGGCTTCGATCGGTCGCCAATTTCCCCCTTGCACGGTCGCCGACCGGCTCGCGACGGCGGACGCCGACTCCTGGTCGAGCCGATGGAAGACCGATTGCTCCTTTCGGTCACCTCCATGGAGACAGTCAGCGACGGAGGCACCGTCGCCCTGCCCATGATGCGCTATGCCGGGTCCCAGAGCTCGGCCACATTCCTCGGCTTCGACTCGATGGACTTTTTGGCCGCAGATGGATCCTCCTTGACATTGGCTGGGCAAGTTCTTCCTTCAGGCGTTCAGCCGACCTCGCCCGATTCCCGTTCTGCCGCGGAAAACGATTCCTTCTCGGTGGAAAGCCAGCCTGGGGAACGCGCATCGACCGAACTGGCCGGGCCGAAAAACATTGAACTTACTCCGGATGTCTTCAACTTCCGGCCATCTGAACGCGGAATGGTCAGTGTTTCAGTCCCCCACGACGTTGTTTTCGAAATGGTCGGCGCTCGCGTGGCGACTTCGGAGAAAGACGGCGTATTGACCCTGCAGCCCAGCACGGAGAACG
>CAYSCH010000144.1:0-387 GCA_964429355.1 uncultured Planctomycetaceae bacterium | reverse complement strand
CACAAGCGACCTCTTTCCCACCGAGCAGGTGGCCGGCCACGATCGCCGCGGAGATGCCCTGAAATCGCTCAGCGGTTCGCGAGGCAGACTCACCGCATTCGACCTGGCCATGCAGCAGGAAACCAGTTTCCATTGGCGAGCCGTCGCCGAGGAAGATGCGACCCTGAACGCGCCCGTCAACTCGGCCCCCCATGCTCCAGCCCAGACGGGATCCGCCCCGCCCCACCGCGCCGCATTGGATTCCTTCAGCAGCCTCCTTCGTGCCCCGACGGAAACACCGGCGCAACCCGGCGAGGCTGCATTACCTGCGACGTCGTTGGACAGAGGGCCCGTGGCGTCTGGACATTCTCCTGCAGCCCTCCACGCGTCTCGCCAGGAAACGCCCGA
>CAYSCH010000143.1:0-20548 GCA_964429355.1 uncultured Planctomycetaceae bacterium | reverse complement strand
GGTCCGCTTGCCATAGTTTTTGTCGCCCCGCTGGAAGACCCCTTGCCAGGCGGCGGCCACCCAGAGATCGGAGGCGAAGGGATAGGGGAGCGGGTGGGCGATGTTCCAGATCAGTTTGTACTGTCGTCCGCGGACGACCCGCATGGGATAGTAGTTGGTGATTTCGTGGAAGGTGTGGGAGGCGTAGATCTCGTCAAAACCTTCGGCCCGGGCCTGCTCCATGGCGGCCAGGAACGAGCGGCCGTGGAACGTGGCCCCTTTGGGTTGCACCTGGCAGAAGTCGAGGATCGTGGGGGTGATGTCGGCCCAGTTGACCATGGCATCGGAGATGGTGCCCCGGTGGTCGGAGTAGGGATTGCGAACGATGCAGGGGAGGCGGATCCCCGGCTCGTAGACCGTGGTTTTTGCGGCCGGGAAGGGGATGCCGTTGTCGGAGATGTAGATCACGAGGGTGTCGTCGTAGACGCCAGCTTCCTGGAGCCGCTGGATGAGCCGACCGACACCCTGATCGAGGCGAGAGACGGCCTGGTAGTACTGGGCGAGTTCCTGGCGGCACTCGGGCGTGTCGGGCAGGCAGGGTGGAACGATCACCTTCTGGGGGTCGTACTGGATTTCCGTGACGCCGGGATATCCCTGGGGCCGGTTGCCAAAGGTGTCGGGCTCGTAGGGGAGGTCCTGGAGTTTGCCGCCGCCGCGGTGCGGATCGGTGACGCAGAAGTAGAGGAAGAACGGCCGTGAGTCTTCCGCCTTGAGAAAGTCCACGCAGCGGTCGGCCATTTCGACTCCGTTGCGCGGGTTGGCCTTGATTTCCTGGTCGAACTGGTAGACGGCCTCGGGGGCCACGTGGTACTTGCCGATGCGGCAGGTGCGGTAGCCCGCCTGGCCGAGGAGGACCGGCAGGCTGGTCAGGTTCTCATAGGTGCGAAAGTGGCTGGAGCCGTGCTCGTGGCCGTAGTGGCCGGTGGCGTGGTTGTACATGCCGGTGAGGATGACCGAGCGGCTGGCGGAGCAACTGGCGGTGGTGCAGAAGGTGTATTCGAAGCGGGTGCCGTCGGCGGCCAAGCGGTCGAGGCTGGGGGTTTGGACCACGGGGTTGCCATAGCAGCCGGCGTCGCGGCCGTGGTCGTCGCCAACGACCAGGACCACGTTTCGCTTGGCGGCGTGCAGAGGTGAAGCGAGGAGCGCTGCCGAGAGGGTCAACAGGATCAGAGGCAATCGTTGCATGGTGTCGATTCTCCTGCTCGTGGTTGGAAGAAGGCCGCTGGCGGGGTGCTGCCCGGCACCGGGAGAGCGGGACGGCCGGACTTTGCCCAGCTTACTGGCGGGACGTGGTCGCGTCCAGCGTCAGGATTGGAGGGGGATGGGATTGGCAGATCGCGGATTTGGCTGTGGAAGTTCAGGTACGGCAGATCGGTGCGGCGAATTGTTGACGGCCATTCTCGCGGCCGCTAGATTCCAGTGCAGGTCTGGGTATGTCGGCCTCTGTGACCCGAGGAAACGATCATGCGTCCGATCTTGTATGCGGCTGCGGCGTTCATCCTGCTCAGTTCCACGGCCTGGGCGCAACTGAGCGAAAAGCTCGACCGTGGGCTCGTGGCCATGCGGCAGGCCGATGGAGGGGTGTACGTCGGTTGGCGGCTGCTGGAGTCGGACGGGGCGGACGCGGCGTTTCACGTCTATCGGCAGACGGCCGGGGCCGATGACGCCCGTCGACTGACGGCCGAACCTATCCATGAGAGCACCAATCTGGTCGATGTCGATGCACCCAAAGAGGGCGAACTCCAGTACTTCCTCAGGCCTGTGACGGCCGGCAAAGAAGGTCCACCGAGTGCCGCGGTGGCGATTGCCCATGTGCCGGCTGGCCAGTCGTACATCGGCATCCGCCTTCAAGGCAACTACGGCATGCACAAGGTGGGGGCCGGCGACCTGGACGGAGGCGGCCGATACGAACTCGTCGTCCAGCAGCCCGATTTCAACACCGACCCGTACCAGAAGCCGGGTTATTGGAAGAAGAGCGAGGACACCTACAAGCTCGAGGCCTACACGCTCGACGGCCGGTTCCTCTGGCGGCACGATATGGGCTGGTCGATCGAGGCCGGCACCTGGTACGCGCCCTATGTCGTCTATGACCTGGACGGCGACGGCAAGGCGGAGGTCTACTGCAAGGGGGGCGAAGGGGATCCGCGCGAGCCGGAGGGGCACGTCAAGACCGGGCCGGAATGGCTCTACAAGCTTGACGGCCAGACGGGCCAGCTCGTCAAGAAGATTCCCTGGATCCCACGATTGCCGGAGATCGGCGAGTACAACTATTTCTGCCGCAACATGCTGGCGGTGGCCTATCTGGATGGCCGGCGGCCCCATTTGCTGATGCAGCGGGGCACCTACAGGGCGATCGTCATCGAGGCTTACGATCCGGATCTGAATCTCGTGTGGAGATGGAACTCGCACGACGAGAAGGAAAAATACGATAGCCAGGGTTCCCACACGATCCGCGTGGCCGACGTGGACGGCGACGGCTGCGACGAGATCGTGGTGGGTTCGTGCCTGGTGGACCACGATGGCAAGGCGATGTGGACGCTCGGCATCGGACACCCCGACACATGCTACGTGGGCAAGATCGATCCGAAGCGGCCGGGACTGCAGATCTTCTTCGGAATCGAGCCGGGTCAGAAGAACGGTGCGGTGCGGCTGGTCGACGCCCTGACCGGCAAAACGTATTGGGCCAACGAGGAGCCAACGGTCCATGTGCACGCCCAGGGGATGTGCGCCGACATCCTGGCCGAGTATCCAGGACAGGAATGCTATGCGGGGGAGGCCAAGGGGGGCGAACAGGCCTGGATGTACACTGCCCAGGGAAAGCGGATCGGCCATGAGAACATCGGCTCGCTGGCCCCCTGGACGCTGTGGTGGGACGCCGACCCGCAAAAGGAGATCCTCCTGAAGGGCAAGCTGATGAAATACCAAGGGGAGACGCTTCTGGATCTGTCGGGCAACTACCGCCAGCAGATGGTGGCCGATCTTCTGGGCGATTGGCGCGAGGAACTGGTCACGGCCGTCGATGGCGAGCTGCGGATCCACACCACGACCATTCCCGCCGTGACGCGCCGCAGCTGCCTGATGCAGGACCGGCTGTACCGGCTGTATGTGGCGACGAATTCGATGGGCTACGGCACACCGCCGCAACACTCCAACCCCTGAATGTGCCAATGAACATCGGCAAGGTACGTTTGAGCGTACCGGTAACGCTGGCTCCGATGGAGGAGCACACGAACTTTCCGTTCCGGTTGTTGATGAAGCGGTTTGGGGCGGGGCTGGTGTGCACGGAGCGGATCGACGCGGCGGATGTGGCCAGGCGGGATCGCCGCGCGCTGAGGATGTTGCACACGACGACGGAAGAACGCCCGCGGGCCGCACAGATCAGCGGCGCCGACCCGGCGGTGATGGCGGAAGCGGCGCGGGTCATCGAGGAGCACGGGTTCGACGTGGTGGATTTGAATTTCGAATGTCCGGTGCGCCGGATCCTCTC
Source organism: uncultured Planctomycetaceae bacterium (assembly GCA_964429355.1). Taxonomy (GTDB): domain Bacteria; phylum Planctomycetota; class Planctomycetia; order Pirellulales; family Thermoguttaceae; genus JAAYAY01. The sequence continues at coordinate 17,022 of CAYSCH010000143.1, read as the reverse complement.
GCGAGGTGAAGGCGGGGCACTGATGGCCGATCCGGCGGCGATAGGGGGGATCGTGGCGGCGGTGAGCCGGGCGGTGTCGATGGCGGTGACGGTCAAGCTGCGCACGGGTCCCGATGGGGAACATGAGACGGTGGTCGAGGTCGCCAGGCAGGCCGAGGGCGGGGGGAGTGCGGCGATCGGGGTCCACGGGCGGAGTGTGGCCCAGGCTTACCTGGGCGGGGCCGACTGGGGATCGATTGCCCGGGTGAAGCAGGCCGTGCGTGTGCCGGTCCTAGGGAGCGGAGGGATCAGCCAGGCGAGTGACGTGGTGGGGCGATTGCGGGAGAGCGGGGCAGACGCGGTATCCATTGGTCGAGGTTGCCTGGGCAATCCCTGGATCTTCAGTCAGGCGAAGGCGATGCTGACGCTGAATTCCGCGGTTCGCCCGCCGACGCGTGCTGAGCGCGGCCGGGCGCTGCTGCAACTGGTCGAGGGGGAATTTCGCTATTATGGCAAGGCGGTGGCGATCCGCCGGCTGGCGCGGACGAGCTGTTACTTCGCCAAGAGCCTGCCCGACTTCGCCGAGTTTCGGCGTGCGGTGCAGCAGGTGCGGGATCTGGCGGGTTTCCGGCGATTGGCGGCGGAATACTTTCGGTGAAGCCGGCAAAGGACTAGTATGGGAGGCAAAAGGTGACATTCACGTTCTGCCTTCCGAGCGCGGGGCACGCCCACGCGGCTAGCATTGTGACGACAGAGTGTTTTGACGAACGCAGGCTAGAGCCTGTACTCCAAGAGAGCGCGGGGCGAGTCCGCGCGGCTATCTTGATAACGGCCATTTCTCTGCGAACCTGTTTCCCGTTCTGCTATTGAGGGAGTCCCACCCATGACCCGCGCAGTCGCCGCATTGTTTCCGATTGTTGTGCTGTTTGTGGTCCTGCCCTGGCAGGTTCGGGCCGCCGAGCCGCTCCAGATCGGAGTGGCCGAAAGGGACATCACGCCGCCCGAAGGTTTTCCGATGGCGGGCTACTATCACGAGCGGCTTGCCACCGGGACGATCGATCCGCTCAAGGCCAAGGCGGTGGTGTTTCGCTCCGGCGACCGGGCTGCAGCCTGGGTTGCAGCCGACCTGACGGGCGTTTCCCGCGACCTGGGCGTTGCGGTGCGTGAAGCGGCCTCTGCCAAGACGGGCATTCCGGCCGGGCAGATCGTGGTCTCGGGGACCCACTCGCACACGGCGCCGGATTATACCCGGAATCTCTACGACTATCTCGGCGGCAAGACCTCCGCCGACAACCCGCCGGCCTATGCCGCCAAGTTGATCGAGGGGATGGCCGGGGCGGTCATCCAGGCAAACGAGGCGGTAGTGCCCGCCGCGATTAAGGCCGGAACGACCCGGCAGGAGACGCCGGTTTCGTTCAACCGCCGTTTCGTCATGAGAGACGGCAGCGTTCAGACCTGGCAACGGCTGGATAATCCCCAGGTCGTGCGGGCTGCCGGTCCGATCGACCCGGAAATCGGCCTGGCACTGATCGAGTCGACTGCTGATCAGAAGCCACTGGCCCTGGTGAGCAATTTTGCCCTCCATCTGGACACGGTTGGCGGCCTGCTGTGGAGCGCCGACTACCCATATTTCATCGAGCAAGGTGTCAGGCAGGACCTGGGGGAAGGGGTGATCTCGATCTTCGGCAACGGCGCCTGCGGCGACATCAACCATTGCGATCCGACCAAGGCGGATCGCAACAAGACAGATTTCATCGGCAACTCGCTGGCGGGAACGATACGCTCGGCAGTGCCCACCCTGGGTGCCGTTGAGGATTCGGCGTTCCAGGTGCGCACGGTCACGGTTCACTTGCCGCTACAAGGTGTGAGCGAGGAGCAGTTGGCGCAGGCCCGCGAGTTGATTCCGGCGGCGAACGCGGGCAAGGCGGTCGATTTCTTCGACCAGGTGAGAGCCTACAAGGCGGTCGTGCTCGACCAACTTCGCAACAAGCCGCCGCAGATGGAGGCAGCCGAGTACATCAACTGGGGCCTCTCGCACGATTGGGCGGGTGTGGGAGAATCGCTGCCGGTCGAGGTGACCACCATGACGTTCGGGCACGATCTGGCGATGGTGTTCATGCCGGGTGAGATATTCGTCGACCTTGGGCTGGCGATCAAGCAGGGTTCGCCGTATCGAAACACGATGGTGGTTGAACTCTGCTATTGCGTGGAGACGATCTACATTCCGACCCGTGCGGCCTTTGCCGGCGGGAGCTACGAGGTGACCAACTCGAACGTCTTGCCGGGTTCGGGTGAGATGCTGGTGGAGGCGGCGCTAAGCTTGCTGAGGGAATCGGCGAGTTCGCCCTGAGAGGCCGAAGGTCCTTCCGCAAGGAATTTGGCGAACAGCCCGGAACGGTGAGAGACGTTTTCGGGACCTGCGCGGATTCCGCCAGCCCGTGTCTGGGAGAGGCTAGCCTTGCGGTCTTGACCGGGCATTTGGCGCCGGGACTGAATGCCGATGGCAGGGCGTGTTTGGTAGATTCTGCCGCATTTTCGAGAGGAGGGGGCCCTGCGGGAAAAGGGGCCTGCAATAGCCCTCGAAACGTGTCGTTTTCGCTCTGGCGTGAAGTCGCAATTTCCGTAGAATAAACGGGTTAGGTAACCGGATATTCTGAGACGAGCGGAAATGGCCAATCGACGAATCAGTCGTGCTATGGGCGCGACGAGCCTCGAGATCAAGTGCCTGTTCCTCTTCGGCGTGTTCCTGCTGGTGGTGATGGCGTTCAGCCTCTGGCTCTACTGGTGGGTGACCGAGGACGTGGTGCGCGAGCAGAACCCGGTGACGGCTGCGCGGTTGGTGGACCAATTATTGCTTCAGGTTCATTGGCAAGGATTGGACACGTTTGCGGGCCAGTCATGGAAGGAGAAAGCCGACAAACTGATGAAGCGGTTTGCCGACAAACTCAGTGAGAAGAATGTCGACGCGAGGTTTCTCTACAACCCGAACTCACCTCAGTACGCGGCCGCAAAGCGCGGGCACCCGACGAATCAGTATGAGAAGGACCTGATCAAGAAGTTTGCGAGTTCTCGAGCCGGGGCAGAGCCAGAAGACACGTACTCTCCGCGCAATGAAGAGTATTACTTCTATCATCCGATTTACGCGGAGAAGGACTGCATGGGCTGTCATGTTGCCCTGCCGCCGGGCGGCGTGTTCAGCATGGGTGCCCTCCGAACCGATCCTCCGGCCGAGGGTGAATTGATGGCGGTCGCCAAGATCACGCTGCCGAACGCCTATTTGCGGGACAAGGTCAGCGACGCCTGGAGCAAGCTGCTGGCCGTGGCGATCATCACGGCCTTCGTGGCGATGATCGCGTTCTACATTGTGATTCGTTACGTGGTGGTCCGCCCGGTGCGTCACCTGCGGGATGTGAGCGACTCGATCGCCCGGGGCGACATCAACATGCGTGCGGACATCCGCACGGGGGACGAGTTCGAGGCCCTGGCGGTCGCCTACAACCGCATGCTTCGCCACCTTGTCGACGCCCAGGATGAACTTCGCGACGCCAACGTGAACCTGGACGTGAAGGTGGACGAACTGGCGAAGCTCAACATGCAGCTTTACGAGACCAACCGGATCAAGAGCGACTTCATGGCGACCATGAGCCATGAGCTTCGCACACCGCTGAACAGCATCCTGGGGTTCAGCGACGTGCTCCGCTCGATCGACGTGTTGGACGAGAAGCAGAAGCGCTACGTTCAGAACATCCAGAAGTCGGGCCGGATGCTGCTGGAGATGATCAACAACGTACTGGATCTGGCGAAGGTGGAAAGCGGCAAGATGGAGCTTCGGCTGACGTCGTTCGACGTGCGCCGGGTGATCGGCGCCCAGTGCGACATGGCGCGCCCCCTGTCGGAGAAGAAGAACATCGATCTGATCGAAGAGATCCAGCCCGACCTGCCCCCCATGCACCAGGATCAAGGGCGGATCCAGCAGGTGCTCAACAATCTTCTTTCGAACGCGATCAAGTTCACGCCCGAGGGGGGGCGGATCAAGGTCGTTGCCCTTCGCGACGGCAAGGGGCGGCTGGTGATGCAGGTGATCGATACGGGGGTGGGAATCGCGGAAGAGGATCAGCAGGTGATCTTTGAGAAGTTCCGCCAGGGGAGCACGAGCATGCCCGGCAACGACGCCATGACGCGCGAATATGGCGGGAGCGGTCTGGGGCTTTCGATCTGCCGCGAGTTGTGCAACCTGTTGGGCGGAGAGGTGACTGTGCAGAGCGAGTTGGGCACGGGGAGCACGTTCACGGTGCGGTTGCCCTGGGAAATTGAGCAGAAGCCGATCCTCGACTCGCCCTTGACGGCCGATTTCGAGGAGTTCAGCAAGTCATCACGTTTTGACCGGGCTCGCTTCGGAATCGTGCAAACGCCAGACGGCCAGTCGGCCGCTCCCGAGCCCAAACAAGTTCTATGACGGCGGCCACTCCCATGCCAGACTCAACAGACGCTGAGGTGATTCTCTACACAGACGGAGCGTGCAGCGGAAACCCGGGTCCCGGCGGCTGGGCTTTCGTACTTCGCCATCCGGCCAGCGGCAAAGAGCTCGAGCAGGCCGGCGGCGAGCAAGAGACCACCAACAACCGGATGGAGCTGCTGGCGGTGATTCGTGGCCTGGAGGCCCTCAAGCGGGCGACTCGGGTGGAATTGGTCAGCGACAGCACCTATGTCGGCAAGGGGCTTTCGGAGTGGATGCCGAAATGGAAGGCCAACGGCTGGCGGCGAAAAGAGGGAGGGCATTTCAAGCCGGTCAAGAACGAAGAGCTCTGGCGACGGCTCGACCAGCTTCTCGCCATGCACCAGGTTCGCTTCACCCATGTGCGCGGCCACTGTGGGCACCCGGAAAACGAGCGTTGCGACACGCTGGCGGTGGCCGCCTATCAACGGTATCTCTGATCAGCTCCATTTGAGGAAGAAGCAGGTGAGGTGGAAGAAGACCGGGGCGGAGAAGCAGAGGGAATCGATGCGGTCGAGCACCCCGCCGTGCCCTTCGATCAGGGTGCCGTAGTCCTTCACTCCGCGATCGCGTTTGATGGCCGACATGGTGAGCCCGCCGCCGAAGGCCGTCAGCGAGACGACGAAGGAGGCAAAGGCCGCCTGCCACCAATAGTGAAAGGGAGTCACGCCCCACAGAGCGGCCCCGATCAGCGTGACGCTGGCAGAGCTGCCAATCAATCCCTCCCAGGTCCTCGCCGGACTGATGGCCGGCACGATTGCGTGCCGACTGGGGATTTGCGACCAGAGATACTGACAGGCGTCGGCCAACTGGACGATGAGCACGAAGAAGAACAGCAGCCGGCATTTTGGCCCAGCGTTCTCGTAGGGCATCTTGATTTCCGACCGGGCCACCTTGGCGATATTCTCCATCTGGATCATGTCGGTCACGGATTCCGATTCCCGGGCCGGCGCAGCCTCGACGGTTGTTCCCTCGCCCTCCTCGCCGGCACGCCGGTCCGTTCGCGTTTCTGCGGGGGGCAGTTCCAGGGTGAGGAGGGCCGGCGCATAGCTCAGGCAGTAGACGCAGATCAGTAGCCCCGCCTGGATCTTGGCCGTTCGTTCCAGAAACCGCTTCGAGTCGCCGGAAAAGGCGATCCGGGCGGGAATCAGCAGGAAGGCATAAACGGGAATGAAGATGCTGTAGATGTCGTAGGCGCTGACGCCCAGACTCTGCTCGAACCAGGGTCTTCCGGCAAGCATCAGGAAGACATATTGCAGCGGCGTGCAGGCAAAAAACACCCAGAACAGCGCCCGGTGGTCAGCCGGGCGGGTTGGAGTCAGGGTGATGAACTCGCGGAGCGCCCAGAACGAGATCATCAGGAACAGGAGGAACGGGAGCAAGGGCCCACCGAGGAGGGCTCCGGCGAGGGGGGCAAAAAGCAGCCACCAGGCCCACACCCGGAGGCGGAAGGTTTCGACAATCGCCGGATCAAGGCCCAGGTCGACGCGCCGCTTGAGAAAGCGCACCACGGCCGACGCGATGCCCAGGAGCACCAGCACTCCGCCGAAGAGTTCCAAGGTCAAGACATCCATTGGATCGTTTCGCCTTATGCTTCCTTCAACCGCAAGACAGCCTCGCGAGCACGCTGAAGGAACTTTGCCTTGGGTTCCTTGCGTTCCAACCACATGGGGGGGCCGAATGTGACGCAGGTCAACATGGGCACCGGGAGGACCTCTCCCCGCGGCAGGATTCGATTCATGTTGTCGATGTGGACGGGGATCAGCTCCAGGTCGGGCCGTTTCTTGCTCAGGTAGTACAATCCGCTCTTGAACTCTCCGATATCCGGGCCGGAGGATCGCCCGCCTTCAGGAAAAACGATCAGGGAGTACTGGTGCCCGATTTCGTGAATCATCAGATCGACCGGGCTCTGATGGACTTTGATCTCCGTGCGATCGATCAACAGGGCGTTGAAAACCTCGCGAGACAAATATCGCCGGATCGGGCCTCCCATCCAGTAGTCTTTGGCCGCGACCGGACGAGTCAGGGTTCGAACATGGGGTGGAAGAGCGGACCAGAGGACGACCGCATCGAGATGGCTGGTGTGGTTGGCGAAGTAAACACGTTGACAGGGGTCGGGATGGCAATCAATCCAGCGCACGCTCGCCCCGCTGAGAAACCGCGCGACCAAGGCCAGAATGCCGCCCGCAATGTTCGTTTCCATGACGCCGCAACCATCCCCAAATCCACGAAACTCCTATCCTAGCTTGGATTTGGAGCGAAGCATAGGCCCATTTCGGCATTGGAGGAGGTGGATTCAATTCTGGCCGGGGGCCAATTTGCCGGGATCGTTCTTCCAGCCGTACTGGGTGGCGAACTGTTGTTCGTCGAGCATCGCCTGCCCGTTTGGCGTTTGAACAATATAGGCGATATCTCCTGACTGATAGGAGCCGTCACAATGGCCTTCGGGGGATATTGCCGCATATTTGTGGTCGGGAAACACGAGCAGGGTTCGGAGCAGTTTTCGGTCCTGGGGTTGGTGGAGCCGAATCGAACTGGGGCCGCCAAGGAGGGCAAGCTTGCCGTCGGCGGAGAAAGCCTGGCTGCCGATGGGGCTCTTGCTGGTTCGTTCTCCGGTGGCGATGTCCCAGCTACAGGTTTCGGAGAGGCTTGCCGTCAGGACGGCTTTTCCATCGGCCTGCCAACCGAGGGCGATGATTGGCTGGGTCTGGCTGCTGACGGCGACGCGGCTGGGCGCCGCGCCGGTTTCGGCGGCCAGGAGGACGATTTCTTCCGCTCCGGCATTCCCACTGGCGATTGCCAGGCGTGCGGCCGCCGCCGACCAGGCCAGGAGCCGGCGTGAGCCGGTGGACTCCGTGAAGGAGAGGAAGGAGAGGAGTTCATTTCCCTCCTTGGCATCGACCAGTTCCACCGTGGAGGGCGATCCGAGGGCGACCGCGGTCCCGTCGCGGACCCAGGCGACGGAGTGGGACTGTCCTTCCATCCGATCGCGGTAGTTGCCGGTCTTGCCGTCCCAGATCGACAGGCTGTCACCGGCCGTTGCAATGCGGTTTCCGTCCGGAGACCAGGCAAGATCCTCGATGCGTTCGTCAAACGACCACAGGAACTTGCGTTTCTTGACATCGTAAACGGAGGTGGGAAATTCCATCCGCTGGCGGGTTTCATTCCAGCTTTCGGTGGTCACGGCAAGTTTGGACTGTTCGGGATCGGTATCCGGGCTGTAGACGAGCGCGTGGACGGGGCCTGGGGCGTCGAGTTGGAGCGACTGGCCGGTCGCCACGTCGACGAGCCGGATCGAACCATCCTGGCTGCCGCATGCGACGGTGCGTGAGTCGGGTGAGATGGCCAGGGCGCTGGGCGTGCCCGGGTGCAACGGCAATCTGGCCTTCGGGCGTCCCAACCCAGTGGATTCGCAGAACAGGACGTCGCCGTTTCCCTGGACCAGGATCACCTTGTCCGTGGCCCCCACGCGGCAGAGGAGGCTCCTGCCGGTCGCAAAGTCCTGGTCGACTATCCCGCTGGCAAGGTCGTAATAGCGAGTTCTTCCGTCGCGCTGGCCTCCAGTGCCAATGAGGATGGACGGCTGGGCCAGCCAGACCAGGGACCGGTCGCCACCGGTATGCTGGGGGAGATCGCCCAGTTTCGAGCCGTCTTCCAGGCTCCAGATCGCAATTCCCTGATAGTTCCAGCCGCCGTCGCAACTGGAGGCAATCATGGTGGCACAGGGCGACCAGGCCAGGGCCGAGATCGATTCGATGTGACCGGTCGAAATCGACAACAATGGTTCCCGGCCGACAGCCGAGTCCCAGACGTGGATGTTCAGATCGCTGCCGCCGGCTGCGAGTTTCGAACCGTCCGGGGCGAAGGCGACGGCTCGCAGTTTTCCCGTGGCACCGATCAAGGGTGGCATGGCTTTGTTTGCCTTAAAATCCCAGAGCATGACCGCGTCGCGATCTTCCTGGCCGGGACTCTTGTCGACATAGGCCAATCGGGTCCCATCCGGCGACCAGGCCAGCGAGCCCGGCTCCTGGGAACGGGTGCTGAACTCATCAGGCAGGACCGTGCCGTGCTCGACATCCCAGATCAGCAGTGTGCCGGCCTCGTAGGCTGCGGCCAGGTAGGTCCCGCCAGGGGCCCACGCCAGGGCGCGAACTTCGCCATCTCGGCCGGGATAGATGAGGATGGATTTCAACGATCCACCGACAAGGTCCCAGATGCGGATCGCTCCTTCACCGCTGCCGGTCGCCAAAGTCGCGCCGTTGGGCTCCACGGCGGCACAGAGGATTGGTGTTCGGTGTCCAACCGTCTCCAGGGTCCAGCTCGTAACGCCGGCGATTTCAGAGGGGTCGGCCACCAGGGCCTCTTCGCCCAGAGCACCTCGCACCCGGGGCGGCTTGCCTGCCCGACCGGCCAGTGCGACTGCGGGCGGGATTGGCACGGCGGGCTTGTCGAGGCTGACGGCCCAGCCTGGCCCGGCCGGGCCAGGGACCTTCGGGGCTCCGTCGACGACAAGCTCGTGGCTGTAGATCTGCTTGGCAACGTAGGCACTGAGAATTCCGACCAGCAAACTCGAAAGAATACCGATCGTAAGCCAGAGTCCCCATTGGGGCTTGGCGGGAGGCGGCAGGACGTAGAGGCCTGAGTATTGGCTTCGCGATGCGCTGTGGGTCGACGAACCGGTCTGGACGCGGCGTTTGGCTCGCCTCTGGGGGGACGTGCCGGAGGGTTCCTGGTCGCCGTCCGGAGTGATGGCGGCAGTTGACTGGGGCACGGGAGCGGTCGCGGCCGCCTTCCAGGCGCTTTCGATCATTTCCGGAAGATTGGCGCCGGCGCAGAGAGGATAGAGTGTTTCTGCCAGGTCGCTTGGCTTCTGGAATCGCTCATCGGGATCCTTGGCGAGCATCTGATCGAGAACCGCCACGACCTTCTTGGGTAGGTCTGGACGAGACTCCTGGATCGGCGGAGGTGGATCCTTCCGGTGGGCCATCATCTTGTCGAACGAACTGGAGTACTGGACGCCTCCGAACGGCGGCTGGCCGGCCAGGATCTTGTAAAACGTGCACCCCAGACTGTAGATATCGGCTCGAATATCAACCGAGTGCGTATCGGCAACCTGTTCGGGGGCCATATAGTCGGCTGTTCCCATGGGTTGCCCTGCTGTCGTGAGCTCAATATTCGACTGTTTGTCGATATGAAACCGGGCCAGGCCAAGATCCAGAATCTTGGCAATCCCGGCCCCGGTGACCATCACGTTGGACGGTTTGATATCGCGGTGCACCAGTCCCTGCTCGTAGGCACATTGCAGTCCCAGCGCGGCCTGACGGATGATCTCGCAGGAATTGGCAACTCCCAGAGGACCGAGATAGTCGACCAATTCGGTCAGGTCAAATCCGTCGATCAGTTCCATGGCCAGGTATTGGACGCCCTCCACTTCGCCGGCATCCGTGGCACGGACGATATGGGGATGATCGAGTTTTCCTACCGCTGCCATCTCCCGTTCGAAGCGTGCCACCGCCCGCTGATCCGTGTTACGCCCCTTGGGGAGCACCTTGAGCGCCACTTCGCGCCCAAGCCTGACGTGGATTGCCCGGTAGACGGTTCCCATTCCCCCATGGCTCAATTCCTCGAGCAACTTTTAGTCGCCCATCTGTCCGAGCACCGGCTCCTCGGTTTCGCGAGGAGTGCTGACGGTCTCCGCCGGGGTAGCCTCGGTGGCATCGGCAAAACCTGCTCCCAGGGCAATTGCCCGCGTCATCGCCTCGTGGCAGGCAGCCTCCTGGGAGTAGCGGTCCAGAGGCGCTGGCTGTCGACAGAGTTCGATCACTCGATCCGCGGTCCCTTCAACCTCGGTGAGGGTGGCCTCGCAATGCTGGCAGCCCTCAAGGTGCCGCAGAATCGCATCCGCATCGGCTTCTGCGATGACTCCGAGGGCGTAACTGGTGAGCTCCTCACGTGTCGGGCAACCGATCCCACTCATGGCCATGACCTCAGGCAAGAGAACCGCGGCTGTTCCTGGAAATCAACCTGACAGCCCGTGGGCTGGCAGCGGGCACTCCGTTGGGGCACGGTTGGCACGTCCCGGAACATGGAAAGGACCTGGTGCGCAACCGACCCCTCTATATAAATAAACGGAAAGGCGCAACGCGGGTGGCGGCCGCATACCTCAAAGGCGGGGATTGCGAGCGGTCGCAACGAGGAGACCGACGGGGCAATCCGTGGGCAGTACGGCCCGACGAATCGCCCGGCAGGACCGAAGAAGAGTGGTGCCTGTTATTCCGCCCCGTTTACTGGACGGAAGCCTCGGGAGCCTTCTCGGGGGCAACGGGAGTCTCGCCGCCGGGGATGCGCTGGGCCCAGGCCGACCATCGCTGGACGGAGGGGCGGCGTTCAAACTCGCTCTCTTCGGGCCGATAGTAGTATCCCAGGCCGGTGATGCGGTTGAGGTTTCTGAAGGCCAGGACCCGAAAGGGCAGGTCGTTGTCGTCGAGATATTGAACCAGTCGCTTGGCGGACTGACTGGAAAGCTGCTCGGTATCGTATTTCCAGAGCAACTCGTACAGCTCCTCGCCGCGCGGTCCGAATTTAACACCCATCGCATTTCGCACGGCTTGTGCCGTTCTCGGCCCACGGCGGACCGAATCGCGGAGCAGTTCGATCAATTCGGGCCATTCGACATACCGTTCCGGACTATCGAGTACCTCGACGACCGGATCGAAGTACTCGATCCAACTGAGAGACTGACGGGCAAGTTCCCGTACTTCTCGGCGGCGATGGTCAGCATTTTCTCGGAGCACCAGATCGGCTTCCTTGTGGTACTCCTGGAAGGCACGATTCAGCATTCCGCTCGCCTGCCGTGGGATTGTTCCGGTCAAGTCGGCCTTGACCCACTCCGGGGCATCCTGGGGAGTCGGCGCGCTGGCCGCGCCCGTTGCCAGATCGATCATGATTGGGCCTTCGAGCGAGGTTTCCGCTGCACCTTCGGGCGTCCAGGAGAACTTTCCGGAGACTGCCCAGAGTCGTGCCGTCAGGGGTGCGGGACGGGTCAGTGGATCCTGGATTGGGTCCTTGGTCCGACCCACTTCCAGGGCCACGAGCGTGGTCGGGTCGGCGAGGGACAGAAGGCCGGCCAGGCCATCGGCGCGCAGGGCAACCGAAACGGTTCCGGCCTCATCCGTTGGCGTGAAGATCATTCGTCCGGAGGTGATTTCGAGTCCGAGAGGGCCGTTCTCCTCGGAGGGCAGAAGATGCACTTCTCCCCCATCGACCATTTCCACATTCAGTTTTCCGTCGATGCGGATGACCGGCCTGGAGGTGGGCAATGAGACCACGCGTTGCCCTTCCCTCAACGGCTCCGAACTGGCCACGCGAAGGAAGGGATGGCCTGTCTTGTCGGCAGCCAGCACCATTTCGTCCGGCGTAATAAGTCGCCCGAGTTCACGACCTTGTTCGGCCACTTCCGGAACCAGCGGTTCGGCGATCATCGGTTCCCGATCGTCGGGCATGCCGGCAGGCACGGAGGAGCCAGCAAGGTGGCCTGGATCAGGGGATGGGGCAAGCGGCGGGTCGGACGGTTCCAGGGGAGTCACTGGAATCGGGACCTCCGAGGCAGCGTTGATGGCCGGCGGGGGCACCGGGACGGGTTTTATGGGGACCACCGAGTCGGGCACCGGACTGGATTGGCCAGTGGGCTCCTGAACCACGGCCTCGGGGCTGGGAGCGTCAGGGTTAACAGGGGCCGGCGCAGAATTTATGGGGAGATCGGGCGAGGGTTTTTCGGTGGCTTCCGGGGTTGAAGGCACGGGTTCTGCTGCAGGCAAGGGCTCCGCGGGCGCACTGCTGGGAACTGACGACTGCGGTTGAGGTGGTGATGTGTGCATCGCCAACTGATCGCCGGGACTGGCGGACTCCTCGCCGGAGTCAAAAAAAACCCCCTCCGGACCGCTGACTCCCAGGTAGACCGCAACCCCCAGGACGGCCGCGATGGCGGCGATCCACAGCAGTCGCTTTCGTCGTCGCCGAGCCTCCAGCAGGTACTCGGGAACCGCGGTTTGCCGGCGTCGGACCGGGGGAAGTGTTGGTGTATCGATGCGATGATTTTCTCCCGCGTCGGCCTTGTCGGACTCAATGTACGTATGGCTGGCAGCGGTGGCGGGAAGCTGATACATCCGCACGCGGCTTTGCGGGCGGACTTCGGCAGGCTCACCGAGTACCAACGTCAGAATCTGGTGGCATGCCGCCACTTCGGCCAACTCGACGTCGGAGTCGAGGCACGCCTTCTCGAAGTCGGTGACCCGGTCGGCAGGGAGAGTGTTGTCCAGATATTCGGCAACCGTATTGGGGTCCAGCGCCGCTTTGCGGTCGATCACCTCGGGAGACCCAAGCTTCACGCGGCGGGTTACGTCGCGAATTCGATGGAGGAGCCCTGAGGCGAATTCGCTTTCCTCGGTCTTCTGTCCAATGATCCGCGCCGATTCCGGATCGAGGAGGTCGTCCATGTAGGCCAGCAGGTTTCGCAGCGTCAATCGCATGACTTACTCCAGTTCGGACAACATATTCCCGGGTTGCTCACCCTCCTAGTAAATAGTGGCGGTGGGCGTGAGGATCCGTGCACTGAGACGAAGCGATTTGCAGGAGATTTGTCCAGACGTTGACCTAACCCGGGATATATACACGAGATAGGTCGTGCAGAAATCTCTTCTGAGACGAGGCTTCTATCGCGGGGGGAGCATGCAGGCGGTACCCTATTTCAAGAAGTCGGGCAAGTAGCTCCCACCTTGCGGTTCTGATTCCACTTCCTGGCTCCGCTGGGCCTCGTGCCGTCGGAGTTCGGCTGCTCGCAGGGCCACGTAGGAGCCAGACAGGATGCGGTCCTCCTTGCCCGGACCAGCCTGGATTACGATCGCGCTTTCACTCAAGAGATGCCTGGTCTTCACGTTAATGGCACGGCAGCGAGTTTGACACAGCCCACAGCCGACGCATTTCTCCGGCAGAACGACCGGCGCGAGCATGCCCGTTCCTTCAACGGGAACTCCCTGCTCGTCGATCTGGGTGCCGACGTTCATGAACTCGATCGCATCGTAGCCCGAGGCGGCGCACTCGTCGACGCAGATTTGGCACTCCTGGCGACCGGCGTAGGGGAGGCAGGTCTGCTCGTCTACCCAAGCCAGGCCCATTCGGGCAACCCGTTTCTCTTCGAGGGGGATCGCGCGGATCGCGCCGGTAGGGCAGATCTGGCAGCAGTTGTTGCAGCTTGGCTCGCAGCCGGACCAATTGGCAACGACCTGCGGAGTCCACAGTCCTTCCAGGCCCTGCTGGAAGGCCAGGGGTTGGAGGACGTCGTTGGGGCAGGCTTGAAAGCACTCGCCGCAGCGAATGCACATTTGCAGGAACACTTTTTCGGGCACGCTCCCTGGCGGCCGCACGGGATACCAGGGCTCGGAGCTATCCAGCCGTGCCCCGGTGGCTCCGATCGCCTTGGCCGTTGCCGCTGCAAGAATCGCCCCGGCGGTGGTGCCGGCGGCGGAGGCCAGAAAGCCGCGCCGTCCCAGGGGTGTCTCGCCTGTCGGAGGATTTCCCGCCGCCTTCCATTCCAGCACCGACCAGCGCGGTACGAACTGAATTGCCGAGACGGGACAGGCTCCGCCGCATGTCTGGCAGAAGGTGCAGTCGCTGGTTCGCGTGGTGAAGTCCGGCTTGATAGCATCGAAAGGGCACACCTCGACGCACTTGCCGCAGTGGATGCAGGAGTGCTCGACCTTCCTCTCCACCAGACGCAACAAGTTAGCCACAGAGAACACGGCGCCCGACGGGCACAGGTAGCGGCACCAGAATCGGGGCCGGAGGAAGCCAAGGGCCAACACGGCGGCAAACAGCACCAGCGAAAGCACCTGGCCCGCGTGGATCGCGGGGATCTGATGCCAGGAACGGGCAAGCCCGGTCTCCAGGGGCGTGAGGAGGTAGGCGGCCGCCCGGGTGACGATCGGGATCGCCGCCACAAACCCGGAAACAAGTATCCCGAATATCGAACTGACGAGCACACCGGTGAGCAAGTAGTACTTCAGATGGACGTACCACCCCTTCCCCGACACACTGAACGGGCGGACTCGCCGGCCAATGGCCCAGTCGAACAGATCGATCACGGTGCCCAGGGGGCAGACATATCCACAGAACCCGCGCGGGACGATCAGCGAGACGAGCAGAATGGCGCCCGCAAATGCCAGGGACCCTATCCAGGTCCGGGCGGCAATCGCCGTGGAGAGGCTCACGAGCGGGTCGATTGCCAGGAACAGTTCCGCCGGCACGATTTCCTTACGGAGGATGTCGTCGGCATAGTGCGAGGGCCAGAACTGGTTGCCCATTGCGTCGGGCTGCAGGTCGGGAGCGGCCGTATAGGGGAAGCAGACATAGAGAAACAACACGAGGAACGCCAGCAGGCACAGGGTCTGCACAATCCGGCGTGCCGGGGAAAGAAGCCAGGTTGGGGCGATGCGCCCGACGAGGGCGCCGAAGGGATTGGCAGACTTCTTCGGACGGAAGAACCAGTTCAGTCGCATGGCTGCCTTTACCTGGCGGCTCCGGCGAGCGCTTTGGCGGTGGCGTTGATAATTGCCTCCGAGGTGATGGTTGCACCGGTGGTCGCATCGATACCGGTGAATCCTTGCTGTTCGACGATCTGGGCCGTCGTGTCTTCGATGGCCGAGTAGAACTGTTTCTCCTCGTGCCTGGTGACTTCGACCGATTCGATCCGTCCCTTGGCGACAGTGACTTCGATGAAGAGGTCGCCGGCATAGGCAGGCGCCTTGCCGGTGTATTTTCCGTCGGGCACACGGCTCAATTCAAGAGAATCGTAGAGCTTGATCCCTTCGATATTCGCCCGGGCGCGCTCCTGATTGCGCTGGATGCGTTTGGCCATCCGGCCAGTGGCGGAGAGGCCGAGGAGATACTCGTAGTAGGAAACGGCATCATCCAGTTTGCCGACGGTTCGGCAGGTGTCGCCGGCGCTGAGGTAGGCCATGTCGACGTAGCCGCTCTGAGCAAACGCTCCTGCCACACGCAGGGCCTTGTCGGTCTGGCCCATGTCGGCCCAGAGCTTGATTGCAGGATAGTAGTTGGGCAATTTGGCCAGAAGGTCCTGGGCCATCTTCTGGTTGCCCATGCGCCAATAACATTCGGCCAGGTGCACCCCCTGGGAAAGCTGTCTCTTGTCTACTTCCGCGGCTCGCCACCAGAATGCAGCCCGGGGATAGTCGCGAAAGAAATCGAAGTACATCCGCCCCAAGGTCTCCATGACGCGGGTCCGCAACTCCACGTTGCTGGCATGTTTCTCAAGCAGGAAGTGCATGAAGCGAATACCCGACTGCCACTTGTTCGGGTTGGGATTGATGACGTCCCAGACGTATTGGCCGACATTCTTCTGGTTGTTCCATTCGTTGGTGGGCGGAGGCTGGGGCCAGTTCAGATCGAGCGATTTTGGATACTCCAACTTGACGGAGTCGTACCATTCTGGGGGAGTCCGGCCGACGCTGTCGATCAGTTTCTCGATCTCCGCGTTGGATCGCGTGGGCTCGCGGTCGGCCGCGAGAGGCTCGCCGGCCCCAGCCAGCAGCACCATGGCTGCGGCAAGAACGACCCTCAGAAAGTGGCTGAAACGGTGGACAGATACCCTGGGCCGTGTGCCCATGACGAGTTCGACTTGCAGGGCTTGGGAGCCAGTCCCTGTTTGCAGACAGTCTCTGAATGGGTACGGGGTTGGTTTGGCGCTGACCATTGTGGGTTCTCCACGAGATTGCCGCGAGGGATACCGGCATGGACCCAGCCGATCCGCCTTTGTAGCGGCTTGGTGGAGCAAGGTCAACGGCGGTTCGGGGCGTGGCAACTTCGATTGGCTCGTCGACTGCCCACCCGGCAGTTGTGGCACAAAAAATACGGCCGCGGCACATGGATCGAGTGTGCCGCGGCCGTATCAGGAACGCTTCGGTTAAGCGTCTGCCCCAGACTTCATTGAGTCGTTTGCTCTGGATTTGAAACCTAGAGCGTACCCGTCGGGGCACTGGTCATGAACGTAGCATTGTCGGCCACGGGTAGCAGGGGGAGATTGTACGGTCCGGACACCGACTCCGACCGAGCCTTCGCTCCCGGATAGAAGATCAATCCGAATGTGACGGCCCAGTTCTCTTCGGAGTAGCTGTTGCCCACGTTGTTGGGAATGGCGTCGCCGGCTGTTGTGCTCGGAATGGCGTAATGGACGCCGCCGAAGGCCGCCACGCGCTGACTGAGCGGCACACGCCCGTTCAGGCCGATCACGATTTCACCGGGTTCTTCCGCGCCCCCCACGTAGATCATCGTATCGCCACCGAACTCCCAGTTCCGCTTGAGGTAAAGATTCGCCTGGCTCATGGCCGTGACGATGGCGCCCGGGCCGATGTTATGGGAGGTGAAGTGGTCTTCGCCCACGCGGAAGGCACCCCACGCACCGATTTCCGTGCACGGATTGATGGCGTAGCCCAATTGGCTGCGGAACTGGTGGAGATCCACATAGGAACCTTCTT
>CAYSCH010000142.1:0-20777 GCA_964429355.1 uncultured Planctomycetaceae bacterium | reverse complement strand
GCCGCAAGGGGCTGCGATCTGGCGGATCTGGCAGTGCCTGGAACACCGATTGCGTGAGAACCGCTACCAGCAATTGGAAACCGTGCTCCTCCTGGATGATGTGGATCAGGCTGAGCCCGAGGTCCTGACGCAGGTGGCCCGGATTGCGAAGTACGACCTGGTGCCCGATTCGCGGTTGACCTTGATCCTGGCCGCTCGCGCAGATCGCGTTGCACAAATCGGGGCGACACTGCTCGACCTGGTGGAACTGCGGATCGACGTTCCGGCCTGGGAGCCGGGCGATACCCAGGCCTTCTTGAACCGATCGCTGGAGCAGGCCGGAGGAAAGTCGGCGGTGATCGGCCCCGTGGCTGCTCGGCGGATGCACGACCTGGCCGGCGGATCACCCCGGCGGGTGCGCCAGTTGGCCGATCTGTCCCTGCTGGCGGCGGCGGGCATGAACCTCGACTCGGTCGACGTGGCCACCGTCGAGGCGGCCTGCCAGCAGCTTGGGGTCTGCCAACCGGGTTGACCTCCGTCGCATTCGCCCGGTCCGACCCACCGTCAGAACCGGCTCCAGTTCTAGGAAACCCTCGCAAAACGTATGAGTTTCCCACCGGCATGGATGTACACAGCCGGTGGTTCTGTCAGCGGCTCTAAAGGTCATGGGAGTAGTCCCCACGCAAGTCCTGGTGGCATTCGGCGGAAGTCGCCCATGATAGGCCCAGCGGCCCGGCTGATTGCACTTGGCTTGCCCCCTTGGTACGCTACTGAGCATGATGAACTCATTACGAAAAATCATAGTTCTGACAGACGGATACACCGATTCACATTCCGCAAAAACCGCGATCAGCCTGATTCGCTACCGACCGCACGAGGTGGTGGCGATGCTCGACAAGCCGTCAGCGGGCAAGACATGCCAGGAGGTGCTCGGCACGGGGGGAAAGATTCCGGTGGTGGCCACCCTCGCCGAGGCACCCGCAGCCGATACGCTCTTGATCGGCATTGCACCTGCCGGTGGCAAGATCCCGCAGGCATGGCGGCCGATTGTGCTGGAAGCGATCGCCCGGAAGATGAACATCGTCTCGGGACTTCACGACCTGCTCAAGGACGATCCCGAGTTCGTCGCTGCGGCCTCCCGGCACGGCGTGAAGTTGGTCGATGTTCGCGACAACAACGAGAGGGACGTGGCCAACCGAGTGGGCATCCGCCAGGAGTGCCTGCGAATCCACACGATCGGCAACGAGTGCAGTTGCGGCAAGATGATCACAGCCATTGAGGTGGTAGAAGGGCTCAAGCGGCGGGGGAAGGATGCCAAATTCGTGGCCACAGGCCAGACCGGGATCATGATCGAAGGCGACGGCTGTCCGATCGATCGGGTGATCTCCGATTTCGTCAACGGAGCCGCCGAGAAACTGGTCCTGGCCAACCAGCACCATGAGGTGATCGTCCTGGAGGGGCAGGGAAGTCTGTTCCATCCCCGTTACTCGTGCGTCACCTTGGGTTTGCTTCATGGGGCAATTCCCGACGGGCTGATCGCCTGCTATGAGATGGGCCGTACCAAGATAGACGGAATGCCCCAGATCCCCCTGCCGTCCCTCGATCGGCTGATCGAGGTCTACGAAATGGCGGCCGGGATCATGCACCCGTGCCGCGTGATCGGCGTCGCTGTCAACGGACGGGTTTTCGGCGACGAGGAGGTGGCCGCCGAGTGCGAGGAGGTCACCCGCCGCACGGGCCTCCCCGCCTGCGACGTATATCGCCACGGAGCCGACAAACTCGTCGATGCGGTGCTGAGAATGAAGAAGGTGCCGGCGCAATCCTGAAGCCGCTGGCTGAACTACCGATTGTGCACATCGGGTATACGTAGGCGGACAATCCCAATGAAACTCAGTATACACCAATTCGACCTCCCGCTTCGGCATACGTTCACCATTTCCCGCGGCTCGCAGACGGTCAGCCGTACGCTTATCGTCGAGTTGGAGCAGGACGGCGTGTGCGGCTACGGGGAGGCGGGCGAGAACCGTTTCTACGGAGCCTCGATCCCCGACATGATGGCCAGCTTCGAGGCGGTGCGGCCGATTCTCGAGGCGAAGGGCCCGACCGAGCCGGCTGCTCTCTGGGCCGAGCTGGAACAGGAGTTCGGACTGAAGTCGTTTCCGCAGTGCGCGCTGGATCTTGCCGCCTGGGACCTGTGGGGCAAATTGCAGGGACAGCCGCTGTGGAAGCTCTGGGGATTCAGTGCCGACAACCTGCCGGTCACCGACTACACGATCGGGATCGATACCATCGAGGTAATGGTCCAGAAGATGGAGGAGTTTTCCGGCTGGCCGATCTACAAGATCAAACTCGGCACCGACAAAGACATCGAGATCGTTCGCCAGTTGCGGAAACACACCGATGCCGTATTCCGCGTCGACGCCAACTGTGCCTGGACGGCCCAGCAGACCATCGCCAACTCGGCGGCCCTGGCGGAATTGGGCGTGGAGTTTATCGAGCAGCCCATGCCGCGGGAGAACTGGGCCGATATGCGGCGGGCTTTCGCCGAATCGGCTCTGCCGGTGATTGCCGATGAAAGCTGCCAGTGCGAGGCCGACGTGGCCCGCTGCTCCGCCTGTTTTCACGGGGTGAATGTGAAGCTCGTCAAATGCGGCGGGTTGACGCCGGCCAGGCGAATGCTCGAGACGGCTCGCAAGCTGGGCCTGAAGACGATGGTCGGCTGCATGACCGAGTCGACGGTCGGAATTTCGGCCATCGCCCAGCTCACGCCGCTGCTCGACTATGTCGACATGGATGGGGCACTGCTGCTGGCCAAGGACGTTGCGACGGGAGTACGAATCGAGCGAGGCCGCGTGATCTTACCCGAGGAGAATGGGAGCGGCGTGCGGCTGCTGCCTTCGCGCTGAATCGGCAGACGGCGGCAACGGTTTCTCCTCCACCTCCTGGCCGACCAGCCAGTGGCGGAACACCGCCAAGGCTTGCTGGATCGCGGCTTGAATGCCTTGTTCTGCTCCAGGCGAAAGGCAATCGTTCTCCGGCGGTCCCAAACGCCGTTCTATCCTCGCTGGTCAACGAGACAACGATTCAGATCGAGCAGCCGGCAGGCCACAAGATCGGGCCGGATGCCCTCGACTCTCGGGTCGTCTGCCCGCAACCGCAGGCTTCTCGCATCGCCGGCAAACAGGGCCGTCCGGAACCCGACGCGCTGAGCCGGGGCGATATCCTTCAGCAGGTCGTTGCCCACGCAGAGAGTCTCGCACCGCGCGATCCCCCTGGCGGCCAGCCGATCTGCCGCCAGCCGGAAGATGGCCTCGCCGGGTTTCGCGAAACCGTGTTCAAAGGAGTAGATCTGCAGGTCCGGAGAAAAACCGCAATCGTCGGTGGTATGTTGAAGCAATGCAGGAAACAGTTCCGGCGTATAAAACTGGGCATTGCTGACCAGTCCCAATAGCATCCCGGCCGCCGACAGGCCGGCAAGGCAGCCCGCCAGGTCGGGCATCGGCCAAACGGGGTTCGTTCGGGCCTCGTAGTGGACGGCCAGTCGTTTCAGGTCGTCGCGGTCGCAGGGTGTTTTCGGGATGGTACCCTCGTGCTGGAGGCGATCGACAACGGCGGCCCAGATGTCCAGAATGTCGATCTCAGGATAGTCGATTCCCCGGCTTCGCGCTTCAACGTGGCGCTCTTCAATCAGATCGAAACTGTATTGAAGGGCCGGCTCGACCGGGCCGGTGGGCGCCAGGCCGCTGGCCGCGAGGGCCTCCGCCAGCGCATCCGCCCGGGCCAACTGGCGGGCCATTCCGATGTCGCCGCTGCCACTGACCAGCAGGGTGCCGTAGATATCGAACAACACCGCACGAATGCCGGGCAGTCTGTCCAATCGGGCCGGATATCCGGTGGGAATCGGCTCGAGGGGCAGGCTCAGGCGGTGGATGATTTCGGCGGGAGTCTCAAGCATTCTGTTTCCAGTTCGGTCAATTCCGCAGCAGACGAAAGCGTGCCACGTCGAGGAAGTGGTCCAGGATCGCGTCCGGCTGGGCGAGGGGCTGAATCTCGTGCCCGCGGGGCGACTCGAGAACGGACTGGTAGACGGCCGCCAGCCGAGCTCCGCTGGGCTCGAGGGAGAACTCCCGGCGAACCACGCCGGCATTTGCTCGCAGGAGCTCCTCGTTGCCGTCACCCGTCATGGGGGCGATCCAGGGATTCGCGGCCAGCAACTCCCTTCGGGCAGAAGCCTCCCGCGCCACCCGATCGAGCACCTCTATCTGGAAGGGCTCATCCAGATCGCCAAAATCGATTGTCTCGCCGCGGAGCTTCTCGTCGACCTGCCTGCTGAGATCGGGTGGTTCCTGGCGGATGTAGGCCGCCAGGGCCACCCGGAAAGCGTCGAGGAACGTTTGTCGCAATCGGCCCAGATCGAGCCAGTCGGCCGGGATACCGAGCCGGTGACCGAGCCCGGCCAGGTCGAGGCCGACCGCCGCGAAATCCTGGGTGATCTCGGGCAGATCGCGCCCCAGGAGCGGGCGATCGGCAAGCCATGTCTCCAGATACACCATGCCAAAACCCTCGGCGATGCTCGTCGTGAGCACGGCGTCGCAGGCCGCCAGGTTTTCACCGAAACTCAGCCCGCCGGCGCCGCCGACCTCGAATCGAAACGGCAGTTTCAAACGCAAGGCCACCGCTTTCCATTGCTCGTAACGGGCTCGTTCGGCGGGGTTCAGGGGGGCCAGGGTCATGCCGAAGAACGTTCCCTCCGGCGCCAGCAGGCTGTGGAGCAGCGATTCGCCGAGGTTCTTGCGACGGATACCGCGCACCGGGTAGACGATGAATCTCGCACCGGTCGGAACCGAGAAGAGATGATCGAGCTTGATCCGGGTCGAGTCGCGATCGGGTGCCGTGCCGGACGGGAGCACGGGATTCGGGAGGAAATGGAGTTGTTCGGCGGCAACCCCGGCCGATTGAAGAATGCCGAGGTCCCGCCCGTTGAGTACGGCAAAGTGAACGCTCGGAGCCTGAGGGTACAATCGCCGGTGCCAGTCGGCCTGTTCCCCGGCCGCGTCGGCGAGCAGCCGGAAATTACCGGGTCGTTGATCCTCGGCGAAATCGTGGATTTGCAGCAACAGGCCGTAACCTCGCTCGGCCAGATCCCAGACGGCCTGTGGCAGGGCCGCATTCTTTCCGATCGAGTGGTTGTGGATGTGAACGACGGTTTCCGCCGGCGTGAAGTTCAGCTGCTCCAGCGTTTCCACGAGCCGTTGGCCCAGAGTTCCCGTCGAAGCTTGGCGCTGCTCGTCGTAGTCGAGTTCCGCTACGGGGTGCAAGCGGAGGCGGATCCGCTGCAATCGATCGGGCAGGTCGGCGGGCCAGTCTTGGCATCCACCGCCGTAAAGGATGATTGCCTCATGGCGCTGCCGTTCGTCGACGGCACGGTCGAGGGCGAGAAGCTGGTTCTCGATCACCCGGGTGACGCCGCCACGATTGAGGTGGTAATGGCCGATCGCTAACTTCATTCTATCTGGAGATTGTCTCGTATTTCGATATCCGCATTGGCTGCAACGGCTGTCCCGGTGTCACGCAAGAACGCTCATGTCGTTGGGCCTTCGGGGTGGAACTTCTCCCGATAGGCGGCAACTTCCATCATGGGTTTTCGCTCGAATTCTTCGATCTCGTGGAGCAGTTGCCGGTAACCCCCTTCCCCGACTTCGTACTGGCGCATGATGCTCGGCAGGGTTTCGTGAAACCGCGCTTTCTGATCGCGGCTGAGCCGGGATATGAAGGTCCGCAGCACGCCGAACGCCATCCGCCCCAGTGCCACGGTTTCCTGATTGCGATGGACTCTCTGATCGAGGTCGGTCTGGGCGAATGCGCTCAACCCCAACTTGCGGTAGATGTCGATGAGCATTGCGGTTTCCACCCCATAGCCGACGGGGAATGGAATCTGCTCGAGGATCGAGCGCCGGCCGGCATATTCTCCCGAGAGCGGTTGTAGAATCGCAGCCAGCTCCGGATAGAAGAGGCTGAACAGAGGGCGAATGAGGATCTCCGTGACCCGGCCGCCGCCGGTGGGGCGCAGTTGGCCGGAGTAGGCGATGGGGCGGTCGTAGAAGGCCTTGACATAGTGCACTTCCGGATGTTGGATCAGCGGGCCGACGAGTCCGTAGACGAACCGAGGATGGATGTTGCGAATGTCGGCGTCGACAAAGACGAGGATGTCGCCTTTGAGCAGATAGAGTGCTTTCCAGAGGTTTTCCCCCTTGCCGCGATGATTACCTTCTTCCTGAAGATGGTCGGCGGCGATATAAACGTTGGCGCCGAAACTGGCGGCGATCTCGCAGGTCCGATCGGTGCTTCCCGAATCGATCACGGCGATTTCATCGACCAACCGATAGCGATCGAACAACTCGGCCTTGAGAATCACGATCTCCTGCCCAATCGTTCTCTCTTCGTTCATCGCGGGGAGGCAGAGGGAAATGGTCAATCCCTGACGTTCCTTTTCTTCCACCAGCCACTTGAGATCCCAGAAATTCGAGTGGTGAAAGGTTCGCTGCTGGAGCCATTTCTCGGCGTTCATTCCCACGTTCCTCATCAACCGTCGGGCATTTGCCCGGAGGCCGTTCGATAGTGTCTGCCGGACCGGGATCGATCGACAGGCCCAAGTTGGTCGTTCACACAGCGTCGCAGACACCTTCGTCGATCGCAAGGACGACGCCGACCAGTTGCGCGACACCCGTCAGGATCGGATCGATCATGACTTGATCCGGTTCCAACTTCCGAGCTTGTCGGCCTCGCGAGATTCCGAGAGTGACCGCAGGAATCCCGCGGCGGATCAACTCCGAAAGTTCCGAAGGGCTGTGCCCCTGGTCCGGTTCGATGTCCAATTGACGCATGACTTCCAGAACGCTCTTGACCAGCGGATGGGAGAAGGGAATGCCACCGGCCTGGGTCGAGTGGAACACGTCGAAATTGACATCCATCGCATGGCGAGCCGACATCTCGCCCGCAATGTCGTGAATCTGCTGGCACACCTGATCCAGCATCTCGTCGGAATGACTGACGATCTCCAGGCCCAGTTCGGCATGTTCAGGTTCGACGTCGTAACTCACCCCCGCGCTCATCTTGCCCATGTTGATCCGGGTGTAGGGGCGAGCGGGCGTGGCAATGCCGAGAATGCGGTTGATGATATGATTGAGGACCACCAGCGCGCTCTCGGACCCGTAGCTGGGAGATGGCGGGGACTGGGCGCGAACAGAACAGGAAATGTCGGCCCTGGCCGTGCCGATCGAGAAGTAGTTGACTCGCCCCAACTCCATCCCTTCGACACAGATCCCGAAATCGACCCGATAGGGAACATGATCGAGGAAGAATCCGAGACCGGCATGCTTTCCATGCCCCAGCGCCCCGACCGATCCAAGCAGGATCAGATCACTATGAAGCTCCAACCCCAGGTGCTCGAGAATCGCCGGTAGAAGCGAAACCACGGCCGCCCCCAGGGCGTTGTCGCCAATGCCCGGCCCCAGGACACGCTCCGATTCCACCATGACTTCATGCCTTTGTACCGCGGGCATGATCGTGTCGAGATGCGAGGCCAGGAGAATCGCGCGATCGGAACGCTTCCCCACAAGACGTCCCACGGCGTTTCCCACCTCGTCGGCCCCGGCATCCGCGAGCCCTGCTTCGGCAAATCGATCCAGGAGAAAACGGACTCGTGCCGTCTCCAGGTCCGTCGGCGAAGGCATTTGCGCAATCATGACCAGATTGGCAAGGATTCGCTCGCGCAGCGGCTTGAGGGCCTCCGGAAATTCGCAGATCACCTCAGGGACTTCCAAGGGTGAGTTCATCGCTCGTCTCCTGTTCAAGCTCCCTGATGACTGGATCACGTTTCACCTCCCGGTTGTCGTGCGGGACTTCGGGCGAGGCAAGCGGATAGGAGAATTACCGGTTCGAACCTTCAGAAAAGACCACCTTCACTTTCACAGGCGTTCCGAATTCCGCCACCAATCCCAAACAAATTATAAGAATCCCTCATAGATGACACCACCCCTCGGCTATCATAAGCCTTCTCTGCACGGTGCGGATGAAATCGTAAAGCGTTTAGAGTTGTCAGGTTACGTCAACTGCTCATGGACCGCCGGGCTTCCGCGGGACGCACCGGTGGCTGGCGACGATTGTTGATCCGCAAGAACCGTTCCGCACACCAAAAGGCGTCGGCACCAGCCGCTTTCTCCCAGCACCGACACCCATGGGGTAGCAACCCATCCGGTTACCGAGTGGCCGCGTCTTCCATATACTGGACGCGGGCGTTGGTGGGCCGCCATCCGCCAATCTGCGCAGACGCCATCGGCGCAACTCGGATGGAGCCTCCCGTTGTCGTACTTCCGCAGGAGAGGGGACCAAGATGTTGACCGTGGAAATGGTAACCGATTTCCTGCGACAGATCGCGCCGCTCCGACTCGCGGAAGACTGGGACAATGTAGGACTTCTCGTCGGAGACCCAGCCCGTCAGGTTCGACGGGTGATGACGTGCTTGACCGTCACCCCCAACGTGGTTGTGGAGGCGATTGAAGGGCAGGTCGACCTGATCGTGAGCCATCATCCAATGCCATTCCACCCACTGAAGCGTCTGACCTCCGAGACGCCTATGGGGCGGATGGTGCTGGACCTGATCTCATCGCGGGTTGCCGTTTACAGTGCCCACACGGCCTACGATTCCGCCGCCAATGGCATCAATCAACGGTTGGCTCGCGGGCTGGACCTGCGCGGAGTGTTTCCGCTGGTCTTCAGTTCGGAAGGTCTCGGAACTGGCCGGATCGGCTGGTTCGAGACCCCCACGCCGTTGGGTGAGGTGGCTGAGACGATCAAACAATTCCTCGACTTGAGCACAATCCAGATCGTCGGCGACCCTGAAAAGATGATCCGCCTGATGGCGATCGCCTGTGGTGCGGCAGGCGAGCTCTTGGAGCAGGCCCGCCAGGCCCACTGCGACGGCATGCTTCTGGGCGAGGCCCGTTTCCATACCTGTCTGGAAGCCGAGGCCTGCGATATCGGCCTGATACTCCCCGGCCACTATGCCAGCGAGCGTTTCGGCATGGACTGCTTGGCGGAGGTTATCGCCGCCGAATTCGCCAACGTGACGGCCTGGGCCAGCCGATCAGAATATGACCCGGTAAAAGCCAGGTAGCTCGACCAGAGCGGCTGCGACCGGCAGACATAGTCTGCCGTTGTTCCCGTCAGAAGGTGGCACACCGCCACGACTCCCGGTACCATGGGCACGTGGAGAACCACATGCCGTACAGGCGTGACACGCACCGTTACGTTTCATCAGGGACGATCTTGGAGTCCTGGTCTCGTGAGGAGGAGCAAATCATGATCGGTTTCCCAGATAACATGGCACGACTACAGGACAAACGACCGCGGACCCGCGTTGCTCGCTGGTTGCCCCTCCTGGCCCTCCTTCTCGGTATCCCGGCCGTCTCACCGGCGGGCGACTGGCCCACATATCGGTTCGACAATGCCCGCAGCGGAGTCACCACCGATGGAGTCAACCTGCCACTCACAGAATGCTGGGCCTACCAGCCCCGGTATGCACCCGAGCCCGCCTGGGCCGAGCCGAACCCCCGCCCGGTTGGCGGCTGGTACGGGGCGACCGAGCTCCGCCGCAACCATTTTGACGACGCCTTCCAACTCGTCGTGTACGGCAATACCGCCTACTTCGGTTCCTCTGCCGACGGCCGAGTGGTGGCCCTCGATACGGCCACCGGCCAGCAGCGCTGGACCGTGCTCACCGGCGGGCCCGTCCGGCTGGCCCCCACCGTCTGGCAAGACAAGGTCTACGTCGGCTCCGATGACGGCTTCGTCTACTGCCTTCGCGCCGCCGACGGCACTGAACTCTGGAAATTCCAGGCCGCCCCGACCCGGCAGAAGCTGCTTGGCAGCGGCAAGATGATCTCCCTCTGGCCCGTCCGCACCGGAGTGCTCGTCGACGACGGCATTGCCTACTTCGGCGCCGGAATCTTCCCGGCGGAAGGCGTTGCGATGTACGCCGTCAACGCAGAAGACGGCCGGCAGCTATGGTGCAATGATTCCTGCGCCGATACGCCCCAGAGCCGCCTGTCGCCCCAGGGATATTTGCTGGCTTCCAAAAGCCGCCTGTTCGCCCCCTTGGGCCGCGTGTCCCCCGCAGCCTTCGACCGCCAGGATGGACACCTCCTCTACGAGGCCTATATCGAACATATCATCGGCGGAACAAACGCCACCCTGGCCGACAACCAGCTTTTCACCGGCACCGAGCAGATGATCGGCTTCGACCAGGAGTCCCCCCGCTCGCGATCCTCCTGGTTCTGGGGCCGCCAACTGATCGTCACTCCGGAAGCCTTCTATGCAGCAACCGGACACGAACTGTTCGCGGTCAATCGCGAGGCCTACTCGGCCGCCAGCCTGAAGCGAAAGACCCTCCTGGATCAACAGCGTGAACTCAAAACCCAGGTCCAGCAGGCCAAGCGAACCTCCGCGCCGAGCCTCGAGAAACTCCAGGCCCAGTTGAACGCCCTCAACCGGGATCTGGAAGAAACCGAGACCCGCATCGCCGGTGGCCAGATGTGGCGCACTCGCTGCGATTGTGCAGAAACTCTGGTGATGGCCGGCAATGTGCTGTTTGCCGGCGGCGATCGAAGCGTCCAGGCCTTCGACGTCGCCTCCGGTGAGGCCCTATGGACGGGCCAGATCGACGGCAAGGCCCGCGGACTGGCCGTCGCCCACGGCCGTCTGCTGGTCAGTTCCGACTCCGGCACCATCCATTGGTTCGGCCCCGAAGGCTCGCACAAGGCCGGCGTGGTCCAGCAGCCCGTCAGTCCGTCCCCCTTCCCGGCCGACGAGCTGACTGGTGTTTTCGAAGCAGCCGCCGAGCGCATTGTCCGCACCTCTGGGATCACTCGCGGCTACTGCCTCGTCCTGGGCTGCGGCACCGGCCGGTTGGCCTTGGAGTTGGCCAGACGGACCGAATTGCAGATCTGCGGTATCGAACCTGACCCCGAAAAGGCCCAGGCTGCGCGCCGTGCCCTGGAGTCCGCGGGACTCTACGGCGCCCGCGTGCTCATCGAGCAGGGCGACCTGACCCAGGTTCCCTTCTCCGATTACTTCGCCAACCTCATCGTCTCGGAAGAGGCCCTTCTTTCCGGCCAGATGCCTGCCGGCGCTGCGGAAGCCTTCCGCATGCTCAAACCGCTCGGCGGCACGATCGCGATCGGCCAGCCCGCGGCATCCAATGGCAAGGTCAAGCCGCTCGAGGCATCTGCCATGCGGCAATGGCTCGCGGAGGCCGGGATCGAAGGCGGACAGATCTCCCAGCAAGACGGCCCCTGGCTCGACTTCTGCCGCGGCCCGCTCCCCGGTGCCGGCAGTTGGACCCATCAGTATGCCGAACCGGGCAACACGACCTGCAGCGACGACGAGCTCGTCCGCTGCCCCCTCGGACTCTTGTGGTTCGGCAAGCCCGGCCCCACGCAAATGGCCGAACGGCACCTGCGCGCCGCCGCCCCGCTGGCCACCGCCGGGCGACTGTTCATCCTGGGTGAAGGCTCTGCCGACCGCGTCGGAGTCGGTGAGAATTCCATCATGGCCTACGACGCCTACAACGGAATCCAGCTCTGGGAGCGGAAGATCCGCGGTGCCCTCCGCGTCAGCGTCACCCACGACGCCGGCAACTCGGCAGCCAATGCCGACAGCCTGTTCGTGATCGTCGGCAACGAGTGCCTGCGACTCGACGCCGCCACCGGCGAAACTAAGCTCACCTACCAGCTCCCCCCGGCGTCCGATGGCAAACCGCGGCTCTGGGGCTATGTCGCCGTCGTCGGCGACCTGCTCTACGGTTCGAGCACCGTCAAGGGCCGGACGGCCGACTGCATTTTCGCGTTCGATCTGGCCACAGGACAGGTCCGCTGGAAATACGAAGGCAGCGACATCGGCCAAGGCTCCATCGCCATCGGCGATGGGCGCATGTACTTCGCCAGCCCCAATGTGTCCGAAGAACAACGCTCCGAGCTCTTCAACAGCCAGATCAAAGAGGTGCATCGGCTGAGCGATGCCGAGCGTGCCGAATTGCTGAAAAAATTCGAGGCCGCCGCCGTCTACCGCGTCGTCGCCCTCGATGCCGCAACCGGCGACAAAGTGTGGGAAAAAACCGTCGAGGTCACCGGCGCCATCGGCGGCAACTACTGGTGTTCCCTGGGGGCCATCTACCGTAACGATGTCCTCGTCCTCTTCGGCGTGTTTCTCGACGGACACTACTGGACGCAGTTTCTGGCCGGGGAGTTCCAATCCCGGCGGATCGTCGCCCTCTCCGGCAAAGACGGCGGACTCCTCTGGCAGAAACCGATCGGCTACCGTGTCCGACCCGTGGTCGTCGGCGATACGCTCCACGCCGAACCGTGGGCCTTTGACCTGCATACGGGCGAGCAGAAGACTCGTATTCATCCCGTGACCGGCCGCGAGGAAGTCTGGCAGTTCGCCCGACCCGGACACCACTGCGGCTGCCCCGCCGCGGCGCCTCACGCCTTGCTCTTCCGCTCCAACACCCTCGGCTGGTACGACCTCGACAATGATTTCGGCACCCAACACTTCGGCGCCCAACGCCCCGGCTGCTGGATCAATTTCATCCCGGCCAACGGGCTGTTGATGGTCCCCGAAGCCAGCTCCGGCTGCCTGTGCCCCTTCCCCAACATGTGCACCGCCGTCTTCAAGCCCCGCCAGGAGAACCGCCAGTGGGCCTGCTTCAGCCAACCCGGCTCGATGACGCCCGTCAAACGCTTGGCGCTCAACCTCGGTGCACCCGGCGACCGCAAAGACGCCTCCGGCGATCTCTGGTTGGGATACCCCCGTCCTGGCGGTTCGCTCGTGCTGCCGCTCGCGATCGACGTTTCGCTCTTCCCTGGCGGAGGCTACTTCAACCACGATGCCACGCGTCTTGAGATCGACGACCCGCAAAAGCCCTGGGCCTTCTGTTCCGGCCTCCGCGGATTGCGGCAGTGTAAGATCCCCCTGGCCGATCCGGACGATGGTACGGCTCGCTACACGGTTCGGCTGGCCTTTGCCGAACTCGACCATCAGGCGGCAGGCAAGCGAGTCTTCGATATCAAGATTCAAGGCCAGGTTGTTGCCACAGCCTTTGACGCCTTCCGCGAGGCCGGCGGCCCCAACAAGCCGCTGATCAAGGAGTTCAAGGGCATCCAGTCCGATGGCGAACTCTCCGTCGAATTCGTCCCCGCCGCCGCCAATCCGGCCCCGGACGAGCAGCCCGTGCTGCAAGGGATCGAAGTTGTACGCGAGGAGGTGCTGACGCTCGGATTGGCCGTGCCGTCCTTCCTGCTGAACATCTCCCAGCCGGACCAGCCCGGAGAAGTCGTGGTGGTAAATAACAAGGAGAGCGGTTTTTCAGGAACCCTTCGCCTGGAAGCCCCCGACGGCTTTGTCGTCGCACCGGCCGAAACACAGCTCCAGGTTCCTGCGGGGCAAACCGTTAAAGTCGCACTGAAGGCAAGCCTCGGCCAGCAGGCGGTAGCCGGAAAGTACCAGGTGGGTATAAAACTCCTCTGGGCCGACGGAACCGTCGAGAATGAAAAGCCGGCCCCCCTGGAGCACCTCGGCGACCTGCAGCGCGTAGTCCTCCAAGCGGTCGAAGATACCCACGCCATCCAGGGATCACCCGCGACGAACCAGGGGACCAGCAAGTTGCTGAATGTCGACGGCGGCGACGCCAAGATGGGCGATCCCGATCACAGCATTGCCTACCTCAAGTTCCAGCTCCAGGTCGAAGGCAAGCCCCGTTCGGCTACCCTCCGGCTCCACAACAACGACAATCCCACCGCCGACTCCGGACAGGTCCGCCTGGTGGCGGAACCCTGGAACGAGAAGAGCGTCACGTACCAGGCCCGTCCCAAACTGGGCGACGTCGTCGGCAAGATCGGCCCCGTTGCGGAGAATCAGGTCGTCGAGATCCCCCTGAACCTCGTCCTGCAAGCCAGCCAGGAGGTGAATCTGGCCATCGATCCCACCAGCACCGACGGCATCGGCTACCTCGCCCGCGAGGCCGGCCACCCGGCTGAGCTCGTCGTCGAATACGTAAAATAACCGCAAACTGATTTACCGCAAATCTGGTGAACCGGCATGGCAGGGCGGGACCAGCGCCGGCTGTCTCGGAACCAGGCAGCCACAAGTGGAGCTGCGCCCGCCCCCCAATTCTGCGAACAGGCCCGCGGCATCCTGTTGCAGATCCTCGCCGCTAGCCTCCATCGGCCTCGATCACCGGTTCCCACTCATTCCACCCGCTCCAGCTTCCGCCCCGAACGGTTCTCCACCTCCACCGCGAAACCTTCCGGCACACTCAGCCGGTAACGCAGCGTTTCGTCGGTCTGATCCCACCTGAGATCCACCTCCCCCTCGCCCAGCGGAATCCGCCCCTCGCACCACTCCAGATCCACATCGCCCAGTCGCAGGCGAACCCGCCCATTCGGCACATCGATCTGGTAAACCCCAAGGATGTCCCGGTTGAGTGTGTGCACGATGTGGGAGGCAAACCCGTGATTGCAGCTCGCATAGGCTCCCACGTTCTCCCACAGCGTGCCCGTCCGCTCCGCCATGTAGAGCAGGTAGGCGATCGATTCGTCCAGAATCTGCTGCCCGTGCCCCTCCTCGGAAAGTAGTTCCATCCGCACCATGTTGCCGATGAACGAGTTGGCTATGTGCACCTCCGGATACGCCTTCGTCTCCTTGCGGTCCGGCCCAAACTCGTCGCGGAGCGTCTTCCACAGCTCGGCATGCGTCTTGGGCGTGGCCACGTCGAAAAAGAACGCAAAGTACTGGCAGACCTCGCTCCGGTTGCCGGTCACCTCGAGCTTGCCGTCCTTCCGCACCGCATTGTCCACGAAAAATTGCCCGTCAAACGACTGGGCCCGGATCACTTCCCGTATCTTTTCGGCCTTGGCCGAAAGGGCCGGATCATGATACATCCGCCCTGCGGCGGCCAGGGCGGCCGCATAGAGCATGTTGCTCGGATAGTTCACGTCCTGGACGAACTTGTTCGCCTCCGACCATTCCACAAACACCCACGCCTCCAGCTTCTCCAGCAGCCCGTCCTCGTTCTCGAACCGCTCGAAGTACTCCATGAGTTGCATGACCCGCCGGCGCATGGCGTCGATCATCACCTGGTCGCCGCTCCGGGCCTGGTATTCCTCCAACTCGAGCACGAAGAACAACGACCAGTTGGGAATGAAGTTGCCGTCGTAATGGTCGGACGGGTAGCACATGGGCAACATCCCCTCGGGCAGATGCTCAAACCGGTCCGGCAACATGAAGTTCTCCAGAAACGCCCGTTCTACCACCGTCGTCCCCGTCAGGTCGGGCGCCACCCGGGCCGTGAACAGACTGTCGCACAGCCAGCCCGCCCGTTCACGCGACGGGCAGTCCATGAAGATATCCAGCGTATTCTGCCGAAAGGTCTCCACGCCGGCCTCGTAGAGGCGGTTGAGCCGCTCGTCGCTGGCGGCAAAATGCGCCTTCGGCGTCGTCGGATGGGCATACTCGCGCAGGTAAAGATTCTTGACCGTGCATCCCCCCTCCACGCAGATCGCCTTGAGATAGCGGAAGGTATAGGGCTCGATCGATTCCAATTCATACGTCCCCGGCTCCATTTCGTAGCGCACCGCGTTCACGCAGCCGAGCCGGCGAAAGTTCACGTCGTCTTTGGCCTGGGCCGTGTCGGTGAGAATCTCGTCGAAGGCCAGCATCAAGACGGTCTTCGTATCGCACGTGACTTCCGCCCCGATCATGCCCGTCCGGTTGACCCCCATGTCGACCACCTGGTACCGATCGGCCGTCAGCGTCACCTCGGGCTGGTCCTTCCACGGTGCCTCGAGCGCCCCTTCACCGATCGAGGCCAGCCTCTGCATCTCGGTCGAAACCACCAGCTCCAGTTCCCCCTCCAAATAACCTTTCAGTTTCGCGTTGATCTCCGTCAGGCTCCGGTCCTTCCACAGATCCGCCACGTTCTCGAGATGCTCGATCCGCCCGCCGCTCACATGCCGCACAGGCGCCAGCTCCCTCAGCTCCGGAAACAGTACCCGCCGCGGCAGCAGGATCTTATCCCCCTGCGGCGCCAACTCCACCGGCGAGCTCATCGCGGCCTCGGGCTCGGTGATCCAGCCAAGCGAATCGGCCGAGAGCCGGTAGACCTCGATAAACGGCCGTTGGAAACTGTAACGCTGAACCTTCTGCACGCGATAGTCGAGCACGCCGGCCTGGAACGGTTCCCCTTCCCCCAAAGTCGACGCCAGCACCGTGGCCCCCTGCACCAGTTCAGCCTGGAGGAACGACGGCTGGTCGAGCACGTAATAACTGTTCGCGTTGTAGCCGGCCACTTCGATCGCCACAACGTTGCTTCCCGTTTTGAGGTTCGAGGAAACGTCGACCATATCCACGCGGTAAAACCCGCGTGCGCACCGGGCCGGCCCGTGGGCCACCAGCTCGCCGTTGACCCAGGCCCGATAGATCGTCGAGGCAGCCACCCGGAGCACAACCTTCTCGCTCGTGTCGTGCACCTTGACCACCGCCCGGAACCCCAGCGACAGGTTCATCTCCTCCGCCCGATCCTTGGCCCAGGCCGCCTTGGCCGACTGGAAGGAAAGGGTCTCCAGCCCCATCGCCGCGGGGGCAGACAGTCCGAGAACAGAACAAGCGGTCAGAAAGCTCAATAGGCGGTATTTCACGGCATTTCACCTCATTGCGCTGGGATTCGACAGTTTCTTTGACTCGTAGAAGCAACTATTGTACCATCGCCCAGGTCTGTGTTGAATGCATGAAGGCGTTCGTTGCTGGAGAGCTTTCCGGTTCGGCCAGACGTCCGGCATCCTGCCCGCACCCGTCCAGCCCGCCGGCTGCGTCTCGGCGCACCTCGTCGGGTGTTCGAAACGGCGGGCGCTGGTAGAATGGGTGGCGTACGGCTGTTTGGGTAGCCACCCGTCGGATTTCTTGTGATTCCGACACGAGTCTTTCTCTGGACGAAACGAAACTGGTTGTGGACAAGAAGAAAAAGAAGCGGGAACTGACCGAAGATGAGGCCTTGGAGATCGCGATCCAAGATCATCCGGAGTGGCGCCTCGCCTGGGAGAGGGATGAGTTGGCCGACGAGATCATCGGCGAAGACGGCGAGCCGACGAGCCCCCATTCCCATTTGCATATTCACGCCGTGGTGGAGCGCCAGCTTGCCGCTGATAATCCGCGGGGCGTGCGCGGCATAGCCCACGAGCTTCAGGAACTCGGGGTGTCGCGGCACGACGTGCGGCACGCGATTGGCGCCGTGATTGCCGATCACATGTGGCACATGGCGAAAAAAGGCCATCTCTTCGACGAACATCGCTACATGGCGGATCTACGGGCGGTCGTCGAGTCGCATCGATGATGCCTGGCACCCGGCGGAAAGCAGAAGGGCGCTGTTAGGGTGCTATTGGCATGGGCATGTCCCATATCGCACTGAACCGGATCGCGGAAGAGCGAGCCAGGAAGGACGGATCCTGCCGCCAAGATCCTGAGTGGAGCGGTCGCCCGCTCTTTTCCCACACGTGATCGCCGCGCAGGCTCGCCCCTGTTGGAGTCCCGGCTTTGGCCGGCGTCCTTCAACACACTTTGCCACCACATGGATGGCCGCGTCGCGTTACGATGCGGCCATGCGGCAATCCGGACTACGGCAACTCGGTAGTCCCCATCAAGTACCGATCGCACTCCCGCGCTGCCTCGCGACCCTCGCGGATCGCCCACACGACCAGGCTCTGCCCTCGCCGGCAGTCCCCTGCTGCAAAAACCCCATCGATGCTCGTGGCGAACCGGCCAAACTCGGCCTTGAAGTTGCTCCGCGAGTCGGTCTCCACGCCGAGAACCTCCACCAGCGTCGCCTCGGGACCGAGGAAACCCATCGCCAGCAGGATCAGATCCGCCTTCCACTTGCGCTGGCTCCCGGCGATCTCCTTGAACTCTGGACGCCCCTGGACAAAACCCACCTCGACCTCCACCGTCGTCACGCCGGCCAGGTTGCCGCGACCATCTCCAAGGAACTCTTTGCTCATGAGCTGGTAAACTCGCGGGTCGTCGCCCCACTTGGCGGCCGCCTCTTGGTGCCCGTAGTCCACGCGGAAGATCCGCGGCCACTCCGGCCAGGGATTGTTCTCCGCCCGCCCGGCCGGCGGCTTGGGAAAAAGTTCGAAGTTCACCACGCTCGTGCAGCCGTGGCGGATCGCGGTGCCGATGCAGTCGGTCCCCGTGTCGCCCCCGCCGATCACGATCACATCCTTCCCCTTGGCCGAAATGTAACGGCCGTCCTCCAGGTCCGAGTCGAGCAAGCTCTTCGTGTTCGGGCGGAGGAAGTCCATGGCAAAATGAACCCCCTCAAGTTCGCGCCCCGGCAGCGGCAGATCGCGGGGCTTCGTCGCGCCGGCCGCCAGGATCAGGGCGTCGTGTTTCCGGCGCAACTCCCCCGCGTCTACGTTCACGCCCACGTGCGCCCCCGTGACGAACTCCACCCCCTCGGCCCGCAGCAGGTCCAGCCGCCTTTCGACGACCCCCTTGTCGAGCTTCATGTTCGGAATCCCGTACATCAGCAGCCCGCCGATCCGGTCGTCACGCTCGTAGACGGTTACCTTGTGCCCCGCCTTGTTGAGTTGGGCTGCGGCCGCCAGTCCCGCCGGCCCCGAACCGATCACGGCCACTGTCTTGCCTGTGCGATGCCTCGGCGGCTTCGGAACGATCCAGCCCTCCTCGAAGCCGCGATCGACGATCGTGCATTCGATGTTCTTGATCGTCACCGGTGGATTGATCACCCCCAGACAGCAGGCTCCTTCGCACGGAGCCGGGCATACCCGCCCCGTAAACTCCGGAAAGTTGTTTGTCTTGTGCAATCGGTCCAGCGCCTCCCGCCACCGTCCTCGGTAGACCAGGTCGTTCCACTCGGGAATCAGGTTGTCGACGGGGCAGCCGGTGTCCGACATGCAGAACGGTATCCCGCAGTCCATGCAGCGAGCGCCCTGGCGGCGCAAGTGCTCCTCGGCCGGTTTCTCGTTGAATTCGTTGAAGTCGAGGATCCGCAAGAGCGGGTCGCGATACGGAATCGTTGCCCGCTCGAATTCCTTGAATCCCGTTGGCTTTCCCATTTCAGTCCTCACTTGGTCGTAGCCGAAGTCGCCAAGACTTTGGCCCGCTCCCACTCAACCCGTAGCCGAAGTCGCCAAGACTTTGGCCCGCTCCCGGTCACCTCAGCTCCCGTCGGCCTCGGCCGCCTGCCGGATCTCCTCCAGCACCAGCTTGTATTCCGTCGGCATCACCTTG
The DNA here is from genome assembly GCA_964429355.1 of uncultured Planctomycetaceae bacterium. GTDB lineage: Bacteria > Planctomycetota > Planctomycetia > Pirellulales > Thermoguttaceae > JAAYAY01. The sequence continues at coordinate 1,439 of CAYSCH010000142.1, read as the reverse complement.
ACGAACTGGCCCACGCTGTTCTCCCAGTCGGCCAGCACCTCTTCGGCCACCAACGAGCCGGTGTAGCGGTGATGGAGCTCGATGAGGTCCTTCAGCTCTCCGATTTCCTCTTCACGATCGAGCCGCTCCAGTTCGACCATGGCCAGGTTGCAGTTTCCCAGAAACACGTCCTCGGGGTCCCAGGCGTAGGCGATCCCGCCGCTCATGCCGGCAGCAAAGTTTCTCCCCGTCGGGCCGAGAATCACTGCCCGGCCGCCGGTCATGTATTCGCATCCGTGATCACCCACCCCCTCAACCACCGCATCGGCGCCGCTGTTGCGTACACAGAACCGCTCGGCCGCCCGGCCGCGGAAGAAGGCCTGCCCGTCGATCGCCCCGTACAGCACAACGTTGCCGACGACGATGTTGTCCGACGGTTTGAACCGGCATCCGACGGGCGGGTACACGATGACCTTGCCCCCCGAGAGCCCCTTGCCCACGTAGTCGTTGCCGTCTCCTTCCAGCTCCAAGGTCACACCCTTCGCCAGAAACGCGCCGAAACTCTGGCCGGCTGAGCCCGTGAACTTGACGTGGATTGTGTCGTGAGGCAACATCGATTCGCCCCACTTCTTCGCAATCTCGTGGCTGAGCATGGTTCCCACGGCCCGATTCGTGTTCACAATCGGCCGCTCGATCTGCACCTTCTTGCCGTCTTGGATGGCGGGCTGCGCTTCCCGGATCAGATCGTTGTCGAGCGCCAGGTGCAGCCCGTGATCCTGCTTCCGCGTGCACACGACCTCGGTCTGCGAATTCTTCTTGCGGGCCGGAGTGAGAATCGGGGCCAGATCGATGCCGTCGGCCTTCCAGTGCCGCACCGTGTCGTCCCGCTCCAGCATGTCCACTCTTCCGACCATCTCCCGCACGGTACGAAAACCCAGCCGGGCCATGATCTCGCGCATGTCCTCGGCCACCATGAAGAAGTAGTTGATCACGTGTTCCGGCTTGCCCATGAACTTCTTGCGAAGCTCCGGGTCCTGCGTCGCCACGCCCACCGGGCAGGTGTTCAAATGGCATTTCCGCATCATCATGCAGCCCAGGGCCACCAGCGGCGCCGTGGCAAATCCAAACTCCTCGGCCCCCAGCATCGCCGCGATCACCGCATCTCGTCCGGTCTTCAAACCGCCGTCCGTCTGGAGCACCACCCGGCTGCGCAGGTCGTTGAGCACCAGAGTCTGGTGGGTTTCAGCGATCCCCAATTCCCAGGGCAAGCCGGCGTGCTTGATGCTCGTCAGCGGCGAGGCGCCGGTCCCCCCGTCGTGGCCGGAGATCACGATATGGTCGGCATAGGCCTTGGCCACGCCCGCCGCAATCGTCCCCACGCCCATCTCCGAGACCAGCTTGACACTGATCCGGGCACTGGGATTCGCGTTCTTCAGGTCGTGGATCAGTTGCTTCAGGTC
>CAYSCH010000141.1:0-20780 GCA_964429355.1 uncultured Planctomycetaceae bacterium | reverse complement strand
TCATTCTCGGACCGGATCGGGACTGGCGCATGGAAATGCCCGACGAGATCGAGTATCTCTGCGCGAAGGCCCTCGGCCACGATGCCCCGCTTTCGTTCCAGGACGTTTCCGTCACCGGCGCTCCCTCCAACGCCCGCCAGGACGAGTACTTTGCGCTGATTGGCAACTACGAGCGGCTCCGTCTGGCCAATTATTTCTCCGAGGCCGTCAAGGAGCGTGTTCGCCAGGAGCGGCAGGAATTTCGCCTGGGCCATGGGGCGGACGGTGCCTGGCAACTCGTGCCCACCGACTATCTGGAGCACAAGGTGACCGGCATGGAAGACGGCACCAGCACCTGGACCGTCACCAACAGGTATGAGACGCAACCGTTCAGGCTCCGCCTCGAGGCGCTGTACTCGGCCCATCGCTACGACGACGAGCAAAGCGTGGTGCTTTCGGATTTCGCCGGACCTAATGATTTCGCCCTTGCCGGTGCGGCGGCAGGAGTGTCGCTGGCCACGCAGGTCGGCGAGAATCCGCGAGAAGACGGCGAAGCCTGCCGCACTTTCATGGCTCGCAACCAGGGCAACTCATCCGCCGGGGCCTGGGCCCGCGCGGTCAAGGTCTTCGATCCGGTGCTCGATCTGAGTGCGTTCGACGCGATCGGCTTCTGGGTGCACGGTGACGGCAAGGGAGAGCTGCTCAACCTGCAGCTCACCAACCTGCCGGAGTATTTTGACACCTACGACGACCATCACGTGAAGATCGATTTTCACGGCTGGCGCTATTTTGAACTGCTGCTCCGGGAACGCGACGCAGCCGCTTATCACGATTATCGGTGGCCCTACGGGGCCCACTGCGTGCTGCATCGCTCGCCGCTGGTGCGGCAGGCGGTCAGCCAGATGACGTTCTATCTCAACAACCTTCCGCCGGGGGGCGAGGTTGCCTGCTCGATCAGCCCCATCAAGGCATTGCGGACGAGCAAGAACATCCTCCATCATCCGGCCCTCGAGATCGCCGGCCGAAAGCTGATCTTTCCCGTAGACCTGGAGAGCGGCATGTACATCGAGTTCGAGTCGATGGACGACTGCCGGCTGTACGACCAGCGTGGCAACCTGCTTCAGTGGATCACGCCCCAGGGAGAGTTGCCTGCCTTTGCAGCAGGCGACAATCAGCTTTCGTTCCACTGTGCAGCCAGGGAGGGTTTCCAGTCCCGGGCTGAAGTGACCGTGATTACCAGCGGGGCTCCCCTCGGCGAACGCATGCCCGACGACCAGATCGACTGGAAACTGTTGAGTCGCGAATACGAGCCGGCCCGACAGATCAGCGCCCTCGACGACCGCCAGAATCGCTGGCAAGTGTTCTGTCCGCCACAGGCGGAGTCTGCCGACGTGCACCTCGAGCTGGCTGTCGCCCGGATCGGTAACGAGTTGACGGCCTACCAGGCGGCCGATGCCGTGCCGTGCGCAAGTTTCGAGATAGCCGGCACGGCCCGCGATCCGGCCTACGCCCTGGACGATGAATTCACGCCGGCCGGTTGCCATGCCGGGGTGACGCAGAAGCTCACACGGTCCAACCAGCTCGTCAAGTTCGGACAGGGAAGCATCTGCTACACAGCCACGAGCACGCGGGCCGACAATGCCGGCTGGTCCTACAAACCCGGCACTCTCGCCAGGCCGATCGACCTGGCCGGCTTCCAGTCAATCGGCCTCTGGCTCCACGGCGACGGCAATGGGCAGTCGTTCAAGCTGCAACTGCGAGACGCCGCAGGCGGCTGGCAGGACATGTACCGGCAGGTCGATTTCACGGGCTGGCGATACTGCCAGTTCGATCTCGGCTGCCCTGAGCTCAAAGATCCCACCAAGATCACGGCCATGCACATCTACTACAATGGGATCCCGGCGGGCAAGACGGTGACCTGCTATGTCGACGAAATCCGCCTCCTGCGGCCGGCCGAACCCCTCCGCAATCCCGAACTGACCATCGCAGGCCGTTCGATCCGCTTCCCGACGGCGATGTACGCCGGGGATCGGCTGGTTTTTAAGGGCATGGAGAATTGCCGCGTCCATCGTGCCACCGGCGGGTCGGAACTGGTCATCCCTGAGGGAGATCCACCCCGGCTTATGGCGGGACAGAACGAAGTCGTCTTCGCGCTTCCCGTCTCAGGTCCCCGGGAGTTTCGAGTAGAAGTGGCCCTGGAGAAGCGATACTTCCCGTAGCGGGCATTGCGAGCCAAGGCTTGCGTCACAGAATCTCGCAGAGACCAGCACAGATTCCCTCCGCCAGGGATTGCTGCGACAATTGAAGGTGCCGGTATCTGCATGTACGGTCATGCGAATCCGGCGGGGTATCGTGTCAATTTTCTCTCGGCAAGGTCCATGCAGAATCCCGACGACCCACATGCTGCTGATCTCCTCCACCAGATCTCCCAGATGCGTGAACGGATCGAGCAACTGGAGGCCACTGTTGCCTCGCAGGACAACGCCAGAGAACAGTTCCTGCACGTCCTCAGCGTGGCGCCGGTTCTTGTCTGTACGGCAGGGCTGGACGGCTACTACAGGCAGGTGAATTCGGCGTTTCAGCGGGTCCTCGGCTACAATGAGGAGGAACTCTTTTCTCGACCGTTCTTCGAGTTCATCCACCCCGACGACCATGCTGCTGCGCTGGCCCGCATGGAATCGCTCACCGCCGGCGAAGTCCTCCTCAATTTCGAGGACCGCAACGTCTGCAAGGATGGCTCGATACGCTGGCTGTCATGGACCGTCGTTCCCATTCCCGACAGGGGTATCCTCTACGGAATCGGACACGACGTCACCGACCGGAAGAAGGCCGAGCAGGCCTTGCTGCGAGTGCATCGGCAGTTGGAAACCAGGGTGCGTGAGCGAACGGCCGAACTTGCGGAAGTCAACGAGCGTCTGCAGATTGAAATCGAGGAGCGACGGCAGGTCGCTGAACAGCTTCAGGTCGTTTACGACGGCATGGTCGACGGACTTCTGATCGCCAACGTCGCAACAAAGCGGTTTGTCGGAGCCAATTCCTCCATCATTCGGATGCTGGGCTATTCACGGGAAGAGTTGTTGTCGCTCTCGGTACACGACATTCACCCGGTCGAGGCTCTCCCTGGCGTACTTGACCGGTTTCGAGCCCAAGCCGAAGGTCGAATCACCACCGCCGACAACCTGCCCGTTCGCCGCAAAGACGGGAGCGTGTTCTACGTGGACATTACCACGAGCAGCGTCCAGTATCACGGCGAGCATTGTGCGATCGGTATATTCCGTGATGTCACCGAGCGCAAGAAGAGCCAGGAGGCACTCCAGAGAGAACACCAGGTGCTGCGCCATCTGCTGGCTTCTCAGGATCGGGAACGGCAATTGATCGCCTACGAGATCCACGACGGCCTGGCCCAGTATCTGGCCGCCGCCATCATGCAATTCGAAACGCTTCATTCCTCGGAGAGCAACGCTCCATCGCGGATTTTGAAGAATTGCGATGCGGGACTGGATATGCTTCGCAGATCCCTCGCGGAGGCAAGGCGGCTGATCAGCGGGCTGAGGCCACCGATTCTGGATGAGTCCGGGATCATGGCGGCCATCGGACATCTCGTTCACGACATCACGGCCGAGGGAGGGCCCGAGCTCGAGGTCCACAGCCGAATCCGTTTCGATCGCCTCGACCCCGTCCTGGAAAACGCCGTCTATCGCATCGCCCAGGAGTGCCTGACAAACGCCCTCAGGCACAGCCATTCGGAAAAAGTGAGAATCGACCTGATCGAACACGACGGATGGATACGCATCAAGATCAACGATTGGGGCGTTGGGTTCGATCCCACAATCGTTCCCGAGAACCGTTTCGGCCTCGACGGCATTCGCGAGCGTGCCCGCATCCTCGGCGGCCATGCCGAAATCACCAGCCGAATCGGCCAGGGCACCACCGTCCTCGTCGAACTCCCCATGGCCCTCTCGCAGCCGTAACCTTTCTCGCCCGCACCGGCCCAGGCAAAAGCCCGATCCACCCGCTGCAAGTACTGGGCCATTTAGAAAGGATTGGTACCGCGGAGAGGACGAAGGAATTCGATCGAGATCGCCCCTGCCAGTATGGCTCCAATCAACAACAGCAATTCAGGGGCTATCATCGCTCCGTCCTCCATCCGTGTCGGGGGGTGGTGAGTTTTCCTGAACTCGTCATTTGCACATCCTATGCCAATGTCGGAACAGGCTACCCGTTTGTGTCGTAACTGGTTAGTGAATTCGTGTTTGCCATCTGAATCCCCACCTGCAGCGCTGGGTGCTTTTTTGTAGAATTGACATTCAGGCAAAACTGTTCGTTGTCAGAATTGCAGCATACCTAACCGTCACGCGCTGCTCCACAGCGGCGCTTCAATAACGAATTTGTCAAAACGTCGTCTTTCGCCTGCCGAAGGAAGAAAGATGATTTCGAAAGCCGGGTGGGAGATTGGGCAAAGAAGCGTTATAATCTGCCCAGCCTCTGCGTCTGCCCGACGACACCGCAACGCCATGCCCCCCCGCAGGGTGGCTTCTCGTTTTTTCCCACGTTTAGATCAGGGACGACTTCCATTGACTACGAAGAAGGTGCGTGCTTCCCAGAAGCATGATTCGGCTCCCAGCCAGAGCGAGAACGGAAAAGCGCCCAAGTCGCCGGAAAGCGTGCGGCGACGGGCGACCGCCCAAACCATGGCCGCCAGCCAGCGGGATATCTCCGTCAGCGAGTTTTTCGCGAAGAACCGCCACCTCCTCGGTTTCGACAACCCCCGTAAGGCCCTCCTCACCACCGTCAAGGAGGCCGTCGACAACGCGTTGGATGCGTGCGAAGAAGCCGGTATCCTTCCCGAAATCTGGGTCCATATCCAGCGAACCACCAATGGGAACGGGCAGGACCGCTACAAGGTAGGGATCCAAGACAACGGACCGGGAATCCTCAAAAAGCAGATCCCGCTGATATTCGGAAAACTCCTCTACGGCTCTAAATTCCACCGCTTGCGGATGAGTCGCGGACAGCAGGGAATCGGCATCTCCGCCGCCGGTATGTATGGTCTGCTCACCACGGGCAAGCCGGTCAAGATCATGTCGAAGATCTCGCCTCGCACCCCTGCCCACTACTACGAGATCCAGATCGACACGAAGCGCAATCACCCCGAAATCACGAACGGCCGTGGGGAAGGGGTCGAGGTGCCGCCGGGACAAAAGGGCACCGGTATCATCGAGAAGCACGGGATCGAGTGGATTGAACACGATAACGGCACCCGTGTTACGATCGAGCTGGAAGCGAAATTCCAGCGTGGCCGAGGCAGTGTTGACGACTACCTCGAACAGACGGCCATCGCCAATCCCCACGTGACAATCCACTACGACGACCCCGAGGGCAATCACCGCGACTACCCGCGAGTGGCCGAAGTGCTCCCCCCCGAACCCAAGGAGATCAAGCCTCATCCCTACGGCGTGGAACTGGGACGACTGGTCGGCATGCTCAAGGAAACCAAAGAGCCCACGATCACCCAGTTCCTGGTCAAGTCCTTCTCGCGTGTCAGCCCCTCGGTGGCTCGCCGGATCTGCCAGGAAGCCGGCGTCAGCAACCGGGCGAGTACCAGACGCATCGGCCGCGAAGAGGCCGACATGGTCTACCAGGCCATCCAGAAGACAAAGATCAGCAACCCGGCCACCGACTGCATCTGCCCCATCGGCGAGGAGTTGATCCTCAAAGGGCTTCACCAAGTGGTGCCAGGCGAGTTCTTCGCCGCCGCCACGCGCCCGCCGTCGGTCTACCGGGGCAACCCGTTCCAAATCGAGGTCGGCCTGGCCTATGGCGGCACGTCTGCCGCCCATCGGGTCTCCCGCGAGACCCTCTGCGAGCTCATCGAACAGACCGACGCCCGCACCTTGCGCCAGTTCCTCTCCATGACCTTCGACGGCATCGGGCTCGAGGCGGCCGACAAGATTATCAAAGAATCGCGGATGAAAACTCGCATCTCTCCCGGAAAACTCAAGGGCAAAGAGATCGATCAGCTTCTCGACGCAATGAGAAACGTCAACCTCGACGACGGTCAGACCATGAACGTCCTCCGATATGCCAACCGCGTTCCCCTGCAATTCCAGGCTGGTGCTTGCGCCATCACCCAGACGATCATGGGCACAAACTGGCGAGCCTACGGCCTGAACCAGGCTCGTAACCAACTGCCCCGCGGTCCGGTCACAATCATGGTCCACATGGCCAGCGTCTGGGTCCCCTTCACCAGTGAATCCAAGGAAGCAGTGGCCTCCTATCCCGAAATCCAGAAGGAGTTGCGTCTCGGGCTGCAGGCCGTTGGGCGCAAGCTCGGTATGTACCTGCGCCGCCGCCGGCGGGTCAAGCATGAGGGCGAACGAAGGAACATGTTTCTCCGTTACCTGGGCGAAGTCGCCGGGGCCGTCAGCGAAATCAACGGCATCGAGAAACAGACCATCTACGATCAACTGCTCCAGGTGGCAAAGAAACGAACCGCCGAGGCCGACCTCCGAATGGACGACCGCGGCCGGGTGGTGGACGAGGACGACGAGCTGGATTTTGGCGAGAACGTGCTGATCGTCGACCCTGAAGATGTGAACGAACAGCTTCTCGCCCGTGCCAAAGTAGTCAACACCAGCAGCAGCGGCGACACGAGCCGTCGTGACGACCATGGTAACGCGGACGACAACGGCAGCGGCAGCGCAGGCGACAACGGCAACGGCGACAGCGGTGCCCCAGGAGCGAAGCAGAAAACGTTGTTCTGAAACCCGGGTACGATTTGACTCAACCCGGGAACGAAGGGCGATCTGCAGACCGGATGGTGCACCCTTGATGCACCGACGAAGGCAGAACGTGTCTCGACACCCCGCTGTGCGTGGAGACCAGCCCGATTTTTTACCAATTCCCGGCGCGTCAAGGCGCACCCCACTGAGTGACTCGCTATGACAAAGAAAAACGTTCGGCAGAAGAAGATGGATGCGGCGTCGGTCGCCAGAAAGCCTCGAGGGCCGATGTCGCCTCGCGACAAGCAGACGATGAACCAGTTAGCCGGCCTGGCGGGAGGCGTGATCACGGCCGCCGAAAAGCACCGCGATCCGCACCTGGATATCCCCACCCGAGCGCTCTCGAACGTGAAATTCAACGCCGCGAAGCGATTCATCGAGATGGGCAACAAGACCAATCGGCGGCACCTGTTCAACCTGTCGCAGGCCAAGAGTTTCATGCAGACGATGCTCGTGGCCAGCGGCACCAAGCAGCTCATCGAACAGGACAAGACCACCAGCATCCGTGGTCTCTACTACCTGCTCAAGCACACGATCGAAGGGACCAAGGAAGAAACGTTTGCCGATCAAGGCGAATGCGATCCGGTGATCGAAGATACGGAAGTCCTGCTCAACAGCCTCCGCGAGGAACTCCATCTCTATGCCCAGAAGAGGGGGGACATGGTCGGCGAGTTGATTCTCGAAGACCGGGGTGACGAGATCGACTGTTCGCGGATGGGGTCCGGCGGCTACGGCATCCCGTCGATCATGGAACCCGACGTAATCAAGTTCAAAAAGTGCAACGCCAAGTTCGTCCTGCATGTCGAAAAGGATACCGTCTGGCAACGGTTCAACGAGGACAGATTCTGGCGGACCCACAAGTGCATCCTCACTCACGGCAGCGGGCAGCCGCCGCGAGGCGTACGCCGGCTGCTGCACCGCCTGCACACCGAGCTGAAACTCCCCATCTACTGCCTGCTGGATAACGATCCATGGGGGTATTATATCTATAGCGTGATCAAGCAGGGATCGATCAACCTGGCCTTCGAATCGCAGCGCATGGCCATCCCCGACGCCAAGTACCTCGGACTGCGGAGCATCGACCTGGAGCGCTGCGGCCTGTCCGACAGCGTCAAGATCAACCTCAACGAAACCGATCGGAAGCGGGCCAAACAGATCGCCAGCTACCCCTGGTTCGCCAAGAAAAAGGCCTGGCAGAAAGAAATCAAGCAAATGCTCGACAACGGCTTCAAGCTCGAGGTCGAAGCCCTCATCTCACGCGATATCAGCTACGTAACCGAGGAATACACCCCCGCACGCCTGGCCGAACAGGACTGGCTCGACTGATTGTGCCAATCCGAATTGCAGGCAGCGTCGGAGGTTGTGACGACCGCCTTCCCGCATCCGCACTTCGGGTGATTACGGGGGGCCCGGCACACTGTCAAAAACTCCACAACAGCGTGAACGTGTAGTCGAGATCGTTGGGCTTCTTACCGTCTGGAGTACTGTCGTAACGGTCGAGAATGCTGACCTTGAGGCTCAGGTTGGTTTCTTCGTCGAGCACCACCTCCCAGGAGGCCTTCGACTTCAGACGGTAGTCGCGAAAGTCGGTCACGTCGGGGGAATACTCGCTCGAGGCGGAGAGTTTCTGCCGCTCGTTCAATTTGTGGGAAAATTCCAGGCCGAAAACAGCTTCGGGAACCAGGTTCTCATTGGGGCCACCGATCTCGTGCGACGTACCGGCACCGGCACGGGCCAGCAGGGACGTTATCTCGTTCTTGATCAAACGCCGGCCGAGACCCGTGTCGTAAGAGAGCCGAACGTCAAAGGCTTTGAACTCGTCATACTCGGTCGTCTCGTGAAAGTACCAAGTCCACAGCGAATCTTCAAACAGCAATTCCCAGCGGATTTCTCCGAACAGCCGGGGCGCTGTTTCGACCGACTCGGCCGACTTGCGATCGTACGTCACGTCGAAATTGATGATGTCGTCGTCGGTCTCGCGTTTCGCATCCAGCCCCAACAGGTAATTGAGTGTCTGTGTGTTGCCCTCGGAACCCGACAGGCCGATCTCAACATTCCCCTCCCAAGGATCGAGCCACTGGACCGGGGCATAGTACCACGGGCCTGGAGTTTCCTCCTCTACGTGAAGCGGTTTCTCACCCTCCTCGTCGCCGGACTCTTCCGGAGTTGCCTTTTCAGTTGCAGCGGGCTCCGGCGTTGGTGACGCGGGCGGGTCGCCTTGGGGATCAGCCGCTGTAGGAAGGGGCGGCGGATCTGGTCCTTCCTGCCCCGTCACCTGGGTCGCAGGGTAGGTCGACGCATAGGGTAGCGCGTATGGCGCCGGAGAGTACACGCCGCTCGATGCTCCATAAGGCAACTCTCGAACGGCCTGATCCGGCATCGCATACGGGGTGGTGCTCGGCACCGCGTAGGGCGAGCCAGAGGACAACGCGGTGGCGCTGGTGTACGTTGCAGGGTACGGTACGCCGGGAACTGTTGAGAAAGACTCTTCGCCGGCTGCCGGATAGTACACAGGGCAGGGTGCCGGGTACTGCTGCGTCGGGTACTGCTGCGTCGGGTACTGCTGTGCGTAAGGTGTGCCGGGGAAGGCATACGGCCCGGCCGCATTCTCAGAAATGGGCGGGGCAGACGATTGCCATTCCACTGGGGCCGGCGTGCGGTAGTCCCCAGAAGAAAGGTAGTACTGTTGCCCGAAAACCTGTGGGACCGAGGCTGAGAAAAACAGGACGGCAAGAATGAGCGGTCGAATCACGGTTGCTGCCTCCTGCCCGGAACAGCGTGGGACCTTCCGAGAGCGTGACGAGGGAACGGTGCAAGAAATGGAGCGGAACACTAGCAGATTTGGCGGCCGGTGGCAAGGGAAACCGGCTGCCCAGTCGGATGGACGTCTTTCCCGACGCTGCCGGCACCGCTATCATCGAATCATTCTCCCGCCAAATGGCCTTGCGTGATTCCCAGAGGAAATTGCAGCAAGACGATTAGGAACTCGATGGGCGGGGACTGGCAGAGTTCGTAGGCAAACTCGGACGTAGCCCGAGCAAGCCCACGCGGCTATCTTCAGGACGACCATTTTTCCGCGAATCACGCGAGGCCATTTAGCCCCCACTTCGGAGTTACACCATGAAACGAGCTTTGCTGACGACCGCTCTCCTCTTGCTGGCAACCACGGCCGCAGCAACGGCCCAGGACGACATTCTGATCGCCGATTTCGAAGGAGCCGATTACGGTGCCTGGACGGTCGAAGGCGAAGCGTTCGGCCCAGGGCCGGCCGAAGGTACGCTCGAAGGGCAGATGAATGTCACCGGCTACCGGGGCAAACGGCTGGTCAACAGCTACTTCAAGGGGGACGCCACGACAGGCACTCTCACCTCGCCCCCCTTCACGATCGAGCGGAAGCTGATCAATTTCCTCATCGGCGGCGGTGGCTACGAGAAGGAGACGTTCGTGTGTCTTCTGGTCGATGGCCAGCCGGTCCGCACGGCGGCAGGCCCCAACACGGTTCCGGGCGGGAGCGAGGCCCTCCAGTGGCAGTCGTGGGACGTGAGTGAACTGGCCGGCAAGTCGGCCATGATCCAGATTGTGGACGCCCGAACCGGCGGATGGGGACATATCAATGTCGACCAGATCGTGCAGAGCAATCGCGCGATGGTGCTCCCTCCGGAAAAGCTGCAGAGGGCGATCCGGCTGGAAGCGAATTTTCTCAATCTGCCGGTCAAGAACGGAGCCGCCAAGCGGCGGATGGAACTGGTGATCGATGGCAAGGCCGTCAGGGTCTTCAACATCGAGCTGGCGTCTGACGAACCGGACTGGTGGGCCCACATCGAGATCGCCGCTTTTCGCGGAAAGGAAGCGGTGCTCAAGGTGAATGCCATGGAGCCGGGAACCGGCGGCCTGGAGATCGTCGATCAGACGGATCAGATCAAGGAGCACGAGTCGCTGTATGACGAGCCGCTCCGGCCGCAGTTCCATTTCAGCCAGCAGCGAGGCTGGAACAACGACCCCAACGGGTTGGTCTATTACGACGGCGAGTATCATCTGTTCTTTCAGCACAATCCGTACGGATGGGGCTGGGATAACATGCACTGGGGGCACGCTGTGAGCCGCGACATGGTCCACTGGCAGCAACTCGGTGAAGCACTCTACCCCTGGACGCAAGCGGTCGAGCACTGTTTCTCCGGCAGCGGCACGGTCGACGAGACCAACACGGCCGGATTTCGGACGGGGGACGAAAAGGCGATCATCGCCACGTTCACCGACACGGGATGCGGCGAGGCGATTGCCTACAGCAACGATCGGGGCCGCAGTTTCACCTACTACGAGGGCAACCCGGTGGTCAAGCACACCGGGCGCGATCCCAAGGTGTTCTGGTACAAGCCGGGCGGACACTGGGTGATGGCCGTCTACGACGAGGAAGGGACGGGCGATTCCCAGAAGCGGCAGATCGCCTTCTACGCGTCACCTGACCTCAAGCAATGGGAACTGCAGAGCAAACTCGACGGCTTCTTCGAATGCCCGGACCTCTTCGAGCTGGCGATTGACGGCGAGGCGTCGAACACCCGTTGGGTCGTGTTTGCCGCCGACGCCCAGTACGTGATCGGCCGGTTTGACGGCAAGAAGTTCACGCCGGAGCACGAGGGGAAGCACCGGGTGCACTGGGGCCAGTACTATGCCTCGCAGACCTTCGATCGCATGCCGGACGGACGTCGGATCCAGATCGGCTGGGGCCGGATCGACATGGAAGGGATGCCCTTCAATCAGATGATGACCTTTCCCTGCCGGCTCACGCTGCGGACCACGGCGGAAGGTGTGCGGATGTTCGCCGAACCGATCGAGGAGATCCAGCTCCTGCACCGGCAGCGCCAATCCGTAGAAGACGTCGTGGCCGCCGCGGAGAGGCCGGTCACTGTTAAAACATCAGGACGTCTCTTCGACATTCGCGCCGAGCTGACTCTGGGGGATGCGAAACGGGTTGGGTTGGAAATCGGCCGTCGCCGCGTGGTCTATGACGTTGCCGAATCGAAGCTCGACGAAATGCCGCTGGCACCGATCGGGGGCAAGATCCGCCTGCAGATCCTGGTCGACCGGCCGTCGATCGAGATCTGGGGGAACGACGGACGGGTGGTCAAGACCGACTCGTTCCGCAGCGAGACGGAGATCGAGTCGATCACAGTGTTTGCCGAGGAAGGCAACGTCAAGGTCGAGTCGCTCGATGTTTACGAGCTGGACTCGGCGTGGAAATGAGCCTATTCGCATCCGGAGGCGCAAGCATGTGCCGAGATTTGCATTCGCGTCGCAGGTTTCTTCAACTCGGTTCGGCGGCCGTTGCCGGAATGGCAGGGGTCTGGGGACCGGCGGGTTCATCTCGCGGCCAGGAAGTGACTCCCTGGAAGATGCGGCTGGCCTGCTCGTCGATCAACTTCTCGTCGCTGCCGATCGAACTGGCCGCCCAACGGATCGCCGGCCTGGGTTTCCAGGCGATCGACATCTGGTCGGCCCACGCGGGCTGCCCGCACCTGGACGACGTGCTCGATCGGCTCGGTCCGGAGGGCCTCAGGGAGCTGCTCGAGAAGCACAAACTTGAACTCTACGCTTTCTCGGTCTACGCGGGGGGCTATCCGCGCTACGCGGAGCTGCTGGGCAAGGCGGGCGGTGGTATGGCGGTGCGGGGGAGCGGCGGGCTCGGGGATCCGAACGATCTGGGGGCAAGCATGAAGCAGTTTCTCGAATCGCTCAAGCCGGAGCTGGAACTGGCGGAGAAGTACGATTCGTACCTGGCCATCGAGAACCACAGCGGCAATTCGCTACTGAACTCTATCGACTCGATCAAGGCCTTCACCGACCAGAACCGGCATCCTCGGCTGGGAATCGCCCTGGCTCCCTACCACATCCAGCGGAATACCGAGTCGGTCGAAGAGGCGATCAAGATCTGCGGCAAGCAACTGTTCTTTTTCTATGCCTGGCAGAATGCGGAGGGAACCGGGCAGTTGCCCGGCATTGGGCCGACCGATTGCAGTCCCTGGCTGGCGGCACTGGCAGAAGTCAAGTTCCGGTATCCGGTCACTCCGTTCATGCATCATGAACCGGCGCCGGACGAGATGGCAGACGCAATGGGGAAGTCCATGGAGTATTTGAAGTCCCGTTACGAGGGGATCAGGAAGGCGATGTGATTCGGATCCACAGGTCTCATTACGGGTCTGGAGGTCGGCTGGTCGCGGGGGGGCGCCGCGCGAGGGGCGAGTTTCGAGTGGGCGAGGGGCAGGGGCCGACGCCGGTGGAAATCTACGACAACCTCTCAAGGCACGCAAACTCGGAGAGCGGAATGCCAGGTGGTGTGGCATGCCCCGAGACTGGTCACCTCACTCGGATCCACTCGGCTGCTGGGCAGGCCTTACATTCTCGGCGCGAGGCCCCTTGGGACCGGTTCCCTCCTCGTACTCCACCCGCTGTCCGGTGTTCAGCTCCTCGAAAGTGGTATCCAGCAGGGCAGATCGGTGAAAGAAAAGCTCACCGTGTTCGCCGAGAATGAACCCGAATCCTCGGTCTGTCAGCCTCTTGATGACACCGTGCGGCATGTCTGCCACTCCTCGAAAACATTACTTGCGACGCAAGCGAGCCGGTCGGCTTGCAGAAAACTCTTACACAGCGAATGGCCGCTGCCGCTTCGAGCCTCCCTTCTCGTCTGCGTACCGCTTCCATCTTCCCGTTCGCGGCATCTTCAGATTCGCCACGGCCCGGGGTTGGCCGGCGGCGATCAGGATCATTCAGCTTCCTCAACTCAAATGATCAGGGTAACACGTTGCCTGCCGCAGGGCAAGTAACGGCCAGGGCCAACGAAACATCCGGATTCCGGCGGAGGCACGCCCCCAAACGAAGCAGGCCATGCTTGCCGAGCGTGTTCAGCGACCGCCAACCTCTTCCTCACGGGTGACACGGAGTTTCTTCATGCGGAAGCGCAGCGTGCTCGGATGGAGTCCCAACAGATCGGCGGCATTTCCCTTGCCTTTGATTCTCCATTGACATTTCGTCAGAACATCCAGAATGTGGCAGCGTTCGACTTCTTGAAGAGTCCCGGACCGCCAGGCGCTGGTATTCATCTCCTCAGGATCGCCCGTTCGTTCGGCCTTGCCGTAAGGACCTTCGAGAGAGAAGACCGGACCCTCGGAAACCACCAGACCACGTTCGATGACGTTTTCGAGTTCGCGGACATTCCCGGGCCAATCCAATTGTGTGAGTTGTTCCATCGCGTCGGCCGAGATCTCCTGGATTCTTTTGCCGAATTTGGCCTGTTTCTTGCGAATGATGTGCCAGACCAGCAGGGGAATATCGACTCGCCGTTGATTGAGCGGCGGTACTTCGATCACGAACACGGCCAACCGGAAGTAAAGATCCGCGCGAAACAATCCCTGCTGGACCATCGTGTGGATGTCTCGATTGGTGGCGGCAATCACCCGCACGTCGACTTTCGTGGTCGTGGTGGATCCGACGCGTTCGAATTCTCGTTCCTGGAGAACCCGAAGCAGTTTGGACTGCAATTGCAGGGGAATCTCGGCCACTTCATCCAGAAAGATGGTACTGCCGTTGGCCAGCTCGAAGCGGCCGATCTTCTGGGCAGAGGCGCTGGTGAAGGCGCCCTTTTCGTGGCCGAACAATTCGCTCTCGATGAGTTCGTGGTGCAGGGCAGCGCAGTTGACTCTGACCAAGGGCCGGTTTGACCGGGGGCTTCTCTGGTGGATGGAGCGGGCAACGAGTTCCTTGCCGGTTCCCGTCTCGCCCAGGATCAAGACGCTGAGATCGGTGGGGCCTACCTGCTCGATCTTCTTGAGAGTCTCCTGGATGGCCTCGCTCCGACCTACGATTTGGCCGGCTCCCGAAGCGACGTCCAATTCCTGTTCCAGGTAACGATTCTCCAGCAGAGTGCGCCGTCTCTGGCTCTCGATTTCAGCCACCGCCTCCCTCAACCGCAATTCTTCCATTTTGCGGTGGGACACGTTGCGGATGGTGGCCACGACCAGGATGCCCTGGGCCGTGCTGAGAGTTCCCAGGCTCAATTCTACAGGCAGCTCCCGGCCATTTTTTGTCAGCGCAAACAGTTCGTGATGGCCATCCAGCTGCCTGACGACAGGGTCGGCACAGTAGGCAACGAAATGCTGGACATGTTGCCGGCGAAATCGCTCCGGCAAGAGCGTTTCCAGCGGAGCACCGGTGAGTTCACGCGGAGCGTAACCCAGCAGCCGCTCGACCTGGGAGTTCGCGAACTCAATCATCCCGTCCTGAGAAACCAGAATGACTGCGTCGGGGAGACAATCCAGTAATTGCAGGTCGGTTGCCATCTCAGAAGATACGGATTTCGTCACGCGTTGAGCGATCTTGAACTGGAACGAATCGTATTCCCAGCCAGCCGAAGGGGCAACATGCCCACCCCAGGAGTGACTCATGGGCCGGGCGGACAGTATTCGATCCCTGGGAGACGACGCCGGTACGACATGGTTCCGGGCAACTGCCATCGGGTGTTCGCGCGTCGGACGCCAAGGCCTTGCAAAACAACCACTTCAGTCGACCCGATCCGACCGTTCCAGCCATTCGGAGCGGTCGATCGGGGTGCGGTATGGCTTTTGCAGAGTATGCGGCCGGATATTTTTCGACAAGCAGGTGTGTCCGTGGGCAAGGTTCCCGGACATGCCGCGTATTTTTGCGGCCAGAAGGGACCATCCCCACTCGGAACGGCACATCAACATCAGTTGGAGAGCATTGGATGTTTCATTTGCGTAACTTGCTGAAGAAGCGCGTCACTCGCCCTCTTTCTCAACGTCCGAGCCCCAGGACACTTACCCCCTCCTTTGAAATCCTCGAATCGAGGAGACTGCTGGCAATCACCGCCACCTTTTCGGGCCCCGTGTTGAGCGTATTTGGCGACAACCAGGGCAACACGATTGAGGTCAGCCGTGATGCGGCCGGAAAGATCTTGGTCAATGGCGGCACTGTGACGATTCTCGGTGGCGTGCCCACCGTAGCCAATACAACCACGATTCAGGTCTTTGGCTCGGGTGGAGACGATACGATTGCGATTGATGAATCCAACGGAGCCCTTCCTCGGGCCAGTCTGTTCGGCGGAGTGGGGGGCGACCTGTTGATTGGCGGCTCGGCTGCGGACCTGCTTTTCGGTCAGGCGGGTAACGACACGCTGCTAGGCAGGGGAGGAAGCGATCTCCTCTTTGGCGGGAGTGAACAGGACGTGCTGACCGGGGGAGATGGCGACGATCAGGTCTTCGGCGAGAGCGGCAACGACCGGCTCGTCTGGAACCCGGGTGACGACACCGACTTGAACGAAGGTGGGGCGGGCATCGACACGATCGAGGTCAACGGAGGCAACGGCGCCGAGGACTTCACCGTCACTGCCAATGGTGCCCGCGTCCGCTTCGACCGGGTGAACCCCGCCCCCTTCAGCCTCGACATCGGTACGGCGGAAAATCTCGTGGTCAACGCCAACGGCGGGAACGACAGCTTCTCGGCCACCGGCAACCTCGCCGCGCTGATCAAGATCACGGTCGACGGCGGTGCCGGCGACGACACAATCCTCGGCTCCAATGGAATCGATCTGCTGCTGGGTGGCGACGGAGACGACTTCATCGACGGTCAGCAGGGCAACGACGTGGCTCTGATGGGCGCCGGCAACGACGTCTTCCAGTGGGATCCGGGCGACGGTAGCGACGTCGTCGAAGGCCAGGCCGACACGGATTCCATGCTCTTCCACGGCTCGGCCACCAACGAACTCTTCGACGCCTCGGCCAATGGCGGGCGAGTAAGTTTCACCCGCAACGTCGGTACCATCGTCATGGACATCAACGGTGTCGAAGGGATCGACCTGAATGCCCTGGGCGGTTCCGATTCGATCACGATCAATGATCTCGCCGGCACCGACCTCGTGGAGTTCAACACCAACCTGGCGGGTGTCCTGGGCGGTACGGCGGGTGACGGACAACCGGACACCGTGATTGTCAACGGCACGGGCGGGAACGACATCATCGATGTCTTCGGCTCCGGGACCTCGATTTCCGTGGTCGGCTTGCCGGTGCTGGTGACCGTGGCCAACGCGGAGGCCGGCAACGACTCGCTCGTCGTGAACGGCCTGGCCGGCAACGACGGCGTTACCGCATCGACACTCGTCGCCGGCATCGTCAAGCTCACCGTCGACGGCGGCGCCGACAACGATACGATTCTCGGCAGCCAAGGCAGCGACGTTTTGCTGGGCGGCGACGGGGATGACTTCCTCGCCGGCCGACAGGGCAACGACCTGGTTCTCATGGGCATCGGCGACGACAAGTTCCAGTGGGATCCCGGTGACGGCAGCGATACTGTCGAGGGCCAGGCCGGTGCGGATTCCATGCTCTTTTTCGGATCCAATGCCAACGAGAACATTGATATATTTGCCAATGGTGGGCGAGTTCTATTCGTCCGCGACTTTGCCTCGGTAACGATGGATCTGGACGATTTGGAGCAGATCGAATTCAGGGCCCTGGGCGGCACCGACAACATCGTCGTGGGCGACCTGTCGGGCACCGATACGACGCAGATCGGCCTGGACCTGCGGGGACCGGGGGGGGGCGGGGACGGAGAGGCCGACACGGTCACGGTCAACGGCACAAACGGCGACGACACGTTTGGCGCCGCAGGGGACGCCGGTGGAGTCCATGTGTTTGGCCTTCACACGGCCGTCAACATCTTTCACCAGGAACAGGCAAACGATCGCCTGACGCTCAACGCGTTGGGAGGCGCGGACGGGGTCGATGCAACCTCACTTGAAGACGACGCCATCCAACTTGTCGTGAACGGCGGTCTCGGCAACGACTTGTTCCTGGGGAGCGAAGGGGACGACCTGTTCAACGGCGGCGACGGCGACGACACTGCCCTGATGGGGGCCGGCGACGACACGTTCACGTGGAATCCCGGCGACGACAACGACACCATCGAGGGCCAAGCCGGGTTTGACAAGATGCTCTTCAACGGCGCCAACGTCGCCGAGCAAATCGACATCTCGGCCAACGGTGAACGAGTGCGGTTCTTCCGCAACGTGGCCTCCGTCACGATGGATCTGAACGACGTCGAAGCGATCGATTTCAACGCGCTCGGCGGGGCCGATACCATCGTCGTCGGCAATCTGGCCGGCACCGACCTCGTCGAGGTGAACCTGAACCTCGCGACGGCGGCTGGCAGTGGCGACGGGCAGCCCGACAACGTGATCGTCGCCGGAACGGGCGGGGAGGATGTGATCCAGGTCATTGGAGATGCCAGCGGCACGACCGTCCTAGGCTTGGCCGCACGGGTCAATATTACCGGAGCGGAGACTGCCAACGACCGGCTGACGGTCAACGCACTGGCCGGCGACGACGTGGTAGAAGCCTCGGGCCTGGAGGCGGACGGCATCGCGCTGACCGCAAACGGCGGCGACGATGACGACATCCTCATCGGCGGCGACGGCAATGATGTCCTTACCGGTGGCGACGGAGACGATGTGCTCCTCGGCGGTCCCGGATTGGACACGCTGGACGGCGGCCCGGGGGACAATGTCGTAATCCAGTAATCGATCACCCGGGCTGATCTTAGGGGTAAAAAATGCTCGTTCCCCTTGCTGGATGAACTATTCGGGCCACCCAATGGCAGGGATTTCGAAATTCTGCGGGATATACGGCATACTTCCGCCCGATTTCGTGTCGAAAATAAACTGCGCACGCAGCCTCTTCCCATCCTAACCTCCCCTACCGGTTCAACGGGTGGGGAGAGGCTGTGATTAGAACATTTCGGGGCCTCGTTCCTCAGGCGATTACTTCCACTTCAAGCTTCAGCATCTCCCCCACCTGCCGGAGTTGCTGCGTGTAATCCCCGTATACCCACTGGAGATGGTTACCGTAGTCGAGCCGCTTCTTGAGAAACTCCTCGAGTCGGCCGGGCGGCGGCTGGATCAGGGCTTCCACCGAGCAGCCAATCAGATCCTGTCCCCAGCCGCTGGCTCCCACGAGTTGCCCCTTGAGCACCAGAAGCCTGGTGGCAGTCGGGTCCACTCGGGCAACGGTGACCGTCCTCTCCGGACCGTTCATGAAATCCACCGCGAACTTCGTTCCCCAACCCTTGGAGACGAAACGGCCCAGTTCGTACGGCAAGTCAGGCTGGTCGAAACCGTGCATCTTGAGAGCCGGATTGCTGTGGTTGATACGGAACGCGCCATCGGATTTGGGGTCTGAATTTCCCTGGTGGCATGACTTGCCCGACACGGACATCAGCAGCCGCACCGCCAGCAGCGAGCCGAGATCCCCTTCGCAGGAAGCGGCGTGCCCCCGGTCCTTGAGCAGCCCGTGAATCAGGCACGGCGTGATCTGCCACTGGTCGGGGAGGCGGCTGGAACAGAGTTCGAAGCACTCGATGGTGAAGGCATTGCAGCCGTGGCGGGCCATCAGGTTTCCCACCGTCTGGTAGAACTGGAAGCTTTTGACGACGTATTTCTCGTCCAGGTAGCACTTATGCGCCTTGGCGAACAGTTCCCCGGCGATCTTCCGGGCCTCGGCCGTCGCGCCCGGGTCGGCCTGGACCCGCTCCATCTCTTGAGACATCTCCTTGTAGGAGATTGGCACCACGGCAATTCCCAGCCGTTCCTCGAGACCTGCCAGGTCCCAGATGCTACCGACCGAACAGGCTGCCGGCAATCCCCGGTCGGTCGGAAACAGCACACGAGTAGTACGAAATACCTTTCGTGCCCGCAGGAGCGACAGGATCTCCGTCAGTTCCGCATCATCGGCCGCCACGAAGGCTTCGTTTCCCTTGCTCCGGGTGTAGGCGGCGATGTCGACATTCCGGCATCCCAGCCCATTGAGCAGGATCGGTTTGCCGAAATGGTTCCCGATCTCATAGGCCGAGATAGAGGAGCCGGATGGGAAGACAAAGAAGGCGTCCGTCGCCTCGCTGTCCACCGCCAGCTTGTTCATTTCCTCCGGGCGGATGACGAAATCCTCCGCAAAAGTGATGTGCACCGGATCCAGGATCTTCACGTCGCTTGCGGCGTCGAAGGCATTTGTTCGAACCGTCGCGGACCACGAGGCGAACCGCTCGTTGGCACTGCTGGCCTCGTCGGCCGGACTGATCGCATTCCAACGGCAAGACCCTTCCCAAATGTCCGAGTGGATGATGTCGGTCATCACCGGTTTCACATGCAGCTTCGTCTCGCTGGGACTGGTGAGAGAATTGCCTGGGAGTGCAGCGGGCACGGAAACGCCTGCCTCCTGAGCGGACGCGAGGCGACTCGATACGGCCAATACTGTTCCTGCTACGCCCGTTGCCAGAAAGTCACGCCGGTTCATCTCGATTCTCCTTGGGAACTGATCCTTATTCCACGCCGGCCGCAAGGTGGCGGGCGTGAAACAAGGAATGACAGCATCGGTTTTCGGATGAGTTGTCAGAAACGTGGTTTCCGCCGGGCCGAGCCAAGTGGCGTCCATGGGGGCTCACCGTGACGGCGAGTGACGGCTGCTCTGCCTGAAAACGCAGCAGGGCCGCTCAGCGCCTGCGGCCCTTTTTCCGCCGCACTTTGTAGTTCCCCCGGCTTTCGTCGTACTCCAGTTCGATCTGCCCCTTCGCCTTGATGTCCTCGAGCAGATCGGAGAAGCTTCCGTAGCCGTAGTATTCCTCATTGAAGCTGGGATGGACGCGCCGGATCGCCTGCTTGAGCGTTGAGCCCCACAGAGGATCATAGTCCTGTTCCACGGAGTGCAAAACGGCCAGCACCCGTTCGATCGCTTCCTCCTTCTTGTCCTCCTCCGGCTCCACGCCCTCCTTGCCGTCGAAGACGGCGGCGACGAAGCACTTGAGACCGGGCAGCGTCCCGCTGAACGGGGTGACCGACATGCGGTCGGTGAAGTAGAGGATCGAGCCGATGGCCGCCAAAAGCGAGCCAATGGCGAAGGTGACCGAGACGATGCCGTTGATGTTGATGCCCATCAGCGTAGACGCTTCCTTGTCCTCAGACACCGCGCG
>CAYSCH010000140.1:0-20836 GCA_964429355.1 uncultured Planctomycetaceae bacterium | reverse complement strand
ATCACGCAAGTCCATTTAGTCCAAGTTCGCCAACTGTCGGTATGATTTCCCGGTTTTTGTGGGGTGAGCGGTCAGAAGTCTTCACTACAATCCGGTCGTCCACCCGTTCGAAATGAGGCATCCTCGATCCATGCTGATGGGGGGCGACAAACTCGCCGATATCTTGCGGGCACGTAAGATGGTAGACATCGAGCGTGTTGCCGAAGCAAGATTTCTGGACAGCAGAAGGTCATGGCCGCAAGCACGAGTGGAACTGGCGGTATCGACCGGTTGTTGTACGCCAAACGGGTCATTGCTCCCGTGGGAATGGCGCTCGTCGATCTGGTGCTGACGTTCCACGGGCAGACTGGCGGGTATTGGGCTGGGGATTATGCAGCGGTACGGGAAGGGAACCCCTTGGCAAGGCAGCTCATGGAAATGCACCCGGTTGCCTTGCTGGCAGCCTATCTTCCGTACGTGGCGTTGATCGCCCTGCTCGTCTTACGGTCGCGTTCGGGCGTGGGCGACGCATGGGCCTTGGTGTTCACGGTAACTCATGCCTTTGGAGCGTCGACGTGGGTCTTGCGTCTGCCGGGTGGAATGGTCAACTGCGTGGTGGTCTGGTTGGTGGCGAGGTGGCTGTATGGATGGGGGCGGGGACCGTCTTGGGCAAATCGGCTTCTCGCTGCACCGAAAGACGGAAACCGGCGACCCAAGCCGGCCGCTCTCGGGGAAGGCGAGTGCGGCCGGGACCTTGAGTCGCCGGTTGATGGCTGAGCGCCAGAATCGATGCCCGGCTGCTTTGGGAAGCATGCTGTTCAGGCCATTTCGGCAAGGAGTGGTCCTGCCAGGAGCGGGGCTGACTGGGCTCAGGTTGCCGCCAAGGTCTCCAATTCCTGGGCCAGTCGTTTGCGGGCAACGTGGAGTCGCCGCTTGATCGTGCCGACGGGCGACTGGAACTCGTCGCTCATCTGGATCAGGCTCTGGCCACGAAAGTAAAACGCGGTGAGGGTGCTGCGATCCATGTCGGAGAGCCTGTTCAAGCCGACATGCAACTGCTCGCGCTGTTCCTCGGCCAGGACGTGTGCCAGAGGAGTCTGGACGTCGTCGTCGCCAGCCGGGGCGGCGCCCTCGGCGTCGAGCGAGGCCATGGGCCGGGATCGAACGGCTCGGTTGATTGCCATCCGTGTGGTGATGGATCGGATCCAGCCGCCAAAGCAGGCCGGGTCGTGCAACTGGTCGAGCTTGCGCAGGGCCTGGACAAAGACATCCTGGCACAATTCCTGGGCTTCGGCGTCGTTGCCGAGCCGTCGGTAGGCCGTCACGTAGACCACCCGCTGGAACTGCCGGAAGAGCTGCTCGAAGGCATCCCGGCTTCCATCCTGGGCGGCTGCGACCAGTTGAGTCACTTCGTCTTGATCGAGGGTTGCGGTAGTGGATTGAGTAAACATCGCCTGGAATCTCTTCTTGCAGTATGCGGGAAAACGAACACGAAGCGCCGCGTCGGATCGAGCAGAAACGGAACGGGAGCGTGCAAAACGCTACCAGCCCGGTCGGCTCAGCCGCGGGTCTCGCGAATCTCTTCCTTCTCAGGCGGATGGTCTTGAATCTTGGAAGATTCAGAACCGTCCAGGAAGGGTCGCGAGACATGGCCTCGGACTGCGCCACATCAGGCCGAAGCGTTTCATCTCCGAGCCTGAGGGCCGTCCGAACGTGCCTGCGGCTTGATGGGAATACAGGCCGGATATGGCCTGATGCCCAGCCGCGGCCCGCTGGATGAGCCGTGCAAGAAGAATCCGCGCAATTAGACGAAGGCGCAACGAGACCGTGGCCGTAGCTACGACAACGCGAACGACAGCACAAACGTGCTTGGAGAAGTCACGGACGTTCAAATTCCGGACGGTCGTCGTGTGTGTGAAGCAAGCCATGGTAAACCTCGGCGCCATGCGCGGTGTGAAGACGTTCACTGGTGCGGGAACCGATATCAGGGCCGCCGTTGGTGACGGATGAATTGGGCGATTCTCGCGGAATAACCAGAAGGGAAGGCAATCTTGCCGGTCGCCTTTCGTGCCACAGGTACTACCGTCGACACGTCGAACGACCTTGATTCCTTCCGCTTCTACTGTAAGGGTGCCACCGATCGGTACCGGTGTCAACCCCATTGGGGGCTCGCCCCCACCTTGCGGGAAGAACAACATCTCCCCGTTGGTTTCGGTAGGTTAGACGCTGGAAAACCAAAGAGGTTCGCTCCAGAGATCAATTTCTGGCGATTTTCCAGGAGAAATTGGGAATTGGCTCTCCGAAAGCACTCTGAAGAGGGGGTGGTGCGGTCGGGGCGGGTTGAAACTACCCGGCACCAATCGGCATGGTCGCGACCGGTGAGTGAGTCGGGAAGAAGGGCCTGCGGGGATGCCAAGTCAGGCCTGGCGGGCCTGGCCTGCGATACCTCAGGGTGAGCCGGATGGTTTCAGGTCGAAGCCGAAGTAGGCCGCTGCGTTGTGGTAACAAATGTCCTGCACCATCGGTCCGACGAGATCGAAATCGGCCGGGACGAGCCCCTGTTCCATCTCAGTGCCGAGGAGGTTACAGAGGATGCGGCGGAAGTACTCATGGCGAGTGTACGAGAGGAAGGAACGGCTGTCGGTGAGCATGCCGACGAAGTGGCTCAGGAGGCCCTGATTGGAGAGGACGTCGATCTGCCGTTCCATTCCGTCTTTCTGATCGAGGAACCACCAGCCGCTGCCAAACTGCATCTTGCCCGGCGTTGCGCCGTCCTGGAAGTTGCCAATCATTGTAGCCAGGACGTCGTTCAAGGTCGGGTTGAGATTGTAGAGAATCGTCCTGGTCAGGCGGTCATCGCGATCGAGTCGATCGAGAAAGCGAGAGAGGGGTTGCGCGACGGGCCAATCCCCCATGGAGTCGAATCCCGAGTCGGGGCCGAGCGTCTGGAAGAAACGGGTGTTATTGTTGCGCAGGGCACCGATGTGGAACTGCTGAGTCCAGCCTTTTTCGTGGTCGAGGAGAGCGAACTCGTAGAGCAGGGTCATCTTGAATTTCTGCACGTCTTCGATCGACGGTTCCTTACGCGTTCGTGCCTTCTGGAAGATCGTCTCCATCTCCGAGTCGGTGGCATAGGCATCGTAGAAGGTGTCGAGGCCATGATCAGAGAGTCGGCCGCCGAGGGCATGGAAATGGTCGTGACGAGCACGGATGGCTGTCATGAAGGAGGAGTAACAACCGATGTCGACGTTGGCCGCCTCGGCAAGGCGGTCGACCCAGGAGTTGAAGACGGCCAGGTTGTCGACAGCCATTGCCTTGTCGGGGCGAAAGGTCGGCAACACGACGATATCGAAGGAGGGGTCGGCAGCGATGGCTTGGTGGTGTTCGAGGCGGTCGCAGGGGTCATCGGTCGTGCAGACGGCGACGACATGCATCTGCTTCATGATTCCGCGGCAGGAGAAATCGTCCCGTGCCAGCATATCGCCGGCTTGGTCCCAGATTCCTTTGGCGGTTTCGGGACCGAGGAGCCGGTCATTGATCCCAAACGGGCGATTCAATTCAAGATGGGTCCAGTGGTAGAGTGGATTGCGGAGTGTGCGGGGGACGGTTGCCGCCCATTTCTCGAATTTCTCCCAATCGGAGGCGTCGCCGGTACAGTAGCGTTCGGCGACACCCGCCGCTCGCATGGCCCGCCATTTGTAGTGATCTCCGCAGAGCCAGATCTGAGTCAGATTGTCGAATCGACGGTCGGCTGCTACCTGTTCAGGGGGAAGGTGGCAGTGATAGTCAATGATCGGCATATCGCGCGCGAACTCGTGAAACAGTCGCACTGCGGCATCATTCTGGAGCAGGAAGCTCTCGGAGATGAAGGTAGAAGCGGTCACGGTTTGGATGTTCCTGAATGAGTGCAGGTGAGACGGCGTCAGCCTGTTTCGTGTGTGTCTTTCCGGCAGACGGCTGATGGCGTCGAACGCGGTCAGTCTAGCAGTCTGGTGCGAATAACGCTACGGTCAGGCGGCTGAGGGGGCGAATCTCGCCGGAGCCGATCAGCGTCCCAGCGATGGGCCGGCGGCGACAAATTCGGCGAACAGGGCAGCCACGGCGGCGTAATCCGGCAGAAGGGGAAGAAGTGCTCCACGGAGTCTTGTCCGAAGCATGACGCCTTTCTCGAGCGGACACGAGAAGAGTTGGTGGCGAATGAGTGTGCGCCCCGCTTCAGGTTCGCGGACGATCTCGCAGGCCGACGGGTTACTCGGATCGACCATTTCGACGTAGCTCCACTGGGTACCCGGCAGACGGAAGAGCACGTAGGAAGCCTCGAGGGGTGTGGCGATGCGGTCGAGGAGGGCGACACAAGTCCAGTCGCCCTTATCGCCTTGAGAAGAATTTCCGGGAATGGAGATTTCGGCAGCCACCACCCTTGAAAAGAGGCCGAACTTCACAAAACCATCAAGGACCTCCGTCTGGACGGAAGCCACGACATCCAGATAGGGAAAACCGGCCTGAGCGGTGTAGACACGCCAGCCGACCTGTGTCTTCACGAGGCCTTCTGCTTCCGCAAAGGTGGCGTAGATTGAGTAACCGCAGCGGCCGATCTGGACGATCGCCGGGCCAGGCGCGGAGCAGTCCACGTCACGAAATCCGGTTCCGAACAATTGCAGTGCCCGGTTCGTAGAAACGGGCGGCACGGCGACCCTAAGGCCGCCGGTGGGGGCGTCTTTGTCGAATGAGACGGCAACAGAGCCATCGGTCCAGTGGACGAGATCTTCCGCCAATTTCCGGGGGTTCCTAGCGAAGAACGGGCTGAGAGAATGACGCTCCTTCAAGAACAAAAAAACCCCGCCGCTCGCAGTCAACGCGAAACGGCGGGGCCGGAACAGAGAAGAGGCCGATGGTAATACGAAGCGTTCCGTATAAACAAGTAGATAAATGCTAGTTGGGAATGAATGGGCTGGACCGCCATTCCGTGACTATCCCAGGCCCCCTTCTCACCTGAACCTGATGATAACAACTCCTACGCTCTTGTCTATAGTTTCTTGCCGAAAAATTCTTGGAGAGGGGGGCTTTTTTTTGACACCCCCCATCTCTAGACGGGGATGAGTTGCTGGATGGACCTTTGACTGGCGAGACTCTGACGGATCGATGGTTTGGGATAGTGACGTCGATTGCCTGTTTTTCTGACGACAAGTGAGTCTGTGCGCGCTGTCGCCGCAGATATCTGCAGTCAGGACACATCGAGAACGCGGTGGCGGTCCTCGGTGGTCGTCCGCAATTCGCTATAATCGAGGTTTGGCCGGTTCGTTTCCACCGGACCTCATTCGACTGTAGCGTGAAAAAGGCCCCCTCGATGGTGACCCACTCGGGATCCTTCGGCGGCTAGTGAGATTTCGTAAGGCATTTCCATGAAAGAGTTTCTGGCGACTGCGGAAGAGGCGGTTCGAGAGGGGGGGGCGGTGCTCGTCAAAATGCTTGGACGAGCAAAGGTTCGCGAAAAGGGCCCGGCGGACCTAGTCACGGAAGCGGATATCCGAAGCCAGGAGACGGTGCGGCGTATTGTTCTGGGAGCGTTCTCGGGCCATGGATTCATTGGGGAAGAAGACGATTCAGGCAGCGGGACTACTGCTGGGAACGGTGAGTACCGCTGGATTCTGGACCCGTTGGATGGCACGACCAATTACGTTCACGGTGTTCCTCATTTCTGCGTATCCCTCGCACTGGAGCGGCAGGGGAAAGTTCTCGTAGGTGCCGTCTACAGTCCATTGGCAGACGAGTGTTATTTGGCCGAGGCGGGAAAAGGAGCCAGTCTGAACGGCAAACCGATTTCTACCAGCACGATAACTGATTTGTCGCAAAGCCTTGGTGCGGTTGGCCTTCCGAGTGTTGTTGGCCCGAATAGTCCGGACTTGCGGCTCTTCAATGCGGCGCTTGCGGCCTGTCAGGCCGTGCGTCGGACCGGATCGGCCGCCCTGAATCTGTGCTATGTGGCGGCGGGTCGTTTCGATGTGGCCTGGAACTACAGCACCAAGATTTGGGATGTGGCTGCGGGGGCACTGCTGATCGAGGAAGCCGGTGGCTCTATCGAGTCACCCTATGGGGGCGAATTCCATGTGCGGGAAGGCCAGTTATTCTCGGCAGCCAACGAAACGCTGATGATCCAGTTGAGGGACATGGCAGTTGCCGCCGGCCTGAGACAGGAGGGATCGGTCTAGATGAGGTTGTGCGATTCCAGGATTCAGGTTCGTTGAATTGCTTCGGGCGTTGGCTGACGGTCGGAGAAATCAGGGAGGAATCGCTAAACGCAAGTTGTTGGAGCGGAGGTGTTTATGGCTAGGACTGACCTGATTGTCCGGTTTCGTTCTTCATGGTGTTGCCGGGTCTGGGTAAACTAGAAGGATCGGTCTCTTCCGCAACACTTGTCTGAATGTCCAACCGTATCCTCTTGGGGTACGATGGTAGCTTAGCTGGGGTCTCGACGGGCGGTCAGCGCGAGGAAGCCAGCCTTGAGAAGGCATTGGTTCATTTCGATGGTTCTCTTCCATCTCCTTCTGGGGTTTGCAGTTGCGGCTGCGCAGGAGAAGGGTGAAGGGAATGCCGCTGCGCAGGAGAAGAGTGAGACGAATGTGGTTGAGTCTGCTGCGCCCCCGGAGGTCGGGGCGTTCCAGCCGGCACCGCTGGATACGATCCATCTGGAAAATGCCGAGGGAGGGCTGGTTCCTGTATCACGAGCCTCTTTCGAGGAATATCTGCGATACCGGAATCAGGACTTGAAGAGTGGGCGCGATTCGACGTACAAGATTCTGTCGCTCGAAGGGACGGGACAGGCGACGGGAAATCGCGTGGATCTGTCCGTCACCTTGAGGATTCTGCTCGACAGTGAGCGCGATGAATGGATACGGATTCCTCTGGGCTTTCAACAGGCGGCGTTTCGGGCGCTGCCGAAGGATGCGGAGGGTGAGCATCGCCGGATCGAATTTGAGTCCCTGGAAAGTGACGATATCACAGCCAATACGAGGCGACGCTACGTCCTGTGGCTCCGGGGCGGCGCAGGGGAGGACGAACAGACCGTCACCCTGGAGTTCTCCGTTCCGCTTTCGGGGATCGGGCGTGAGAGCCGGCTCCTTCTGTCGGTGCCACCAGCGTTGAAATCAACCCTGACCCTGACAGTGCCCATGGCAGAAGTGGTCGCGAAAGCTCCGGACGAGGTGGAACTTACGCAGAAGGCAAAGCCTGCGGATGAGAAGGCGGAGAACAAGAATGCAACAGAATTGACTCTGAGTGGGTTTCAGGGTGAAATTGACCTGAGGTGGGGGAAACCAAACGGCAGTGCGGCGGTAGCGGCTCCGGTGCTCACCTCGGCGGGTATGATCACTGCATCGGTGGCCCCTCACGACGTCTTCTATGAGGCCAAATTGACAGTCCGCGTGGATCGTCCTTCTGGCCCAGCCGTAACAGGTTTCGAGGTCCGCTTGCCTCCCGGTGCGGTTCTATCCGATGAGAAGTCTTCGAACTACACCATCACCGACGTGACTCCGGCCGATCAGAATCCGCAGGAGGGCCGGCTCGTGGAGGTGGTGTTCCAGGAGCCGCTGGGCGACTCCGAGTCGGAGACTGTGACGCTTCACGCAACGAGCACGGCGGCCCCGCCTGCGAGTGGCATGTTCCCGTTGGCGGGTTTCGATGTTCTGGGGGCAGTTCAGCAGACGGGCGTGGTTGAGGTTTGTGTTCGCGGCGACTGGGACGTGCGTTGCGAACTGGGGCGTGGCGTGACCCCGGCGTCACCTGTCTCTGTGGAACAAGATCGGCAGGACCTGGTGGGGAGATATCGCTACGGCCAGCAGCCATTCTCCCTGGCCGCAAGGGTGTTTCCAAAGCAGGTACGGATCCGGGTGGAGCCGCGGTATGAACTGTCGCTCGAATCGGACGTGGCAAAACTTGCGGCAAACTTGAAGTATTCGGTGCGCGGCGACAAGGCGTACCAACTGAAGATCGATCTGAACGGCTGGGAATTCGACCGTGTTGGTCCGGAGGAACGGGTGGTTTCGGAGGCATGCGGACTCGACGATACGGGAGTCCTGGTGATCCGACTTCGGGAAGGCCTGCTGAACGAGTTTGATTTGCTGCTGAGCGCTCACCGAGCGATTGGCCCGGCGGAGCGTTCGCTCAAGCTGTTGATGCCCAAACCGCAAGCCACGACGCTCAGCTCGATCGCCCTGGCCGTTTTTCCTGCCGACAACATCGAACTGCGAGAGGAGAAGGCGGTCGGACTGGAACGGCAGACGGGGCCGCTTCCAACGTGGCTGAAGCCACGAGAGACCCAACAGGAACCGCTCTGTTATCTTGGCCAGACGGACGAGACGGTAGAGGCTAGCTTTGCGGCGGTGACGAACATCCGGCAGCGGGAGATGTCGGCAGAATTGTCGACGGAGGTGAGCCTCACCGCTGAAACGCCGTTGACCCTCGCGCCGACGAAGGCTTCGGTGCGTGGGCGTTTGGTTTACGACGTCAAGTACGAACCGATCAGTTCCCTCTCGATCCGGATACCGGCCGATCTGATTGTGGAATACTCGTTGGACGGTCGCACGGTCTCAGCCGTCGGCGGCGATGAATCGTCGGCCGTCGAAGGTCTTGTTTCGCGCAAGATTGTCCTGCCCAGCCCTCGCCAGGGGCGAATCGAGCTGATTGCCGACTATTCGGTTCCTATCGGGGAGTTGGCGCCGCTGACCTCGGTGACCTGCGCGATCCCGCTGATTGTGCCGGAAGACGCGACGTTCACCGGCCATCGTCTTCGAGCCACCGTAGAAAGCGGGATTGGCATCTGGCGAGCTCGCGGCGGTGCGTGGCAGGAGGTGAGCAATCGGGCCAGCTACGATGCCGGGACCATAACGGAGTTCACCGCGGATACTCCCGAACATCGTATCGTGCTGGGGGTGCATCCGATGGACCCATCGGTCACGGTCGACGCGGCATGGCTTCAGACGGTAATGAATGGGAGTCAGCGTTCCGATCGCGCCGTTTACCGTTTTACCAGCAATCGGAAGGACCTGATCGTCAAGTTGCCCAGCGGGGCGGACACGGACCGTCTGGAGGTTCGGTTGGACGGAAGGGTGCTTCGCAGAGAGGTGCAGGAGTATTCGGTATCGTCGGATCCGTCGATAAGCGTGAAACTAAAACTTCCGGGGCAGGAGGCTCCTCATGAACGGGTGCTGGACGTGCGGTTCTTCTCGGACTCGTGTCCCCCGCGAGGCCGCATGCAACTGGAACTGCCGGGCCTGCGGCTGAAACTGCCGGGCCTGGGGAATGATGTCCGGATTCGTCGCTGCTACTGGCAGTTGGTGCTGCGCGGCGACGAGCACGTGCTGTCGGCTCCGAAAGACTACACGGCGGAGTACAAGTGGGACTGGAACGGGCTATGGTGGGGTCGAGTGCCGATCATGGAGCAGGCAGATTTGGAGCAATGGACACGGGCTGGTTCGGAGAGGCCCGTTCCGAATCCGAAGGGGACGAGTCGTTACTTGTTCAGCACGTTTGGCCCGGCTCAATCCGTTGAGCTGGTGACTGCGAGTCGCACCTGGATCGTCGGTGCAGCCTCGGGGCTGGCTCTGCTGATTGGACTGGTCGTGATCTACATCCCGGTGACGCGCCATCCGCTTTTTGGTCTCATCCTGGTGATTGCCATTCTGGGGACAGCCGTGGTGTGGCCCGGGGTGTCTCTCCTGGCTGCCCAGGCAGCGGGGATGGGAATGGTGCTTTCTCTGCTGGGAGCGATTCTCTACCGTGGCGTGGCGCGGCGCCGACGACGAACGATCCGTCGCGACATGGCCAGCTCGGTCTCGGAACGAGGTTCTGCCCAGGTTCTGTTCGGTTCCTCAGAAGTTGAGATTGTGAGAACTCCGGCGAGCGAACCGAACGCGGCGGCAGTTCAGACCCCAGAAGGTTGACGGGGACGGCAAGAAATGGCCAGCAAGGCTCCGAGAGTATGGGCGTCACGAGGAATGACTCGACGGCGAGTGCCGAGGGACGAGTCACGCTCACCGGCGTCGAAGGTTGCCATACTGCTGGCAATCGCGGCCCTGATGCAAGCCTGGGCTGGGGCTGCCGTTTCTCAGACCGAATCGTCGAAACCGGCGGTCGAACTTGACAGGCCGACAGCCGGTGAACCGACCCCATTGGATTACGTCCTGGTATACGGTCCCGAAGACCGGATGTCGGAATGGTGGCCCGGCGGCACGCTGGACCATCGCCGGGTCACGCCGAGTGAATTCCGCGACATGCTGCGGCGGGCGCATCGCAGTTTTCCGCCGTCAGTCCGCTCTGCTCGATACGAAGCGCGGTTCGAGAACGATGAGCTGGTGGATGGCCATGCTGTAATGGAAATCGATTACACAGAGCCGATTGAGACGATTCTGCCGCTGAATCCGTGCAATTTGGCAATTGGGCGAGGGGGCTGGGCTGACCGGGACGGCGAAGCCGCCCATTTGGGAGTGGGGCCAAACGGCCGGAGCGAGTTGCGGGTGAATCAAGGTGGCAGACTCGAGTTCGACTGGTCCCTGCGAGGCATCCGCGAAACCTTGGGGGGTGTTGGTTTCGAGATTGCGCTGTCCCCATGCCCGTCCTCGCAGATTCTTCTCACTGTGCCGGAGAACCGGATTCCTGTGGTGTCGGTGGGGATCTTGTCGTCGAAGGAATCGCTCGCGACGGGGATGCGTGACTGGCTGATTGAATTGGGGGGCGAGAACCGCGTGTCGCTGCGAATCGCCCCCAAGGACGATCCCGACGGGCACAGCCAATTGACCGAACTCCGCGAGAGACTGTTGTACAGTGTGTCGCCAGGCGGGCTGGAACTGAGAGCCAATCTGCGTTTCGACGTGCTCGGGCAACCGCTGACTCGTCTGGAACTGCTGGTGGCTTCGGAACTGACGATGGTCTCCGTTCATGACGGAGATACGGCAGTCAGTTGGGAGGATGTTCCGATACAGGGGGAGGGGGAGAAACGAGTCATTTTGGAGCCGGGCACCCCAATTCGCGGCTTGGATCGGGAATTGACGCTGAGGGCTGTAGCGCCGACTCGGCAGGATGAGACGTGGCGTCTTCCACGAGTGAAAGTCCAGGGGGTGCATTGGCGTGACTCGGTCGCGTCGGTCCTGGTCGAGCCCCCCCTGCGGCTAGACGACGTGAGTTCCGAGGCCGGCCGTGTCCTGCCACGAGAATCGGCGGATGGAATCGATCTTCAGCTCTTCTCGGGAGACGCGCGGATCGATGTTGTTCTTGGCCAGAAGTGGATGCCTCCGAGAGCCGATTACGGTGTCGTGGTGGAGGTGAGCGGCGGCCAGATCTCGGGACACCAGACGGTTCTGTTTGAGGCTGCTGAAGATGAGTACTTCCAGATAACCGGCGAGGTGGGCCGCTCGTGGGTGATCGACTCGATCCAGGCCGATCGGCCCGACATGGTCGCTGATTGGAGAACCGAATCGAGAGGGGAGGCGAGGAAGCAACTCATCGTCAATCTGGCAGAGCCGCTCTCGAGCGATATTCCGGTCCGACTCACCGTTTCGGCACGCCGCCTGGAGTCGACGGGAGGGAAGAGCTATACATCACACGACATGATTCCGGTGGATTTCGAAACCAACCGACCGGGAATAGCGCTGATTGCTTTGCATTCGTTGGAGCCGTACCAACTCGAGCTGAGCGGAACCGAGGGCCTCGTGCGACGCAAGACAGAGGAACTCTCGGTTCAGGACTACCAATTGCTTCCCGACTTGTCGACCGAAATGCGTCCCAGCACGATCTACCTCCACGACGGCGGCGATGAGGATCTCCGGATCAACGTTCAGCCCCGTCGTTCCCTGTATTCTGCAGAGATCGGTGTATTCGTCACCGTCTCGGGCACCCAGGCAAGCGAGAGCTATGTCCTTCAGATCGATCCGGAAGCCGTTCGGCTCGAACAGGTCGTCATCGAGTTGCTGCATCGGCCCGGTGTGCCAGTTCGATGGGAATTCAGCGTGGGAGCTGAAGCCCATCTGGCGGCCGATTCGCTTGATGGTCATCAGGGCGATGGTCTGCAACTGGAACGTTGGGTGGTCCGGCTTCGTCCGAGCCGCAGCGAGCCTTTCGAGGTTCGTGCGGTACGGGCTTTTCCTGTCGAGGACGAGACGCCTATCGGGCTGGCACGGCTTCTCGATGCTGCGGAGCAGAAGGGGCGGGTGTCGATCGGTATATCGGGAGGCGACCAAGTGCGGGTCGAAAACCGCAGCCTGACGCCCGAGCTTGCTGCTCCTTCGGTCATTGGCGATTCGATTGCAAAATCGACCTATCGATACGATCCGATCCGAGTTCCGGGATCGGGCACACCGCCGATGGTTCTGAAAGTCGATGCCGCACCGCCGAGTCTTCCCCGTGCCTGGATTTGGCATTGCCAGATGGAATCCCATATGGAGTGGACGGGCCAAGGCAGGCATATGGCCTCGTATCGAGTCGAGAGCGCGGGCGCTCCGTTTGTGCATTTCCTGTTGCCTCCATCGGTCACCGTGGATTTGATCGAGAATGTCGAGATCGACGGCGATCGAGCACCCCTGGAATCATTCCAGGCAGGCAACCAGATGGGGCTCAGCGTGCGACTCCGTGGAGACCGCCGTTTTCATGAGATCACGATAGGCTATCGGACGGATGGTACCCGTTGGTCGGCTGTGGAACGGCTGACAACTCCTATCCCAGAACCGGATATCCCAGTTCTGAAAAGGAACTGGATCGTTTGGCTGCCCCCTGGACGCCAGGTCCTGGATACGACGGGCATGTTCGACTTCTCAAGCGGCCGGTTGCGATGGCCGAGTTGTGTTCTGGGGCCCATGGGCCGCGGTGAGGGTACCGATCCATTCGATCCGCTTTCCGTCGATACGTGGCATTGGAGTCTGAAGTCGGAGGCGGCGGGCGAACAGGCCATGGCGTCGACGGTTGCCAGTACCTTGCCGGAATCGCCAGCTATGGACTTCAGTGAATTTCTTGCCCGTGGCGACGTGGCCGCCGCTTGGGATTCCTTTCTGCCGACGAGTGCAAGAGTGCAGTTGTTGATCGACGTGGAGGCAACTCGCGAACAGGGAGTGACGCCTGGAACAAAGGTGACCCTGCCGACGGGGGTGAGCCGAGGCGATCAGGCGGCGCAGATCTTGAATCAGATGGGATTGGCGTTGGCGACATCCGGACGTAACGTTGTGCTCACGAATGCCAGAAAGGCGGCCGCTCACGGTGAGCGGTATGCGGGTGAAGGCGCGGGGATCCTCTGGCGTGTGACAGACCTGGCCTGGGCGGGAGAAATCGAGCGGGCGCGTCCTGAAGCTTCGCCGTTTCTCGTTTCCCAAACGGTTTGGAGCGAGCTGCCATCTCAAGCTGCGTTGCCGTGGAAAACGACCACAAGACCTGGGTATGAACCGAGAGACACGGTCGGCTGGACCGTTCGCCAAGTGGATCTGGCGAGTTTTGCCGATGCCACAATCCTGGTTGTCGATCGCAACCTATTGCTGTCATGTCTGTGGGGTTGCTTTCTGATCGCGGCGTTCCTTACCTGGGCGGTGGCAACCCCGTTTACGGCGTTGGCGATCTTGTCGACGGCAGCCTTCTTTCTGGGAGCCGCCTATCTTCCGGATTTCTGGGCACCATGGTTATCTGCCGGTTTTTGGGGCAGTGTTGTGGGCCTGATTCTGCGTCTGGTGACGGTGCGGCGCGTGAGAAGCCCAGGGCGAGTCGTGGCTCGACGAAGCGTCAACGGGTCGACGGCCGCCGCCGGGGCGGTTCTCAGTTGTCTGCTGGTGACTGCCATGGGCACGGAGGCTGACGCCCAGGTTCCAGCGGTTGGTGGCCAGCCGTCGTCGCCGGCGATGATTCTTGCACCCCTCAACAAGGATGATAAACCGGAGTACTACGTTCCGGAACCATTCTGCCAGGAACTATTGCGTCGAGCTTCGCAGATCGAAGCCGAAGCACCGGAGTGGTTGCTGAGAGAAGCGAACTATCAGGCGCGTCTCAATTGGCAAGCGACGGGCGAACCGCTTACCGTTGCGGAATTCACGGTGGAGTTTACCCTGGAGATCCTCAAGGCCAACGAGAAGGTGGCCATTCCCCTGGGAAAAACGGTTGACGATTGGAGTCTCGAGGCCGCGTGGCTTGACGGTCGAAGAATCAACGACTACACGTGGGGCGATGGAGA
This sequence comes from uncultured Planctomycetaceae bacterium, assembly GCA_964429355.1. Taxonomy (GTDB): domain Bacteria; phylum Planctomycetota; class Planctomycetia; order Pirellulales; family Thermoguttaceae; genus JAAYAY01. Next base: position 6,660 of record CAYSCH010000140.1, on the reverse strand, counting down.
GTTCGCATTTTCGGCCGATCCGGTCGAGCGGTGCGAACTGAAACTGCAACTGCAGCCGATTCCAGGGTGGGGCATCGGAGAGGGCGGATTTCAACTGAGCATCCCCCCCTTAGCAACATCGCGCCTCAAGCTGGCGATACCTGCAGATGCACCTCGCATCGAAGTCCCAACGGCGACGGGGCGCCTCGTCCACGGACCCTTGAATCTTGAAGCGGACCTGGGGCCGGTCGATCGGCTCGAGGTCAAGTGGCAGCCAACCGGCCGGGCGAATGCAACGCGGGTCAGTGAGTTGATCTGGCTTAATGTGACGCTGGGCGGGGCACTTGTCGACGCGCAATTTCACTTCGACCGCGGCAGGGATTTTCGGGACGAACTCGAGGTGTTGCATGATCCTCGCCTGGTCTTGCGCGGCTATGAGATCGAGGGAGCACGATTGGACCATGTGGAGAGTCTGGACGATGCTGGCCAGATGCAATCGCCGAATTTCAAGGGACGCCCGCTCGTGCGGCAGAGACTGTCGCTGACGGAGGTCGCAAGCTCGAAGGTGATCGTACGCGGCCAGTTCGTTGTGCGCGACGCGTCCGGCGTAGGAAGTTTGCGTTTACCCACATTGCGGACTAGCGGATTTGAGGTCTCGCGACGGTGGGTTGCTGCGACGGTTGGGCCGACGCTGCAATACGAACATGCGTCTTTGGGGCAGGTCGGGGCAATCGGCACCGACGAATTCGTTGCCTCATGGATGGGAGACGTGGATCCGCCCACGGTCGCCGTTCGGCTTGACAGCGACGATGCGTCTTTCGAGTTGACCACCCGGCCGAAACCACCTCGCAGCACGGCGACGTGGCAAATGTCGGTTGGATACGGCTTGAATGCGACGCAGTTCCGGTACCGGGCGACCGTCGACACGACGGATGGTTACCTCTTTCAGCATCGCCTGTCGGTGCCGGCCGATCTCGTGATGGACGATGTAATCACGGCCGCCGGCGAGGCACCGCTGACGGTCCGCTGGACACGTCCCGACAGCGAGCAGGTGGTGTTGTTTTTCGGTGTCCCTGTGAGCGGGCGGCATACCATCGAGCTACGTGGACATATACATGCCAAGGGGGAACGGTCCGAAACGCTCCGAAGCATAGTGCTTCGAGACGCGACCAACGAGCCGGGGACGATCGATATCTATCGGCAACATGAAGCGCTGGTGACCCTGGAAAGCGTGGAAGGGATGAAGGAGTTTGGGCCTCCCGGCGATATTGTCGCGGACGAGCGGCAGGGCAGGATTGTCACTCGATGGGGAGTGAGCGGAGAAGGGCCGGTCAGCGCGACGGCTCGCGTCGAGGCCAATCGCCCCAAGGTGGTCGTTCGCGAACAGGTTATTTCGTTGCGAAAGGGGGCGGATGGCTGGACAGCCGACGTTGATTGCCGATTGGACGTGTTGAGCGGGATTGTAGATCGCATTTGCATGGAAACCTCCGAGGTCTGGCCGGGTCCTTACGTGGTGAGTCCGGGCTTGACTAGCGAGTCGGTCGATCCGGCGCGGCGGGAACTGGTCCTGAAGCCGCCAATTCGCAGTCAACTGGAGTTTTCCGTTTCCGGGCCCCTCGTGCCGATTGCGGGGAGGAGTATTTCCGTGCCGCAAGTTCGGTTGAAGAATGTTGAGTACTCCGAAGAGACGGTACGGTTGGTTGTGCTGCCAGTCGGTCCCATCCCGGTCATACAGTGGGATCGTCTGGGTCTGGCACCAACCAACGTGCCGACGCGATTCGTCGCGAAGGCTCCCGGAATTGCGTGGGAGGCCTACCGGGTCCAGCAGGACGATTATCTGGCAACGGTCCGTCCGAACCCCGATCCGGCTCAAGTCTGCTTTGCCGATATTCGCCTGGGTTGGGACCGGAGCGGCGAGTGTCGTGGAGTGGCCTTGCTGGATGTGGAAGCCGGGGATCGGGATTCATGTGTCCTGCGTGTGCCTCGTCCGTGGCAGTTGGTGGCGGTTTCCAGCGGTGGTGTACCCGAGTTGCCGGAGAAAACGGGGAACGAAACATGGACGATTCCATTGGGGAAAACGTCGCTGCCTCAGCGGTTCGAAGTGGTGTTTACGGGTCGGCTTCCGCTCAGCGATCACGGGAGGACAGTCATTGACGATTTCCCGGAGTTGAAAGACTTGCCGATTCTGCAGGCGCTGTGGACTGTTGCCGGGGACGGGACGTCGGAAGTAGCGGGGGCGTTGGAGCCCCTGAAACGGGAACAAGCCGCCATAATACGGCTTCGGAATGTTACCGCGCTCATCCGCCGGGCAATGGACCGGCCCGGAAGTTCGCTCGCGACGGAGGAATCGTGGTACCGTGGATGGTTTGGCGAGTGGACCGCCGTCCGACGCGAAGCAGAGAATGCGGTTGCGCTGGCAGAACGGGTGACCCGCGTTCCGGCCGCGCGTGCCGAGATGCAGGGGCTTGAGGGAGCGCGGGAGTCGATGGTCACACAACTGAATGCCTCGGCCATTTGGGGACAAATCGTGACGTCGCCGACGTGGCGGGTCGACGCCGGAATCCTGTGGGATCACACGGATCAGCATGGTATGCGGAAACACTACTTTTCGAAAGACGGAGTCTCTCCTGTGGTATTGCGGATCGAATCTCGCCGAGCGAATCGAGAAGCTGCCGTGGCAACGTCGCCGATCATGTACGTGACGGCCGCGTTGCTCGTGTTGATGATTGCGTGGACAACGGGAAGACTCCATCGCTGGCCGCACACGTATGGCGTCGTTCTGGGATTGTGCTGGTGGCTATGGCTGTGGCCAAGCATTCTGGGATTGCTGCTCGTGGCAGTGAGCCTTTCGGCGGCCGTACGTTCAGGATGGCGCCGACCGCACCCGAGCGGATCGGCGATCGTTCGGTTGAGCCCGACGGGGCGGGCCTGATCGGCGGTGAACCACGAGGGGCAAACTGCCAGTGTGGCACTGCGAAATGTGCTCGTCCGGGTGGTCTCGGGAGAAGGCAGCGGGAACTGGCCGATTTTCCGCAGATTGCCGCGAGTTTTCCCGATAGGGGATAAGGGTAGCCCTCGATCTTCTCGGGTTCCGGGCGCGCCCACGAACCACGCCCCGAACCGACGGATCGAACTTTCGTCGAGTTCGTCTTGGCAGAATTGGAACGTTGTGATAGCCTACTGAGCAACCGAAGACTGCGGTTCCTGTGAAGCAGGAAAGCTTCCTGCCGCAGTGATTTACGGCGATCCCGTGTTGGGCGGTCGCTGGGCGCTTATGGCACACTTCATCACGGGGTGTAGGGCCGACAAGGAGGGAGGCCGACATGAGTTCCGATCAAAAACAGCTCGTTCGTACTCACATCCGCTGGATGATCCGGCGAGATATGCCTGAGGTTCTCGCGATCGAAGCCGCAAGCTTCGAGTTCCCCTGGTTGGAAGACGATTTCATCCGTTGTCTCCGCCAGCGAAACTGCATAGGAATGGTAGCCGAACACGACGATCGGGTCGTCGGGTTCATGATCTACGAGTTGAACAAGAATCGCATCCAGGTGCTGAATTTTGCCACCGCTCCGGAGATGCGGCGGCGTGGTGTGGGCACGCAGATGGTTCACAAGCTCGTCGGCAAGCTTTCGGCCCAGCGGCGGACAAGGATTCTCCTGGAGGTTCGAGAGACCAATCTTGCGGCCCAGTTGTTTTTCCGCGACAGCGGTTTCCGGGCGATCTCCGTTTTGCGAGCCTATTACGAAGATACTCCGGAGGATGCCTACCTGATGCAGTATCGGTACCTGTCGGAAGAATCCGAGGCCTTTCAGCCTGTTAACCGAATCGCTCGGCTTGCCGGTTGATGACCGTGAAGGCATAGGGCCGGCCTTGACGCCGGCCCGGCGGGGTGTGCTGCAGGGCGACTCTTCAGATCGTCCAGTGTGAAATCAGCCAGGATCCTACGACCGGAATATCAGGGTCCCATCTTTCCGCCCATTCCCTATTCTCCGGGCATGCGAAGTTCTCAGTAGCCCCGCTGGGCGATCTATACTTGGGAGGTTGACTCCCGGTTCGGATTCGAGGGCGACCTTTGAAGGATTCCCGCAGCCGCTACCCCCATCTTTGCGGAAAACGCCGACTTCTGGAACAACAATGGTTGAATGCTTCTGGCAACGAAACCCGGGCGGAGGTGAGGGACACGGCGATCGCAGCGCCGGCAGCCATCGGATCTTGGGGCGAGTTGTGCACGTGATCAACGGCGAACACTACGCCGGCGCTGAGCGAGTGCAGGATCTTCTTGGGGAAGTTCTGCCCTGGTTTGGGTACGAGGTGGGAATCGTCTGCGTGAAGCCGGGCCAATTCCTGGAATCGCGAAAGAACCGGCTCGCTGCCGTATGGGAATGTCGCATGCGCCATCGATTGGACCTGAGCCCCGTGTGGTTGCTGGCCCAACTCATCCGGCACCAGCACTACGACCTGATCCATGCGCACACCCCCAGAGCATTGATGGTGGCGTTGGCCGCCGCTGCCCTGACCCATGTGCCGCTCGTCTATCACATTCACAGCCCAGCAGCAGCCGACACAACCAATCGCTTGCGTAACTGGGTGAATGCCTGCCTGGAGCGGGTGACCCTGGGAACGGCTGACCATCTGATTGCCGTCTCACGCAGCCTTCGTCAGCGGTATCTGAGACTGGGTTTTGCGCCAGACCGGATTACGGTCGTGTCGAACGGCGTTCCCTGTGGAGCGGAGCTGCCCTCGCGGCTAAACTCGCCCGGCGAACCGGTGGTGTTCGGAATGGCCGCACTTTTCCGGCCGCGAAAAGGTCTTGAGGTTCTGTTGCAGTCGACAGCCAACCTGCTGGCCAACGGCCTTCGGCTGAGATTGCGGGCGATCGGCCGGTTTGAAACGGTGGAGTACGAACGACAGGTCAAGGCACTGGCCGTGAAGCTCGGTGTCAGCAACGCGATCGACTGGACTGGTTTCAGCAGCAATATTGAGGAGGAAATGGCACAGATCGACTGTTTTGTTCTGCCCAGCCTGTTCGGCGAGGGCTTGCCCATGGTCGTACTGGAAGCCATGGCATGCGGCAGACCAGTGATCGCAACCAACGTGGAGGGGACTCCGGAAGCGATACGGCACGGCGAGAATGGACTGCTCGCAAGGCCAAACGATCCGGTAAGCCTCGCGATCGAGATGAAGCGGGTAATGGACGGCTCAGTTGACCTCCGGGGGATTGCCCAACGAGCGACGGCGGATCAGCGGCAGCGTTTTTCCGTGTGTTCGATGACTCGCGGAGTGGCAGAAGTCTACAATCAAGTTCTCGGAATCACTGAAGGGACGACATTCGAGGACTGCCGGAACATGCCGTGCGTCTTGTCGGCAGCCACTGCATCCGACGCCCCGGGGGGCGGGAGCGTGCTATTCCCAGGCGAGGGCATCACGTCCACGGAATCGTTACCGGTGTGACCTCGAGCTCTGGCAGGCGAACCAGTGCGATCGACGGTTGCTCGCAGCGAGAGAAGGCACCCGGGTTGAGAATCAGTGTTTGGCCGAGCGTGCGGCACTGGGGCATGTGGGTGTGGCCGTGGGCGATCAGATCCCATCGGTCCTCACCCAGCAAGCTTTCGAACGCCAGATGGCTGTCGCCATGCAGGAAGGCGATTTTTCGGCCCTCCAGGTGCAACCGGCCGACCTGCCCGTGAAACGTCTGTCCGGTGGCCTCAACGGCCATCTGGAGCTTCAGAGCGCTGTCGCAATTGCCGACCACGAAATGGGTGACAAATGGCTGGAACAGGCCTACGACGACCGGGCCGCCCACGTCTCCGCAGTGAATAACCTGCTCCACGCCCCGCTCTCGCATGATGTGCACAGCCGCGATGGTCGTTTCGAGCTGGCCATGAGTATCACTGATCAAACCGAGGAGCATTTGGTTTCCACGCCTGGAGACATGTGGTTGGCAACAATCGGCGATCAAAAGGAGCCCATTGTTTCAGGCGCAGTGAGGTCCCGCAAGTCGCCTCAGGCGCCCCTCGTTATGGTGGATATGTAGAGTTCTCGAGGCGAACCTCGCCCAGAGGCGTTTGCCGATTGTGCCGTACTTCGAAGGAAGATTGGTGAATGGAGGCACTTGTTGGCGATTGGTCAACATAGTAAACAAAGGGGCTGTAGAACTCCTGCGCTTAGTTTGCGTGCGCATGCACTTAAGTGCATGCTAGATAAGACTTTGAAGCAATTTCACTCTGTTGGATGGAGGAATAGCGCGACGAGTTGAATTAAATCTGTCACATTATGGCGTAATTCTTTCACTGAATGATTGCAATCGGTCGTTCCGTGAAGGATACTTGCAGTATTGAACATGTGACAACGGCGCAAGAGATCGCAATACACGATGGTCGAAGAACGACGAAACCGGCTGTTGGAGTTTGTTCGGCAGCGACGATTTGCATCGCTTCCAGAGTTGGTGGAAGAGATGCAGGTTTCAGAGTCGACCATAAGGCGTGATTTGGAGCAATTGGAGGAGCAGGACTCGGTCAAGCGGATCCACGGCGGCGTGCTTTATGCCGGCAGCTCACCCAGGCTTCCCCATTTCGAGAGTCGAGCTCCGGCTCGGTGGGAACAGAAGCGTGCGATTGCCCGGTGTGCCGCCCAAATGATCGAAAATGGTGATACGGTTCTGCTGGACGGCGGCAGTACGAC
>CAYSCH010000139.1:0-20894 GCA_964429355.1 uncultured Planctomycetaceae bacterium | reverse complement strand
ACGGAAGACTCGGGCGGGTTCAAGAGAGCGACAGTGTGTTCTTTAGAAGCGGTCGGACGATTTCGCGGATTTCCAGGGGCAGGTTGAAGAGGGGGCGGTCGCTGTCGGACTTGATGGCCTGGATTGCAGCATTCAACGCGGCAATCGGGATGGAGAGTTCCTCGTGCTTGCGGCCGAATTTCTGCCAACTGGAGTTCCAGAGATCGAGCTGATCCTCCGAGTTGCCGCCCTTGTCGAGAGCGGCGATCGATTCTGCCAGACCGCTGCCGAGCGAATCTAGTTTGCCGTATTGCGCATAGACAGAGATGAGCTTTTCGATGAATGCAGGCCATGACTGATGTTCTCGGCGAAGGACCTTCTCGATGATCGCTTTTGGGTCCCCGCCATAGTCACTTGTGTCCGGATCACTGTCCTGGAGTTCACGCTGGAGCGAGTCCTTCGAGTACCACGCACGCAAGAAAGCGGCCACCAGCCGAAGCGGTTTGTCTCGTTGTTTCTTCACGTCGAGGCACAGCCGCATCAGCGGCTCGGCCATATCGTAGAAGGATTCCTTCCCCCGTTTCTCGGAGATGACATACCTTTTCTGCTTGAGTTCCCCCAGTTGTCTCGAGACGTTTCTCTCGGAAATGAAAGTGTTTTCCGCGACTTCCTTGACGGTCATCGCACCGTCGGCGCTGCACAAGGACTGGACAATCCGGGCTTGTTGTGGGGAGAGCGAGCCGAGTCGCTCCTGGAAATACGGCGTCAACTCGTCGGCGAGTTCCTCGAAACAGGCCACCAGTTGGTCGAGGGACTCCTTGGTAAGGAACTCCGACAGCATTACATACATGCGGTGATTTCCGCCGGCCAGGTGATGGAGGGCGCGAACGCGGTAACGGCCCTCCGGCGTTTTCAGAAACTCCACCAGATCCTGTTTGTCGTTCTCACGGGCTATTTTTTCCAACAATTCTCGGGCATCTTCAACCGAGAGAGGCTCCAGATGAATGATCTCAAAGAAGCCGTAGAACGCGGCACTGCGACTGGATACGTCCTCGAACAACTGCTGGGACGTTGCGACGGTCGCTACCCGCCCCTGTTCCTGAAGAAAGGCTCGCCATTTCTTTTGGCCAAGATCGCCAAGGCCGCGCATGGCACGGTCGAGATTCTCCATGACGAGGAGAATCGACTTGTCGCCGAGACGCGCGACGATTTCGCCCAGGATCTGCTCCGCTGCATCGTTCGAAGAAAGAGATCGTGCGTTGGCTCGATAATCAAACGCGAACTCGCTCGGATACTCTTTCGCCAACTCGTCGGCGATTTCCACGGCCAGGTCGATCAATCCGGTGAAGACCGTGTCTTCACCCAGCCAGGCGATTCGCATCTTGTCAGCCAACTCCAGGTTCTTGCTAACCCGGTCATGGATCATCGACACCAGGTGGGTCTTTCCGCAGCCGCGAGGTCCGATGAAGAGCATGTGGTGCTTGTTGCCCGTAAGCATGCTCTCCTCGCACCAACCGACCGTCTTGCGCAGCAGTTGATGGCGCTGGACGAAGATGCGTTCCCGTGTCTCCGCATCGGTATTACTGGGAGTGTAGGCCGAGATGGATCGCTTTTGCATCATCCGTTCAGTCCCTGAGCAAGACGCCACCACTTTTGGACCAGGGGGAACCGGAATCGATACCTTCCGGCGTCGTCCCGGATGAGGTAATGGTCCCTGGCAAGTGAGTTCAGCAGGTCGAGCACGTCATCCCTGTTCTCAAACCTCATGTTGGACTTCATGCCGGCATGGCACTGGTCGATGGACTGGGGCTCCACTGCGACCGCAAGATCGTCGAGAAGGGCTTTGGCAACCGATGCAGCCGGGATGTCATGCCCGTCCGCATCCTTGAGCTGGCCACTGTAGTAGATCTTCAATCGCTCGCGAAAGTGCTCCATTTCCCACGGGTCCGAATCGCTCGTGAGATGTCCCCGGATTTCCGCCTCGACTATTGCGGGAGTAATGATGTCTTCGCAGATTGCCATGCGGGTGACGACGCGATGGATATAGAATGGCACGGCGTCAGTCAATTCGACGATCTTCTCGACCACGGCATCCTGCGGGTTGCATTCGATCCGCTCTTGGACGAGAAGATTTCTGGCCAACGTTGAAGCATCTTCCGGGGCCAGTGGTCCGATTTCGACCTTCTCCATGTCGTTGGTCGGTTGGCTGGCGTACTGCCCACCGCGCAGACCAGTAAGCACGTGATGCAAGCCGACCGAACCGGTGAAGATCATGCGCAGGTTGGAGTTTTCGCCACGCATCGCCCGCAACGAATCCAGGATTGCCAGGGCGGAGTTGTCGCCTGAGCCAGACTTCTCTTCCAAGGCTCCGATCTTCTGCAGCATGTAGGGAACCTCATCCCAGAGGAAAACGATCTGGTGGTCCGCCTGGTGGTTACATGCATCCGTCAGGACCCTTTCAAGAATCGCCTGCCAGCCCTTCTTCTGCTGTTGCGGGATCTTAATGACCCCACCGATCTCGGTGCCCTCAATGGAACCGATGAGACTCGTCAGCCACCGGCCAGCGGTGGCCCTCTTGCTGAGGTACTTCTTCAGATCGGTGAGCACGACTTCCACGAAGCGGGTTGGCGAATCGACCTTCTCGAGGTCCGCATAGAGGACAACCTTGCCACGGACCGGCTCGGCCTCCATCTTTTTGAGAACCGTGGTCTTTCCGATACGGCGTTCGGCCGTGAAGACGACGGAGCCCCGATCGATTGCCTTCCAGATCTGGGCGATCAGTTTATCTCTTCCCACCACGTTCTCAGGAGCTACCTGCTTAGCCACCGCTCAACTCCCCCAAGAAAAGGAACATACGACAAAACCATCGTACGACAATATTATCGTACGATGCTGTCGTCGTATGTCAACGGATATTTGGTGTTTTCCGTAAGATGCTATACATAATTGTCTTACGTGCATCGATTCGCTCCTCCGCTGCGAAGTCAACCGGCCGAAGAACCGCGATTTGTGCCAATCCATTTGCCCGGAGCGGGGAGCGATACATCGCCGATCCGCACTCGCCCGGCCGGCAGCCACCCCGCCAGAGGAGTAGAAGGGGGAACCCAGTCCCGAGCGCCTGCCAGGAGTCGTATTTCTGGCTGGCGGACCCTGCCACTGACGGCGGGAGTATCTTGAGGCCGCCTACTTGCTGCACCAGGCGATGAGCAGGGGAACAGACTCCTCGCTCGCCTCTTGATACCGTGCAGGGGCAGGATGAGCGTCGTCGTCGCTGGGGCAGTCGAGCGAGTCCTTGCCCGGCTGACAGGTGTGTTCCACCTGGCCGCTTTGGAGCCGACGATGGCGGTCCAGTGAGGACGTTGTAGAAATCGAAGGCCGCCCAATTCTTGCCTCGATGGCGGACGAGCCCGTCCTCCACCGGCCAGTGATTGAAGGCTCGTACCCTGGCCCACCGGCCGGGTCTTCCTGGGAATCCGCCGACCAGCGGCCACTTGTGCCGGGCGCACCACGGCGTTAACCTGCAACAGTCTTGGGGTACGGACGGAGCGATTCCCTGCGAGAGACGAAATCTGCCCTGCATGGATTCCTCCATCGTAATGGCTGCTGAGTGGAATAGCGGGTCAGATCAGCAGCCCAACGAAGAATGTGCATATGCTTTCCTTCCAGTCGTCCGAGATTTGCGCTCATGAGAACTTCCTTTGTCATGATCTGGATTGCCTTGATGACCTCCGTCACCATCGGAACTGAATTGCCTCGCAGCACGCCGGAAGCGCAGGGTGTCGCTTCTTCGGCTATCCTCGAGTTTGTCGAGGCCGCCGACCGGGACCTCGACTCGCTCCACAGCTTCATGCTCCTCCGCCACGGCCATGTGGTGGCGGAAGGATGGTGGTCTCCCTATGAGGCCGAGGCTCCCCATTCCCTCTACTCGCTGAGCAAGAGTTTCACCTCCACGGCCGTCGGGCTGGCCATCGCCGAGGGCAAACTCAGCGTCGACGACGAGGTGCTGAAGTTCTTTCCCGACGACGCCCCGGCCGAACCAGACAATAACCTCAAGGCGATGCGGGTCAGCGACCTTCTCCGTATGTCGACCGGCCACCAGACCGAGCCGCCGCGGACCGAGGAGGAACCTTGGACCAAGACCTTCCTGGCCCATCCCGTCCCGTTCAAGCCGGGAACCCATTTCCTCTACAACACCTCGGCGACGTACATGTTGTCGGCGATCGTTCAGAAGGTGACGGGGCAAACCGTCCTGGACTACCTCGGGCCGCGGCTGTTCGAGCCGCTGGGCATCGAGAACCCCGCTTGGGAAACCAGCCCGCAGGGCGTGTCGGCCGGCGGCTTTGGTCTGAGCATCCGCACTGAAGACATCGCCCGCTTCGGCCAGCTCTACCTGCACAAAGGCAACTGGCAGGGCAAACAGCTTGTGCCTGAAGGCTGGGTCGAGGCGGCCAGTGGCCGGCAAACTTCAAACGGCAGCAATCCCAACAGCGACTGGGACCAGGGCTACGGTTACCAGTTCTGGCGCTGCCGCCACGGCGTTTACCGGGGTGACGGAGCATTCGGTCAGTACTGCATCGTGCTGCCCGAACAGGACGCGGTCATCGCCATCACCAGCGGTCTGAAAGACATGCAGGCCGTGTTGAACCTGGTCTGGGATAAGCTCCTTCCCGCCATGGCCACTGCACCCCTGGCCGCCAACGACGGGGCCGCACAGAAGCTTGAAGACAGATTGAAGACCCTTGCGCTGCCAGTCGCGGAAGGTTCAGCTTCTCCGGCGGGACTGGCCGGCAAGAAGTACGCCTTCCCGTCCAATGAAAGCAAGCTGGAATCGATCACGGTGGACAGTGGCGGAAAGGACGGCCCCGTGACCCTCGCTGTGCGGCTCGACGGAGCCGACCAGCGGATCGTCTTCGGTCGCGGCGTCTGGCAGAAGGGACGGGCGGCCTGGGGTCCCTTGTCAGAACAGCCGGTGGCGGCCAGCGGTGCCTGGACCGCCAGCGACACATTCACCGGCAAGCTTTGTTTTTACCACACACCATTCGTCGGCACGGTCCGTTTGACCTTTTCCGGCGACGAATTGCGCTGCAACTTCGAGACGAACGTCGGTTTTGGACCGACCAGGCAGCCGGAGCTGGTGGGGAAGGCCGAGTAGTCACCCGATCGAAGGCACCCGCCCGTGACGAGTGGTAAGCTCGTCATTGCTGCAGCATTTTGTCCATTCCGACAATCCCAAGTCGCCCATGGTTGTCGCAAGACAACGCCTTGAGGAGAACGTGCATGTCGACTCACAACCGCCACGTCTTCATGGTCCTGGGATGCCTGATTCTTGTTTCGGCCGGCTGGACGAGTATGGTCAGTGCCGTCGTCGCTCAAGACCAGTCTGGGCTGTTCAGGAGTGGCATGGAGGGTCCATTTGCCGACGGGCTGGCTGCCGGCTGGGTGAAGAATTGCTACGGCTCCAACGAGGTTGCGTTTGCCGAAGAAACAACTGATGTCCACAGCGGCAAATCGGCCCAGCGAGTGACCTGCGCAGAGTTCGCCACCGGCGGTGTCCAGTTCCACAGCGGCGACCTGGCCGTCGAAAAGGATCAACCTTACACGGTACGGCTATGGATGAAGGGGGATGTCAAATCGCCGATCTACATCGGCATCCGCCAACACGGCGAACCTTACACGGGCTACCTGAAACGCTACGCACGGGTCAAGACCGAGTGGCGTCCCTACATCCTCACCGGAAATGCAAGCGGCACCGACCCGCGCTGTGCCATCTACATCATGTACGCAGGCACCGGCACCTTGCTGGTGGATGATGTTGCGCTGCTCCCGGGGATTCACGAAGACGTGGCGGCGTCGGAGATGCCGCCGCAGAAGGGCAACCGCATTTTCAACAGTGGCTTCGAGGCCGGCCCGGAAGGCTGGACACCGACCGACGGTTTTGCAGTTGACACCGAGGCGGCCCACTTCGGCCGTGCCAGCGCCCGGCTGGGCACGGTCGACCTGCCGAGTCTCACGCTCCCCTTGAATCGGCCGCTGCCCGCCAACACGCGGCCGCGCACCGCGCCGGCCGGCATCGAATGCCGGCCCTTTCCCGTGCGACCGGCAATGCGTTACACGCTGAGCGCGTGGATCAAAGCCGCCGAGCCGGACACGCGAGTCACCCTCCGATTCTTCGAATGGGCCGACGAAGGGGGCGACTCGCCCTCCCCGCGAAACGACCGCAGCGCCAGAGTGACCGCCACGACCGACTGGGCGAGGTACCAGTTCACCGCCATCGCGCTGCCCAACATGTGGGAAGACTATGTGGCCCGCATCGTGCCGAGCGGCACGATCTGGCTCGACGATGTGCAGATCGAGGAAGGCTCGATGAGCGGCTACGAGCCCGCACACCCGGTCGAGGTGGGTGCCGAAACGCCGACCCGCTGGTGCCTTGTCGGCCAGCCCGTCGCGGTGACGGCCCATTTGGCAACCGCCGAGCCGCTCGAGACCTGCCCGCTCACTTTCACGCTCGAGGACCTCTGGTCGCGCTCCGTACAGACCGTCACCCGCGACGCAAAGCCCGGCACGGCCGAGTGCGTCGAGTTCTCGCCGCAGAAGCCGGGCATGTACCGCGTCCGGGTGCGGGCCGGCCAGTCGCCGGCCGGCGGCGAGGTCTGGTTCGGCGCCTTTCCGCAGCGCGACCGAGCCTTGCGCCCCGATTCGCCGTTCGGCACCCATGTGACGGGCGTTGTGCCGGACCCGACGAACACGCTGCTCGCTTCGCAGGCCATGGGCGCACGCTGGGTGCGACTGCACGATTTCGGCGACTTCTGCCATTGGCGAGTCGTGGAGCCGGAGAAGGGAACCTTTGTCTGGCGCGACGCCGAGATCGACGACCTGCGAAATCGCGGCTTTATGATCCTGGCCAACCTCGGCCACCCGCCGCTCTGGGCCGGCCGGCCCCATCCCAAGGACCAAGACCACGGCTCCTGGACCAGCGCGCCGCCCCGGGATTCGGCCGAGTGGGAGAACTACGTCTTCAAGACCGTCGAGCACTTCCGCGGCCGCATCCGCCACTGGGAGATCTGGAACGAACCGTGCTGGCAAGGCTTCTTCAGCGGCACGCCGGAAGAATACGCCGAGTTGCTCAAGGTCGCCTATCGCGCGATCAAGCGTGCCGACCCGGAGGCGGTGGTCATCGGCGGTTGTTTTTCGTCCCATGCGGCGGACTGGAGCCGGCGCGTGCTGGCCCAGGACAGCCTGGACTTTATGGACGTGCTTTCGTACCACGTGTATTGGAGCCCGGCGGTCACGGAACCGGCGACGCCGGGCGAGCCGGCGTTCATCGAGCAGGAGGTAGCCCATTTCGTCGAGCTCATGAACGCACACGGCCAGCGCAAACCGATCTACATGACCGAAGGCGGCCTCCGCTGCCCGCCGTTCGCCTCGTGGCTGCCCAAGGAGGGCTTCAGCCGCGGCGCGGCGTTCGGTTCCACGGCCGATGCGCAGCGCCCCTTGACCGGACTGGACGCTGCCTGCGGGCTGGTCCGCGGCATGGTGCAAATGCAATCTGCCGGCGTGACCAACATCTGCTACTACTACACGGGCGGAACGCGGGGCGCCATGCCCTGGTTCTCCACAATGGCCAACGGCTACTACGTCTTGATGGACTACGATGGCCGCCCCAAGCCGACCATGATGGCCTACAGCGCGCTGGAGCAGCAACTCGACGGCGCCACGCCGTTTGGCCATCGCGAGCGCAATCGCCTTACGGCCCACCTCTTCTCCAAAGGATCCGGCTCGATCGCCGTGGTCTGGAGCCAGGAGCAGCGCGGGCTCGCCGTGGCCGATGCGACGGTGCTCGATCTGATGGGAAACGAAATCACGGAACCCGTGCTGCAACCCGGCGAACCGGTCTACGTCGTCGCTCCACAACTCGCGCCCGACCTGCTGGATCGGCGACTTGAGCAATGACCGACTAGAGCGGAGGATCTGCCGCCAGACGGGCCAGGATGTCGTCCAGTTCGGGTTTGCGGATTGGCTTGAGCAGCACGGCGTCGGCGCCGGCCGCCAAGCATTCCTCGCGCCGTTCGTCGGAGCGGTGCGCCGTCACGGCGATGATGGGGGTGTGCCGCCCTTGCTCACGTTCGAGTCGGCGAATTTCGCCAGTGGCTGCCAGTCCGTCCATCCGGGGCATTTCCACGTCCATCAGGATCAGATCGAACGGCTGGGAGGCACACGCGTCCACCGCCTCGCGGCCGTTGTTGACCACCTGGACCGATTGGCCCGCCATGCGCAGCAGACCGGCAACCAGACGCTGATTGACCAGGCTGTCCTCCACCAACAGCACCCGGTGCGCGGCCGTGGCGGTCGCCGGCCGAATGGCCGCCTCCGTCGCAATCACGGTCCCTTCCTCGGTGGCCGCCTTGCCATCCACCGTTTCTGCGGGCAGAAAGATCGTGAACCGTGTGCCTTGCGGACTGGAAGTGGCCGAAATCTGCCCGCCGTGAGCCTCCACCAGTTGCCGGGCAATCGCCAGCCCGAATCCGGTCCCGCCCCGCTTGCCGTACGTGTTGAACGGCTGAAACAGTTTGTCCAGGACCTCCGCCGGAAGACCCGGACCGTTGTCGGTCACAAACAGTTCCACCCCTGTCGAGATCTGTCTGGCGCCGATCGTGACGACCCCCTGGGCGCGCCCCTGCATCGCCTCGCCCGCGTTCCGAGCCAGGTTCCGCAGAACACGGGCGATCCGTTCCGGGTCCAACGCAACCTGCAAATCGTCCGGTGCTTCAACCTCCAGCTCGACGCCCAGCGTCTGCAGGTCCATGCGCAGCAACCGCAGATGCTTTCCCAACAGTTCGGCAAACGTTCCGCGAACCGGTTTGACATGAACCTGGCCCCGGCAGAACTCCAGACTGTCGTCCAGCAGATCCAGGGCCACCGCCAGGGAGGCGTCGATCAAGGCCCACTGGTCTTCCTCCCCAACACCCGCCTTGAGCCCCGCACGCTGCATCTCGAACAACTGTTGGACATTACCCAGCGGACCGCGCAAATCGTGAACAACATAGGCGATGGCCTGCCCTACCGCCGCCAGCTTCTCCGCCTGATTCAGGCGACCCTGCATTTCCATTCGGGCCAATCCAACCGACACCGAACTGGCAAGTAGCTGCACGACTTGCGCTTCCAGCGGCTGGATGCCGACTCGCGGCATCGCCGGTTTCCAGTCGCGCGATCCGTACAGGACGCCCAGGACCTCGCCGCGTGAATTGAGAATCGGCGAGCCCACGACGGCCTCGATGTTCTCCAGGCTGCTGCGGGTATCGGTGAATTGCGGAGTGCCGAAGAACGTTCGTCCTTGTTCCACCACGCGGGACAAGACGGAACGGCTGAAATTAAGCCCCACCGCCGGATCCTTCGTCCAGTCCGCGGCGATGCGCCAGCCGCCGGGCTGGCGAAGCAGCACCAGGCCGCGGTCCAAACCCACCAACTCGACAATCGCTCGGGCCGTCTCCCGATAGAACTCCGTCGACCCCACTGCCGAACGTTGCACCGACAGGAGCGTTTCAAACCAGAGCGTCAACTTTTCAGCCGAGGGTACTTCGCCCAGGCTGGCCAACGGATGCTGCTTGACTGAAGGCAACTCACGCGTCGCGGGTACGCTGAGCGTCTGGAACGCCTCGCCATCGGAGGGGAGGGGATGATCCAGATCCAGCAGAGACTCCTGCTCTTGCCGCACTACATGGATGATCGTCCGGCCGATCTGCAGACGACTCGGCAGTTCGATCTCGCCACAGGCCCCCTGGCCGAGCATGGTGCCGTCGGCCAACTCCAGATCGTTCCGGCCGACGTTTTCGAACCGCATCCGCCCGGCCGATACCTCCTCCAGCACCAGGTGTCGCCGCGAGACATACTCGTCGTTGATCACAAGGCGGGCTCCCTCGTCGCTGGGCTGGCGGCCAAGGACGAGGGGACCGGACTCGTGAAGGTGTTGCCTCTGCTGTCCTGCAGTTTCTATGGTGATCAGGAGCATACGGCAGGTATAGGGATTCGGAGCCAGCGTGTCAACCAGCCTGACGGCATTCCAGGCCACGGAGTCGAACTGGCAAACGCGGGGCTCAACAAGGGCATGCTTTCCAGGGCCATTCAGCGGCGTCGCGAGCCACCGAAAATACCGCCCAGCAAGCCGCGCACGATCTGCCCGCCAATCCGGCTTCCGACGGTGCGTGCCGCTTGCTTGGCCAGAGTCTCCACCATGCCCTGGCGGCGTTTGGTGCCCCACAGCAAGTTGCCCAAGGTTCCACCACCTGCGGCACCTTTCTCCGCCTGGGCTTTGCCCGCCGGCGTCTTGCCTGATGATGCCGCTGTCGGGGCGGACGACACGGTCCGCCGGCTCAGGATCTCGTAGGCCGACTCGCGGTTCACCGCCGTGTCGTACTTGCCACCTACCGGGCTGCGTGCCCGTACGGCCGCACGCTCTTCCAATGTGATCGCCCCCATCCGGCAGCGTGGTGGACAGATGAGCGTGCGCTGCACGGGCATCGGCACACCCTTTTCCTGGAGCGTGGATACCAGGGCCTCGCCGACACCCAGTTGGGAGATCACCTCGGCGACATCGATCGTGGGGTTGGGGACAAAGGTTTCCGCAGCGGTGCGCACCGCCTTCTGGTCGCGCGGCGTGTAGGCGCGCAGAGCGTGCTGGATGCGGTTGCCAAGCTGACCGAGAATCTCGTTCGGAACGTCGTCGGGGAACTGCGAGCAGAAGTAGACTCCCACACCCTTGGATCGAATAATCCGCACCACCTGCTCCACCTTCTGTCGCAGCGCCGGCGGAGCGTCGTCGAACAGCAGGTGGGCCTCATCGAAGAAGAAAACCATCTTGGGCTGTTCAAGGTCTCCCACCTCGGGCAGGTTTTCGAATAACTCCGACAGGAGCCATAGCAGGAAGCTCGAATAGAGACGTGGCTTCAAGATCAGTTGGTCGGCGGCAAGGATGCTGACGATGCCGCGCCCGTTGATGTCCGTGCGCATCAGGTCTGCCAGCTCGAGGGCCGGCTCGCCGAACAGGGCTTCCCCGGCTTCGCGCTCCAGCGACAGCAGAGCCCGCTGGATGGCGGCCACAGTCTGCGTGCTGACCAGACCGTATTCCGTCGAGATCTCTTTGCGGTTCTCGGCAACATACCCGAGCAGGGCGCGCAGATCGTCCAGGTCGAGAAGCAACAGGCCCTGGTCGTCCGCCAATTTGAAGGCGATTTCGAGGGTCCCCTCCTGGATATCGTTAAGATCCAGCATCCGGCCCAGCAGGTTCGGTCCGATCTCGCTGACGGTTGTGCGCACTGGATGGCCGGCCTTGCCGTAAACATCCCAAAATACCACGGGACTCGGTTCGGGAGTGTAGTCCTCGATGCCGATCTGCGCGACTCGCTGCTGGATCTTCTCGCTGGAAATTCCAGGCAGTGACAGGCCGGCCATATCACCCTTTACGTCGGCCATGAACACGGGCACACCCCGACGCGAGAAGCCCTCTGCCAGGACCATCAACGAAATGCTCTTACCGGTTCCCGTGGCACCCGCGATCAGGCCATGGCGGTTGCCATACCTGGCGAGCAAGTGAACGGGCAGCGCACCTTTGCCAACGAGTATCTCGTTCATGCCCGGCCTCCTCTCTGGCGATAGGAGTCATCTCGCCCTGCCATCGTGTGCGGAGCGGCCATCGCCACGTTACCACACGAAGTGACCCCGTCCAGATTCAACTCCTTCCGCAGGTCGGAGTCAAGGGTGTCGGGCACCCGACTGGCCTGCTGTGAACGAGGATCGCCCGACGAATGACTGCCACGGCTTCATGGTTACCATCACGCTCGGCGGTGATGTTTCCCAGGAAAGTCCGGAGAGCCGTGCGTCGGGCGACCCTGCGAGCTGGAGAATTGATGACTGTCGCAGGACACGATGCGATTCTCTCCTGCGACAGTCGATTCTCGGGAATTGCTAGAATCGCAAGACCGCATCCATACCCACGAGGAACTGTTGGTCGTCGGCACCGTCGTCAAACGGCAGGCCGGTTCCTTCAAACCAATCCCAACGTACCTCGGGACGCACGATCAAGTTGCTGTACGGCTTCCAGTTCACACCGAGACTGAGCGAGTACATGTCGCCGACGTAGGGACCCTTGTTCGGATTCGACGGGCGGCTGAGTCCCAAGCGGACGCCGTCGTCGTCCCGAAACCATTCGAAACGTCCGCCAAGCTTGACCGTCTCTGTCAACTCGTAATACAGATACTGGTCGATCCCGTACCACGCGGATGAACTGTCGCCCACGAGAAAGTCGTCCTGGACACCGTACCAATGATGGAAAACATACTGGAGCCTGCAGGTGAGGTTCGAACCCACGATCAGGCTGTAGCGAGTACGGTTGGTCGACGCGTCTGCAGCGTCGTTCAGTTCGTCGCCCGTGATGATGGCAAAAGAGGTCCAGATCGGGTCCTGGTCGCTTCCTAACGAGACTCGGCCCAGGAAGGTCGCCCGATCCGTAACTCGGTCCAGGGCATCCCAGCCGTTGACCAGTCCCGCGTCGAACGACAGTACGTCGTTTGCCTTCCAAGTTGCCAGGCCGCCCCATTGAACGAAGGGACCGGCGAACATGTAGGACAGGCTCTTGCTATAGAAGAAGTTGTTGACGGCAGGCACACCTTCATAACCCACGATCGTGTAGAAGTGGCCGACCTTGAACGAAAGCTGGTCGTTGCCAATCTCTCCGTAGGCTTGCGGGAGCGCCAGACCGTAGTGATCTCCGTTCCATTTCGTGGAGCCGTCCGGGGCTCTCTCGAATCCCTTCGACTCGGCAAGAAAGGCATCGGTTCCGTACAGCAAATCGACCCGGCCGCCCAGACTCCTGCAGGGCCCATCGGCCAGAGGCCGTTCGAAAACCAGGTAAGCCTGGTTGAGGGATCCCTCATGGCGATCCGTCTGGTTGTAAGGGCCGTGGAATCCACTTGCCGGTTCATTTCCATTGAGAAGGAATCCCGCATCGAGCCACCCTTCAACGTTGAACGGCCGGCAATTACATGCATGTCCGCCACAATTCCGACACGCTTTTTCACCGCCGAAAAACTCACCGCAATCCGCAAAGTGCCCAGATCCGCCTCCGTTTGCCAAACACGCAAGCTCAACATCGGGGTCGTAGACAGTAACGGGGTTCAGCATGTCGTCAGCTTGAAGGCTGCTGACGAGGCAGAACGTCATTAATGTACACATCAGAATGCGAATAGGCATGATTCATTACATCCTTGATAATCGTCGCGGACCGGAAGCCAAGTGTCAGCGGACAGGAGGCCATTGACCAGCTCCGCGAGCCTTCCTGATAGGTGGTACGCTGAGAAGACGCCGGATTTGTCATCGGCCAGTGGTTGCTGGTCATTGCGGCTGACTTGTTCTTCTGCTTACAACCAGAATAACCGAAACTCCCGGCAAAACCGTACAATCATGCCATTTCGCGCGCGCCTCCGTATGCTACCACCAGTTTGCGGAGAGAAGGCCTTTCTTGCGATCGGCTCCATGCCTCAAGTCCCTGCGACCAGCAGGAGGAGTAATGGCCTTGCGTGGTGAAATCGATCCGCCGGTCATACAGGTCCACGGCCACGCCGATACGACGGCGCCGATCGAGCGCGCCCGTAGTCTTCACGAGCGGCTCAAGAGCGCCGGCGTCAAGGCCGAGCTGGTCGTCATCGAGGGGGCCAATCACGGTTTGGCGGGCGCCCGTCCCCGGGGTCACCGGAAAAGCCGTGACATTCGTGCAGGAACAATTGCCGCAACCGTAACCGCACCTATTCGATCAACTTCGCGGTCTGTTCTGCCGTGGTGATACCGGGGGGCAATTCCAGGATCCGGATGTTGCGGAAGTGGATTTCCGCGCCTTCCGATTCCAGGCAGAGATAGCCCTTGCGCACCGAGGAATCGCGGATGGAATTGACGAACTTGCCGTTGATCGCCAGTTTTACCGTGCCGTCGACGCAGACGACGTCATAGACATTCCACTGGCCCTTTCCCTGGCATCGCAACTCCCACGACATGCTCCGGTTGCCGCGAGGGTTGTCGGGGGTGGCAGTGAGGCCGCCTGCGCCAAACAGTTCGCCGGAAATGTAGCCGATGTGCTGAGGCCCGCCGTCTTTGACCCGGTTCAGGTTGACCCATTCCAGTTCCAGCATCTGCACCTCCATTCCCTTGGGAAGATTACTTCCCGGAGGCACGAATCCCTCGCTCCACACGAATACCCCTGAGTTGCCGCCGGCCTGCATGTGACGCCACTCGATGTGCAAGACGAAGTTTTCATACTGTTTCTCCGACCGCATCACGCCAATGGGCTTGCCGCTGCACACCAGCAGGCCGTCCTTGACCGACCAGGTATCTGGATCCGTGTTGACATTCACCCAGCCCGCCAGATCGCGGCCGTTGAAGAGTTCGACGAATTGCGCGGCGTCGGCCCGACCGTCGGCAGCCGTTGCCTCCTCGCCGGCCTTGCACTCCGCGATCGGCGACCGGGTCAATCCAACGAACAACGACAGGAACAGCGCGCCAGACATGATCCAGACTGCGTTTCTCATACCGGTCTCCCAATTCTCGCAAAGATGAAAACAACACGCGGTGTCGTTCCATGGACGACTCCGCAGCGACAACGCCCAATCGAAGCCTGACCCGGCCTCGGGTCTCTGCCGGCAATTCGGTCACACCTCCAGCAGAACGAATCGTAGCAGACCTGGAACTCTGTTTTCAACGTGCCACATGCCCAAACCACTGCCGAGAAACAGATTTTGGCGGTGAACTTGACGCGACGCCAGGGCTGAAAGAAGCTCTTTCGCCAGGCATGCACGAGTTTGGCCGGTCGACGTCAGAAAAGGAGTGCCGCCAGACGGCACGGATCGGGTTTCTCGCGGTTCTTCTCCTGCCTTGCCCTGCGCTTCCTTCACCGCCGCTCGACCATGCATACTGCGCGAGGGCTTGCCCCCTGCCGGGCATTCACTCGGGTCAAGATTGCTGAATCGAGAGCCGTGTGGGCATTGCCCACGATCTACGGTACACTGGTCCTTGCGCCGAACCAGATCGACCGTCCGCATGGGAGTAACGCCGGGAGAAGCCCACGATGCCAATGACCGTCAACGGAATCGGAACGCACTACTACGGGAAACGGAACCGCCAGACCCGAGTCGGTGTTTGCCAATCCTGTGGTGCGCAGACGAACCTGGAGTCTTACGATACCCGGCTCTGGGTTGTTTTTGTGTTCATTCCTGTGATTCCGCTCGGACGCCGCCGGATCATCGATCAGTGTCCCCATTGCTCGCGGCACTTTGCCGCCAACGCACAAAAGTGGGAAACCTCGAGGCAATTGGGTGTGTCCGGCGCGATGCACGCCTATCGAGAGAATCCCTCCCCCGAGGCGGCCTTGGAAGTTCATGCCAGCTTCCTCGGCTTCCGCATGCAGCAAGAAGCTGCCGAATTTCGTGCCCAGGCCCTCGAGGAGTTTCCCGAAAGTGCCCTGCTTTGCGCCGGCCTGGCGGCGCAGTTGAGGCAACTGGGCCTGTTTGACGAAGCCACCAGCCTGTTTGAAAAAGCCCTCCAATTGCGACCCGACTTGCCCGACGCCCGCGTGGGCGTGGCAATCATCCGGATGGTGACCGGTGAACTTGACCAGGCCCGGGAATTGCTCGGTTTCCTCGAGGAACCCGGCGCCGGCCAGATGTACAACCTGGGCCCGCTGGAATCCCTGGCCCACGCCTATCAACGGGCGGGCCGCCACGAAGAGGTCCTCGCGATCTGCCGGCATCTACTTGACGAGATCCCGGACGCCGGGCAGATTCACGACTTCCGCAAGTTCGTGAAAACCTCCGAAAAGACCTTGGGAGAGTGGCAGTCCATGCTCCCCAAACGGGCCTTTTCCCTGACCGGTCTGTTCAGCGCCAAGAGCGGAAAGTACTCGGCCGGGCAGCGCCGGTGGGCCATCGCCGCGGTGGTGGTCCTGCTGGCCGTCGTGGGGATGGGCTTGGTCAACGAACATCATCGCCGGCACCGAACCGTCTTTGCTCTGAACGATTGCGGGCCCCCGCTTCAGCTCTCGCTCGACGGCGGCCGGCCCGTGGAGGTCGCATCCATGAGCAAGCTCGATCTGCCCGAAGGACACCATCGCGCCAAGGTCACCGGAGCGGTTGAGGAGGAATTCGATTTCGAAATGCGAACGGGCTATTTCGAACGCTGGACAAAATCCCCGGTCTGGGTGCTGTGCCTTGGCGGCGCATCGGCATTCACCTATCAGAAGATCCATTACGCGGTCGCCCCGTCGCCCCCCGAGGTCCGCCTTGTGATCGGCGAACGCTGCTATTATGCGCCGCACGTTGACTATCCGTTCGAGGATCCGCCGAGCACGCTCAGCGTCGAAGGCAAAAACGCCGTCGTAACAAAAACGCACCTGGGCCGCGTTCAGGAGTCGCCGAGCCTTCTGCTGCAGGTTGCCACGCAAATGGCCGATATGGAGGCAGCCTTGCGTTTCGCCGAGAATCGTCTGCGCAGCAATCCTCGCGACGGCGAGTTGCTGGAGAGTTATGTTTCTTTCTGCCGGAGTTCTCAGCAGATCCAGCGCGCCGAAGATTTCCTGGCACGCGGACTCTGGATACCTCCGGTCTCGATACCGTGGCATCGCACCTATCTCGACTTGGATCGAAATGCCGCTCGTGAAACGCGTTTGGCCAATGACTACGACGCACATCTGAACGAGACCCCCAAGGACGCCGGGCTGCTGTATCTGAGAGGTCGCGTCGCCTCGGATTGTCGCCAGGCGGAAGACTATTTCCGAAAATCCATCGAGAGCGATCCCGGTCTTGCCTGGCCGTGGATGGCTCGGGCCTACAATGCGGCTTCTCATGGCGACTGGGCGGAATGTCGAACGCTCTCGCAGAAAGCGTTCGACCTCGGGCTCCGGGATTCCAGTGTGCGGTCGCTCAGGCACTTGAGCGGGCTGGCCCTTGGTGACACGTCGACTCTGGAACAGGACTACAGGAGCCACGTGGCAGCCACGGATCTTCAAGAACGTGCCGAAGCGATGGTGTATCTTTGCGACCTGCTCGTTTCGCAGGACGAAATGGAAGCGGCGAAGAAATCGTTTGACGAGTGGAGAGAGGCCCTGCCCGCCGACGTTCGATCGGCGGACTGGGTAGGTTGGTATGGTCAGGTGGTGTCGTACATTCTGGGAGATCTCAAGGCTCTGGAGGGCCCCACGGTTCTCGCAGAACGAGCGCTCTCGGCCGAAACACGGCTCCACGGTCTTACGGCGATTGGCCGGCCCGAGGATGTGGAAAAAGATCCGACCCTGGAGAAAGCCCTGGCGGAACCGTGGAATGCACTGGCCGTCAGTATCGCCTTCCGCCTGCAGGGAAACGAAGGTCAAGCGGTCGTCTGGTGCGAGAAAGCCTGCGCTCGATTCGATGAACAGACCAGTGAAATGCAGCGTGTCGCCGCCATGCTCCGCAGCTCGGCGGCTCCCACCCGGGATCAGCTCGACAGCATCGTCCTGTATCCGGGCGTCAAGGCCCTCTTGCTGGCCTCCTTGAGTCTGCAACTGCCGGATCAGAAGAAGTCTCTGACGGAACAAGCCCGGCACTTGAACGTAAGCCATATGCCTCCTTACCAGTTGGTTCGACAGGCGATCGAGCGGGAACAGTAGGAGAAGAGATGTGGCGAACCTCACTCGCGAGCAGGTCGACGCAATGGTCGACCGCATCGAGACCCGTTTCTTCAATCGGCCCCATGCCCTGCGGATGGCAACCGCCCTGTGGATCGCCGTCGGCTACGTGGCTTTTCTCTTCTGGTCCGTCCTCGTGCTGCTGATCGCCCTGGCATTCTTCTTCGGCGCCGTGGCCGTCAACACGGCACTGGGAATCATCCTGCTGTTGATCGGCAGCCTCCTGCTCACCTTGGGTGCGATTCAGGCGGCCGAACTCTTCTGGGTCGGACTCAAGCCGCCGCCCGGACGGCGGCTCCTTGCCAGGGAATCGCCCGAATTGTTCGACACGCTTGCCAGGTTGCGAACTGCCCTTCGCTCCGGACGAATCAGCCGGGTCCTGATCACGCCCGAGTTCAATGCCGGGGTTCAGGAAATTCCCCGTCTGGGCGTCTTCGGCTGGCCGCGGCACTACTTGATCCTTGGTCTTCCACTCCTGGAGACCGTCTCGCCAAGGGAGTTCGAGTCCATCCTGGCCCATGAGGTCGCCCACCTCTCTCGCCGCCATGCCCGTTTCACCAGTTGGGTCTACCGGTTGCGCCGGACGTGGGAGCGTGTGTTCGAACGGCTCCGCCAGCCAGCTTCGTCCAGCACCGGGCGGATTATCCAGAAGTCCCTGGCAAAGTTCCTCGACTGGTACTGGCCGCGGTTCAATGCCCATGCGCTGGTGCTGTCGCGGATCGACGAGTACACTGCCGACCGCCTGGCGGTCCAGTGGACAAGTCCCGGCGAGATGGCTTCCGCCCTTTGGCGGATTGAATGTCAGGGCCGTCGCGTCGAAGAGGAACTCTGGCGCGATCTCTGGCAACGAGCGAAGACCGATCCGCAGCCCCCCGGCGATGCCGTCTCCAGGATCATCGCTGCCTTGCCGGCCATGCCCGACCCCGTCGACGCCCGACGCTGGATGGCACAAACGGCCTCCCGGCTCACCGACCATCTCGAAACGCACCCCTCCTTCGCCGACCGAATCCGAGCCATCGGATCCGCGCCCGTCTCGTTGTCGGCCGACGAATTCCCCGCCGCCGCCCGGCTCTCGGCGGCCGTGTCTCTCTTCGGCAACTCTCTCGGTGGCATTCGCCAGGACGTCGACGCCGTATGGCAGCGCGAAATCCGGCCGTTGTGGCGTCACCGCCACGGACGGGCAGCTTCGCTGCAACGTGCGATCCAGTCGCGAGAGTTGGCAGCAACCGGCGGCAACGCGTCCCCGGAACTCCTCTGGCAGAATGCTACCGAAGTCCTGGAACTCGACGGCCCCAAGGCAGCCGAACCGCTCCTCCGGCAGATGCTCGCCCTCCGCCCCGACCACTCGCCTGCCCGGCTCATGCTCGGTCAGCGGTTGCTCGAAAACGATTCCGACGAAGCCGTCCGCCTGCTCCAGCAGATCATCGACTCGCAGGACGATCCCCTGATCCCATCCGCTTGCGCCGCCTTGGCCCAGCATTACCGCCTGGCCGGCCTGGCCGAACCGCTCCAGGAGGTCCACCGCCAACTCAGCCGCTTCGAGGCCGCATGCGCCGGTGCCGAACGCGAACGGTCCCGCCTCTCACCCTCCGATCGGTTCCTCCCCCACGACCTTTCCGCCCACGATCTGGCAAACCTCCAGGAGATACTGGCCCAAGAGCCAGGCGTGGCGACCGCTCACCTCGTCCGCAAGGAGCTCGAGCACTTCCCTCGCCAACGGCTGTACATCCTCTGCTTGTGCCCCACAGGCAGCTCCTGGGGTTGGTCGACAGATCGCAATGCCCTCCTCGTTGCCCGGCTCATGCCTCGCCTGAAACTCCCCGGCCGGGTGCGCACGATCACCCCGCAACGCGGCACCCGCAGGCTCATCCGCCGAATCACTCGAATCCCCGATGCGCGGATATGACCATGCCTCGTCGCCGACAACATCCCCTCCCGATTCTGCTTTCCCTCGCCTTCCTGGCCGCGGTCATGCCTGCCGTGGCAGGCGATCTCATCCAATTGCACCCCAAGGGTGAAGCCCTCCCCTTCGACCACCAGGGCCCCTTCGTCGCCACCAGCGACGGCAAGATCGTCGGAATCACCATCGCCCGTGCCCTCCGCGTCACCACCTATGCCGTTCCCGCCGACGTCGTGCTGGAGGTGTCGAAGAAACTGCTGACTGCTCGTTAATAGGGCGACAATCCTATTGATTGCCAACATGCCTGATGCTCACGCGGGTGAAGCGAACGGGCAATGTTGATGCGTTCACCACGTTGGCAAGTTCTTGCACTTCCTCCAAAGTGAAATCGCCGGTGATCTCCGCACCATCTCGGATGGTAGTTAGGATGTACGGAGCTGAGAGGACGCGGCCGTTGACAACGATCGCCAATCTGCGGGCCCGCCCCGACTTCGTGTCCGGAAGGTTCTCCATCGTCAGCCCGCCCAGCAGTAGCCCACCAGTCTTCGAGAGCGCAAAAGTGACTTTCGGCCGTCCTGTCTGATCCACGCCCGGCGCGGCGCTGATGAGCCGGCTCCCGTCGACGCCGTAAAGATCGTTGACGATAAGGAACTCTACGACCGGGCTGCCACTACCTTTGACCTCACGAGTCACGACGTCAGGCTGTGCCAATAGATCGCTCCTCTTGTCCTCATCGACCGGAACCCACCATCCGAGAAGGTTGCCCTGCTCGTCGCGGACTACGCGGTCTTCGGTCTCCTTCGCCCTATCGATCAGTTTGCCGTGGTCGACGGAATTGGCGGCAATGCGAAGTTCGAAGGTCCCAGTCATGCAGACAAAGTGGTCGATCTCCTGCGCCAGGGCTGGGTTCTTGTCGAAGACTTCAATGATCACTTGATTCGAAGCGTCCCACGCGATGTGGCAAGGGAGATTGCGATCGCGAAGCTTTTGCTGCAGCACGGCGACCGCTCGCCCCAACTCGCCCGGCGTGATCTTTCCGGTTGATGCCCCTCCATCGGTCACAGCCGGAACCGGAGCCGTGGCATAGGTCAACACCGTCGCCACCGGACGCTGGCAGCCGATCATAAGCACGAACAGGGGCAGGATGAAACGCAACATGCACGGTGCCTCCCACCAAGCAGGACTCGGTCCACCAGTTCGGAGTCATTCTATCCCGCCTTGAGCAGCGGCTCAACGATTACTTCGCCGATGGCCCTCTTTTCTTGTCAACGTTCCGCTTAATTACTGGTTTTCTTGCGTGATTGTCGGCCTGGAATTACG
>CAYSCH010000138.1:1782-20943 GCA_964429355.1 uncultured Planctomycetaceae bacterium | reverse complement strand
CTGGAGATGGATTGTCAGTGTTGAAGAAAAGCGGTAACAAGTTCCCGCACTCCAAGAGAGGGCCTCTTAGTGCAAAGAGGCCGCCATTGGGCTTGCCCAATGGAAGCCACGATTGACGGCTAAGAGTGGATTGTGGGGTCTCTTTGCTTGTCTGCCCCGCCGCAACGCGGCCGGGCAGACAAGCAAAGCAGTTTGGAGGCGGCGTGTTAGCTGTCAATCCTTCTCACCATCCGGACGAGCCGGATGGGGTCGGGGTGACTCGTTATGGTCGGCGTGGACGCGGATCGACGAAACCCTCTTTGGCCACCTGATGAACAATACACATCTCCACATCGGCACGTGTGTTGTTGCCGACCGAGCGGAGAGCGACGTGTCGTGTGAACCCAGGGGCCCGAGCGTGGACGAGCCGAACGACCTAGGCGGGCCATCCGCGTAGTATTGCCACAACGGATCACCCTGCCTTGCCTTCCTGGACAGCCAGCGCGATGCCGGCCAGGGTCAGATGGGGGATATGCTGGGCGGTTGGGCTGAGAAGTCTGGCTACCATCGGGCCCGCCCCGCCGGTGATGAACAGTTCCGGCTCGACCGATTCGGGCGGGAGCATGCGGGAGGTGAGCTCGCGGACCGCACCGACGGTGCCCCAGTAAAGGCCGGAACGCATTGCCGGCTCGGTGGCTTTTCCCAGGGGTTCGGGGGGATCGACGAGTTCGGCCATCTCGATCCGCGGCAACAGGTCGGTGTAGTCGTGCAGCGCCCGTGCGGACATCTCGGTGCCGGGGAGGATCGCGCCCCCTTGAAAGGCCCCATCCGGCAAAACCAGGTCGACCGTGATGGCCGTTCCCAGGTCGACGATCACCGCCGGCCGATCGGGGCGGCGAAGGCGGTTGGCCGCCACGGCCGCCAGCAGGCGATCGATCCCGACCATATCGGGCCGGGGGACCTCGACCTTCAAGGGGAGGTCGCCCGAGGCGAGGAGCGTGATCCGGTCGTCGGGGCGATGCTTGCCCAGCCAATCGAGCAGCCGGGATGTCGTGGGCCGATTGACGCTGCCGATCCACCAGGCCAGGGGCTGGTCGGACCGGGCACAGTCGGCCACCACCGGGTCCAGGGACGGGGCGTCGCCCGGCAGGGCCCAGACTCTCTCCGGCTGCGGCAGTCCTGAATCGGAAAGGGCCGAGAATGAGCCGATCTTCACGCGGTTGTTGCCCACGTCGACGGCCATCAGCGGTGTAGAATTGGGTGGCAACACGGATCAAGGTACCTGGAAGGGAGAAGCTTTCTCTGCAAGAATCATACAGGATCGCCGC
Organism: uncultured Planctomycetaceae bacterium; assembly: GCA_964429355.1. Classification (GTDB taxonomy): domain Bacteria; phylum Planctomycetota; class Planctomycetia; order Pirellulales; family Thermoguttaceae; genus JAAYAY01. The sequence goes on along the minus strand of CAYSCH010000138.1, from coordinate 19,636 downwards.
CCGTCGTGCCTACCGCCATCCATGCGTACCCAGGGCATTGCCGGCGCTAACCTGGGCTGAGAGGTCGGTGCCCCTTCCGATCGGCGGAGAGAGAATGTCGGTCGTGCGAAACGCGCAACTTCAGGACTTGTGCTGCAGATGAGGGCCTCGCTTACGGGTCGGGTTCTCCTGCGGGCCTCGCTTACGCGTCGGGTTGCTAATGAACACTACCACGCCCTTTCATGTCGTGCTGCTGACACCTCCGGGTCGTGGAGCGGTGGCGACGGTGCGCGTGGAGGGACCGGGGGCGTGTGAGCGGGTGGACCGTTTTTTTCGGGCTGCGTCGCAGCGTCCGGTGGCAAGCCTGGCCAGCGACCGGCTGGCTTTCGGCCGTTTTCGACTGGGGGAGGGCGTGTATGACGAGGTGATCGTTCGTCGGGCCAGTGACGAGATGGTCGACATCCATTGCCACGGCGGGCCGGCCGTCGTGGAACGGCTTATGGGCGTGCTGACCGCTGGGGGCGGCGAGCGGATTTCACCGGATAGCTGGCTCGAAATGACTCATAAGAGCCGCATTGTTGCGGCGGCCCACAGGGCGCTCGGCCAGGCCAGCACACTGCGAGGGGCTGCGATCCTGCTGGACCAATTTCATGGAGCGCTCGACCGGGCGCTGGGCGAGATTGTCGCTCATCTGGAGCGAGGCCAGCGGCGAACTGCGGAGGAGGAGATCCAGCGTTTGTTGGCGGTGGCGCCGTGCGGCTGCCATCTGGCACGGCCGTGGCGAGTGGTACTGGCGGGCCGGCCGAATGTGGGGAAGAGCAGCTTGATCAACGCCCTGGTCGGATATCGCCGGTCGATTGTTCACGCCACTCCGGGTACGACCCGGGATGTGGTAACGGCCCGGACAGCGTTGGACGGCTGGTCGGTTGAACTGTGCGATACCGCGGGACTTCGAGAGGCGGAGCAAACAATCGAACAACAGGGGATCGGGCTGGCAGAGCGCCGGCTGGAGACAGCGTCGCTGGTGATGCTGGTCTTCGATGCTGCGGAGCCCTGGTCTGAGGCAGACGCCGGACTGTGCCGCCGGTTTCCCGGGGCACTGGTAGTTTTCAACAAGTTGGATCTGGGTGGAGCACCTCTGGAGGGGCCAAGTGACGGGCGACGGGTCAGCGCCCTGACAGGGGAGGGTATTGATAAGCTGAGCGCGGCGATCGCCGACCGGCTGGTGCCTCGCCCGCCGCTGCCGGGTCAGGCAGTGCCCTTTATCGAGGAGCAGGTGACGGTGATCCAAGCGGCTGCTGAGGCGATCGCGGAGGGGGACCTCAGGAGGGCGGCGGAGGGGATGCGAAGGATGGGATAAGAGTCGCGTGTCGGTGGCGGGGTTGCCAAGCGCGGGGCAAGCCCACGCGGCTATCGGGGACGCAAGTGCTGGCGGTGCTAGCGGGGGCAAGTCTCGCTAGAAATGGGGAGGAGACGTGGGTATTCCTGGAGAAACTTGGGGTGCCAGGCAAGAAAGTCGCGGAAATCGTATGGACTTGCTTGACCGAGTGGGACTAAACTACGCCGCCCAAGGATGGGCGAGACGCGCATCGGCCTCCTCGGTTGCTATTCTTGCACGGGGGACGTTTGCCGAACGATTTTTCTGGAAAGACTCGAGCGTCGTTTCAGGAGGGAACACGCGATGTTTACCCGGTTTGCTTTTTCTGGGAGCCGATTCCAAGCCCTTTGCCACCCGAGTTCCTGTCCGCTCGTGGGAAACTTCCTTCGTGGTTTTGGAATAGGACCTTGGTTGGTCGTCGCAGCGGCGGTAACTCTGCTTGCGATTCCGGCCGCCGGACTGGCCGACGATCAGGGCACGGCGTCTGACGGAACGTCGTCGATCACCACGATCCGAACGATCGATACGGAGACATCTCGGCCCAAGGAAGCGGTGGCGCCCACACAGGCCGAGCCAGGCAGTCCGCCCGCGGCGGAATCGACAGGCCCCGCGCCGGCCAACCCTGAATCGGCTGAGCCGACGCTGGCAGAACCGGCTCCGCAGGTTGTGCCGATGGATCAGACACCGATTCCGGCGGCTTTGCAGGCGAAGGCGACCAAGCCGGCGGTTGTGGAATCGAAGACGGCGACGGGAACTGAACCGAACCCGAATCCGACCCTCCAGATTGTTGAACAGAAGGCTGCGCCGGACAAGGCGGCAGCCGCTGCGCCGCAGAAACTGGAGGCTGTGCCCGACGCGGTGGCGGAGGGCAAAGTCGACATCCAGACGGCAAGCTTCAAGGGAGTGACACCGGGCGAGACCACGCTGGCCAAGTTGCAGGAATCGTGGGGGAGTCCGAAGCAAATGGCTTCGCAAGACGGCCAGCCCGTCTATCTCTATACGATCGACCCGTTCGATCGCATCGAAGTCACGGTGGCCGAAGATATGGTCAGTTCGATCATCATTCGTCTTCAGCAACCGGTTCCGGCGAAGTCGCTGGCGGAGCAGTTGAAACTGGCGCAGATCAAGCCGGTTCTGGTCTCCAACGAGATGGGGGAGATCCTGGGGCAATCGTATCCTGAACGCGGTGTGCTGTTTGCATTCGAGCCGGCCGGCGAGCCGAGCAAGGCGACCATGCGAGTGGTCGACATCATCCTGGAGCCGGTCGGGGCCGAGGCATTTGTGCTCCGGGCGGAGACCTATCTCGACACTCACCTCACCCAATGCGCCGCCGACTTGAAGACGGCAATCGACCTTCAGCCGGACCTGGCCCGGGCCCACTGGCTGCAGGCGCGGGTGGCCGCGTCGCTGGGCGATACGGAAGCGGCCCTGGCAAGCAGCGGACAAGCGATTCGGCTGGAACCGGCCAATCCGCAGTTTCTGGTGACGCGAGGTCAGATTCTCGGGCAATCGGGGAAATTCACGGAGGCGGTGCGGGAAGTGGAAGCTGCGGTTGCCAACGCCGAGAATCGGCCCCACATCAAGGCTCGTGCCTTGTGTCTCCTTGGCGACCTGATCAGTTCCGACCCGGATCCCGACTACAGTAAAGCTTTGAAGAGTCACATGGCGGCCATTTCGGAGGCCGATGCCCTGGTGGCCAGCCCGCATCCGGCGGTGCGTCTGGCCGCGATGGAAGTGATCGTCGACGCCCATCTAGGGGCCGCACACGACATTGCGTGGGGCGACTGGGAAAACAAGAAGGTGGCAGTCGATACCTGGCTGGGCCGCGCATCGGCATTTGCCGAAGGGATGATCGAAGCGGAGAGCGCCGGACCCGCCCTGCGATTCCGCGTCGCCACACGGGCACTCGCCTCGTGCGTGGGCGCCCGGGGCGAAATCGATCCCACCGCCTGGGCCGAGAACGCCGTGGCGGCGGGTCAGAAGATGATCGAGTCGGCAGACGATCAGAATCAGAAAGACGGGATTGCCTGGGACCTGGGACTGGCGCTCTACGACGCGGTACAGATTTACCAGATGCGCGATGAACAGGAACTGGCTCTGAAAACCGGTCAAACGGCCATCGGACTCCTCGAGCAGAGCAAGGACAGGCAACTGCCGTCGGCAGACGCCCACCTGTTGGCGCGGCTCTATTTCCGTTTGGGAACGATCTATGCCGTCAGCAAATCGAATCACGAGGATGCCGTGGGCTGGTTCGACAAGGCCCTGCCCCTGTTTCAGCAGGCGACAGACGACGTGGCTCCCCACGAGGTGGCCCGGCTGGGGGAGAGTCTCGTGAGCATGGGAGTCTCCTACTGGGAGGTCGGGAACCGGGATCGCGGCCTGGAATTGACCGAAACGGGCGTGAAGTTGATCGAGGCGGCCGTCGAAGGTCAATTTGTGCAAAAATCGGTCCTGGAAGTTCCTTACGGCAATCTGGCAACCATGCATCGACAACTCGGGCAGACCGAAAAAGCTGAGAAGTACCTGCGGTTGGCGTCGGAGAAGCAGGGTTCCATGCGGTAGCGGCTGGACGGTTGCTGGCCGAAACGGTGGCGCCCCGGCAGGGGACCAATCCCGCAGGGGGTCTGGCGTCCGCACTTGCGAACGTGTAAAGGTGAATGGGACGCTCTGAATCCGAAGTCTCGCGACTGGCCAAAGTCTGGCGGCTTCAGCTACGGGGCATTGCAGCTTCAGCTACGCTTCCCTGTTGAACCTCGAAGTTCAACCTTGCCACCGATGGGAACCCCTTGTGTTGGGCCGTCTGCTTCTGCTGTTCATTCTTCTGCCAATGGCCGAGCTGACGGTGCTGGTGGTCGTTGCCCGCCACACCAGCTTGCTGTTCACGATCGGGCTCCTGCTGGCCAGTGGTGTGACCGGCGCATGGCTCGCCCGGAGCCAGGGAACGCGGTGTCTTAGCCGGATCCGGGAGGAGTTGTCCCAGGGCCGCATGCCGGCAGATTCGATGATCGACGGGCTGATGATCCTGGTTGCCGGCGTGATGTTGCTCACGCCCGGAGTGCTGACGGATGTCTTGGCTTTCTGCCTGCTTATTCCCCCACTTCGAGCGGTCATCAAGCGGGTGGTGGTTGCACGGTTCAAGCATCGGATCGTGGTCTCGGGCTTCACTGCCAGTCCGCACAGCGGCGCGAACAGCGAGGATGTGATCGACGTGGAACACCGCTCTTCGGATCGGCCGTGAACGGGTTGGCGAGGGGGGCGGAAAGCGGGTTTGGGTGTGGGAACGTAAGTATTCTTGAAGGAACGACTTACCTCTTTCAAAATACGCCTGAAAAACTGGCATTCTTGGCTCGTCTACGGACACCTGATCCGCTAAAATACGGGCTTGGACTGATGGTCCGTTGGCGTGCCTGTTATTGGATTTTCAGGGTACTGCATCCGGTGACGAGCGGAGTCATTGAAATTCCCTTGGTCGGAACCCCTCTGGAGAATGGTGTATGCCCTTCATTCTCCTCGGCAGGTTCGTTTGCGCTGCCGCAGTTCGTAGCCGGCCCTGAGAACCATTTGGTTGACGTTGCCGTGCGGGCGGTGCTGCAAGAACCGCCGGGCGCGTACAGTCCGCTGGTTCTTTACGGCCCGTCGGGCTCGGGCAAGACGCATCTGTCGGGCGGATTGTTTCGTGCGTGGAAGGGTCTTCACCCCCGATGTCCCGGGCTGCTGGCGACGGCAAGCGACTTTGTGCGCGAGTATCGCGAAGCGGTGGAGACGAAGACGGAAGAGGAGTTCCATGGGCCTTACGCGCGGGCGCAGCTCCTGGTGCTGGAGGATCTGGATGAATTGAGTGGCCGACCGTCTGCGCAGCAGGCGTTTGCCGTGTTGCTGGATCGCTTGGTTGCCAGGGAGGCGTGGATCATCGTGACTTCACGATCGGCTCCGGCGCGGATGAGCGGCCTGGGGGAGGGTTTGCAGGCTCGCCTCACATCCGGCCTGGCCATCCACCTGGCACTGCCGAGCGTGGAAACACGTTTGGCGATTCTGGACCGGGTGGCCCGGTTGCGGGGCCTGGAGGTCGACGACCGTGTTTTGGAGGCGCTTGCCGAGGGCCTGACGCTGCCGGTTCCTGAACTGGTGGGGACACTGGTTCAGTTGGAAGGGCAGTCGCGGCTGGAGGCCACTCCGATCACGCTGGCGGCGGCAAAACGCCTGGTGGCCGAACGTTGCGACACGAGGCGCCCGAGCATGTCGCAGATTGCGAAGGCCACGGCAAAGCATTTCGGCATATCGGTGGCCGAGATGCGGGGACCTTCACGTCGCCGGGCGATTGTGGCGGTGCGAAACGTTGCCATGTACATGGCCAGAAACCTGACCGAGGCCAGCCTGGATCGAATTGGAGTCTATTTCGGCAACCGCGACCATGCCACTGTTGCCCACGGCTGCCAGCGAGTCGAAGAGCGTTTGCAGGCAGAAGACATCCTTCGCGACACGGTTGCGGAACTGGAGGCGAGAGTTCTCCTGCGCGGATAGACTTTCGGGAAAACCTGTCGATGGAGTGTCGATTGCTGGAAAGAGAACGGCTGTTGTCGACAGCGGCTTGATCGCCCTGGAAAAAACGATCGACAGGCGACAGGCGATCGACAGCGGATCGACGTTCGGCCGACAGGTTTTCCTCACTTGGATAGCCGGCGATCGTGGACGAAAACACCTGTATTTCACGAGGGATTTGTTCTGGACGAGGAGTCGATCAACAGAAAAGTGGCTCGCTTTCTTACTGCTGCTGAGTATTAAAAACTAAAGAAGAGTAGGGAACGCTCCGGCATGTTGACAGTCGATCGTATGGTCCGTGGAGGACGCCACGGAATCGATCCCAAAGACAGTCCGGGCCCTCGGAAGGATTGATGAGAACATGAAAGTTGTCTGTGAACGCGAAAAGCTTTTCCACGCTTTCCAAATTGCCGCGGGTGTGGCTTCTGCCCGTACCCCCAAACCGATCCTGGAGAACATCAAGCTGGAAGCCACGCCGGCCGCCACGACAGTCATGGCCACGGACCTGGAGATCGGGATTCGCATCGACGTGGCGGGAATCGTGGTGGAAGCGGGGGGAAGTGTCGTCCTGCCGATCAAACGCGTGGGGGGAATCTTGCGGGAATCGTCGGATGCGAAGCTCACGATCGAGAGCGACGGCAGCAAAACGTTGATCTTTGGAGAGCGGAGCGAATTTCAACTGCCCACGCAGAATCCCGACGAGTTTCCACCGGTTCCGCCGTTTTCGGAGCGGGCCTATCACGAGATCTCGGCCCGGCTGTTTCGCGAGTTGATTCGCCGGACCGTGTTTGCGACGGACACCGAGAGCAGCCACTACGCCCTCGGCGGCATCCTGGTCGAGTTGACGGGAGACCGGGTCATCGGGGTGGGCACGGACGGACGGCGGCTGGCAATGCAGGATGGTCCTGCGGAGGCGGTCAACGGTCACAAGACGAGCGACAGCACGGTGATACCGAGCAAGGCCGTCAAGCTGATGGAACGCGCGGCTGCCGACAACGAGGAGAATGTTCAGCTCGCCGTGCGGGAAAACAGCGTCGTGCTGCGGAGCCGGCAGACGACCGTTTTTTCGCGGTTGGTGGAAGGGCGCTATCCGCGGTGGCGCGACGTTTTTCCCAACCGCGGCGACATGGTGAAGATCGAGATGAACGTGGGACCGTTCCTGACGGCCGTTCGACAGGCGGCGATCGTAACGAGCGACGAACGGCGGGGAATCGACTTCAGTTTCGGCGAAGGGAAACTGGTGCTGATCGGCCATGGGGCCGAGCACGGCGAGGCGGAGGTGGAGCTCCCCATCGCATACGATGGCCCGAAAGTGCCGGTCAAACTCGATCCCCGTTACGTGGCCGACTTTCTCCAGGTGCTCGACCCGGCCGGGACGATCACGCTTCACGTGCGGGATTCCCAAAGCGCCGTGGTATGCGATACGGCCGACAGCTATTCGTACGTGATCATGCCGCTGTTCCGGGAATAAGGTAGTGACCGGCGCGCAGGCACGGAAGACTGCGGCCTGCCGGAGTGCCCGGACCGACGAACCAACGACTCTGCGAGAAAAGCATGGCGAAAGGCCCCGAACCGATCCGAGAGATCCTGGCGCAGTTGATGGCAAAGCGCGGTTTTGCGCGGGTTCGCAGCGCCGAAACCTTCGACGCTGCGTGGCGCAAAGCCGTGGGGGAGATGTTTTCGCAATTCACCCGCCCGGGCTCGGTGCGCCGGGGAAAACTGGAGGTGACAGTGGCAAATTCCACCCTGGTTCAAGAGTTATCGTTTCAGAAATCCCAGTTGCTGAAATCTCTGGCCGAACTCCTGCCCGACGAGAAGATCGAAGATCTTCGTTTCCGGGTGGGGCCGGTCAAGTGAGACTGGAAGAGTAGATCCCGAGGCAGGCTGGATGGCACGAGATACGTTGGAGACGGGTCCGGTTGGTTTGGACAGGTCGAAGGCGTGTGCGACGAGCGCGATTCAGCCTTGACCTCGATGAAAACCCTATCGAGTAATGAGAAATGTCTGACGACTTGAAGAAGAGCGATGTTCCCAGCGAAGTATCCCAATTCCAGAAGGTGAATGGAAAGGTGCAGGGTGATTATGGTGCCGAGCAACTCGAGCATCTGAGCGACCTGGAGCACGTGCGCGAGCGTCCGAGCATGTACATCGGCGATACAACGATCCGCGGCCTGCACCACCTGGTTTACGAAGTCGTCGACAACTCGATCGACGAGGCGATGGCGGGGCACGCCACCGAAATCAATGTTAAGATCAACAACGACGGCTCGGTAACGGTGGAAGACAACGGCCGCGGCATTCCCGTCGAAGAGCATCCAGACCTTGGATTCTCCACGCTCCAGGGGGTGATGACGGTGCTCAAGTTCGGCGGCAAATTCACCAAGGGCGCCTACCAGACGTCGGGCGGTCTGCACGGCGTCGGCGTGACCGTCGTCAACTTTCTCTCCGAGTGGTGCGAGGTGGAAGTGCGGCGGGGCGGGCACGTCTACCAGCAGGAGTACGAGCGCGGTGTGCCCACGGGGGACGTGCAGCGGATCGGCATCAGCGATCGAGTGGGGACGAAGACCACGTTCAAGCCCGACCCCCAGATCTTCCCCGTGACAAAGTTCACCTACGCCACCCTTCACAAGCGGCTGCAGGAGCTGGCATTTCTGAATCAGGGGGTCAAGATCGTCTTCTACGACGAACGCTCCGACGAAGGGGAAACCTTCAAGTACGACGACGGCATCCGGGAGTTCGTGCGGTTCCTCAATCGGGCGAGCGAACCGGCCCATCCGGAGATCATCTCCATCGTGGGGCAGTTCGAGGACGTCGGGGTGGAAATCGCGATGCAATACTCGAGCGAATATACGGAGAATGTCCACTCTTACGTGAACAATATCTGCACGATCGAAGGGGGAACCCACGTTTCGGGCTTCCGGGCGGCCATCACCCGGACGCTCAACAACTACGGCAAGAAGGAGAATCTTTTCAAGCAGATCGTACCGGCGGGAGACGACTTTCGCGAGGGGCTGACGGCGGTGATCTCGCTGCGGGTGCCGGAGCCGCAATTCGAGGGCCAGACGAAGACCAAGCTGGGCAACGGCGAGGTGGAGGGAATCGTCAATTCGGTGGTCGGCGAGATGTTCGGGAAATTCCTGGAAGAGAACCCGAAGACGGCGAAAGTCATCGCCCAGAAGGGTTTGCTGGCAGCCGAAGCGCGGGAAAGCGCCCGCAAGGCGCGGCTCCTGGTGCGCGAACGCAAGGGCGCACTGTCCTCGGGGGGTATGCCCGGCAAATTGCGCGACTGCACCAGCCGCGACGTCGAACGGTGCGAGCTGTACCTGGTGGAAGGCGATTCGGCCGGCGGGAGTGCCGAGGGGGGCCGACTGCGGGAGTACCAGGCCCTGCTGCCTTTGCGAGGCAAGATCATCAACGCGTTCAAGTCTCGCGAGGATAAGGTCCTGCAGAACGAAGAGGTCAAGAGTATGATCTCGGCGGTCGGGGCCGGGTTTGGCGGCGAAATGGATCTCACGAAGAGACGCTACAACAAGATCATCATCATGACCGACGCCGACGTGGACGGATCGCATATCCGCACGCTCCTGCTGACGTTCTTCTACCGGCAGATGTACGACCTGGTGAAAGAGGGACACGTGTTTGTCGCCCAACCGCCGTTGTTCCGGGTGAGGCAAAAGAACAAGACGTATTACGTCCAGACCGAGGAGGAGATGAAAGGCCAGCTTCTGGAAATGGGACTGGCCGACGCCGAGTTTGAGCCTGGGGACGGGCGGACCATCAAGGGAGAGGAGATGAACCGTCTCTGCCGGGCACTGGCGTCACTGGAAGAATCGCTCTATGCTCTTGAGCGCCGCGGGATCAGCCTGCGTTCCCATGCCAGGCGGCAGGATCCGGTGACCGGCCGTTTGCCCGTATTCCACGTTTTTCTGGGGCGCGAGGAACACTGGTTCACCAGCCGCCCGGAACTGGAGGAGTTCCTTTCGCGCAACGAAAGAGCCGCCGGCACAGAACTGAAACTCAGCAACGAAGCGAAGGTGAAGACGGAAGGGGGCGCGGCGCCGCAGACGGGAGAAGCCGAGGGCCAGGTGCCGGTGGCCACGGAACTGAGCATCGTGGAATTCCACGAAGTGCGATCGATCAACAACCAGTTGGCTGAACTTCGCCAGATGGGCTTCGAGATCGATAGCTTGATTCCCCAAGACCGCACGGGCATCGAAGAGCCTCGTTACGTTCTCCGCCGCGGCGATTCGAGCTCAGGTCTGAACGATCTTCGCGGCTTGCTGACTGCGATCCGGTCGGCCGGTGAAAGAGGCCTGCAGATCACCCGGTTCAAAGGGCTCGGTGAAATGAACGCGGAAGAGCTCCGCGACACCACGCTGGCCCCCGAAAACCGAACCCTCCTGCAAGTCACCATGGAAGACGCCACGGCGGCCGACGACCTGTTCCGGATCCTGATGGGAGACAAGGTCGAGCCGCGGCGGGAGTTCATTGAGAAGCATGCCCTGGAGGCGCGGAATCTGGACGTGTAGACGGGAGGCTCAACTCATTTTCTGTTTGTGTGGGTTTTGCGGAAACATCGCCTTCAGAGCTTGCCGACCTTCCGGTACGTGACCAGGACGCTGCCGGGGGCTGAGCCGATTTCGACTCGCAGTCGGGCCAGTTCGCCGCCCGTCATCAGCCGTTTCGTTTTCGTTTCGTAGGTCTCGCGGAACTCCACCTCGTATTGCGCCTGGGGATCGATGCCGCGGAGCCTCACGTCGGCGCTGGAGTAGGGACACTGCGGTCGGCGGAGCAACATGGTGAATCCGCGATCGAGTTCGGGCCGGTCGAACTGCCAGCCGCACCAGACCTGTTCGCTGGTGTTGATTTCGAAGAGCGGGTAATAGTCGCCGAGATAGAGCGGCCGGAGCTCTTTGATCTCGCCGAGTGCAAGCCGGGTGGCTTCCAGCGGAAAGTCCTTGGCCCGAAGGTCGGGGCAGAGGGACGCGCCCATGGTGGCCGCGCTGCGAAAGACATAGGGCTCGACCTCCCACACCCCGCCCGTGTGCTGCGGCACGTAGAGACTGAGACCGGCCACCTGGACCTGATCCCACACCGGCCAGGCCTTGTAGCCGACGCACGGGGTGTCGCTCCGCCAGAGAGGGTAGCTGCGGCTGACGGTTTCCAGGTCGATTCGCCGGCCGCCGCTGGCGCAGTTGTCGATGGTCAGGTCCGGTTGGCGTTGGACCAACTCGTCCCAGAACTGGTAAAACCCTTCGACGTAGCGAATCTCTGCGATCCCCTGCCGGTCAGGGGCGTCGGCCGCCATCCAGAATCGCAGGGGGTCGATGTTGAAGTCGTTGCGAAAGACGTCGACGCCCCAGTCGTGGAACGACTTCGAGAGATAATCGGTCAGCCATTGCCGTGCGGCGGGCTCGCCGAGGTTGAGCAGTCCGTCCCCCGGACCCGCGTGCAACACCCATTCGGGATGCTCCTTGGCGAGTCGGCTGTCGGGGTTGACCCGCTCCGGCTCCAGCCACAGGACGAACTTCATGCGTTCGCGATGGGCGGCGTCGGCCAGCGGCCTCAGTCCGCGCGGGAACTGCTTGGCCCCCGGGACCCAACTTCCCGCCCCCTGGGGCCAGCCCCCTTCGAACCAGCCGGCGTCGAGCCAATAGCACTCCATGCCGGTCTGGGCGGTTTTCGGGATCCAATCGAGCTGGTTGGCTTCGTTCACACCGTTGCCTTCCTGGAAGCTGAACCAGGAATTCCACGTGGTGGGAGCGATGGCCAGTTCGCCATTGCGTTTCGGCAGGTATTGGGCCGTGAGGAGCCGCCGAAAGAGGTTGTGCCCGCGGAGGGGATCGGTGCCTTGCCAGAACAACAGCAGGATGCGCGGTGTGCGGATGCTTTCGCCGGGGTGAAGTGTGAGGTGGACGGTTTGCTGTCCCGCTTGGAGCCGGAGCTTGCCGGGTATTTCGCGGCGGAGCCGCATTGCCCACTGCCCCGACCAACCGATGGCCCCCACGATCCCTCCCTGCGGCCACTGGAGATTGAAGAACGGGAGGGCTCCGTCCGACGACCTGCCGCCGTTTGGCGCCAGGTTGATGTCCGCATTGGCGGCGACCGGTTCGTCCACCGGCAGGAAATCGGTGGCCTGGCATGTGCTTCCCAGGGAATGATGAAGGACGACGCCGGTGGCCTGGGCGTCGCTGCCGATGGCCGGCGCGGCAATCTCGATGTCCAGCGGCCGGATCTCTTCGAGGAGCGGCGTGTCGGCGTCGCCCCGGTTCGAGAATCGCAGCACCCATTCCACGGCAGGGAAGTCGTCGAACAGCACCGCCTCGCAAGCGACCTCCAGCCCGGTAACCGGGTCGGAGTAGTTGATCGTGTGCCGCTGCCGTCCCTGCGCTGGCGGAGCGTCGGCATTCGACTTGTTCCACGAAGCGAGGAACTGAGCGGAGGACTTTCCGCCGTAGAGGAACGAGAAGGGCAGACCGTCCGACAGCCCGCCGCCGCTGGCAGTCATCTCATCCAGCCAGCACTGCGTTGCGTCGCTGAGCGTGACCGAGGCGTCACCCCAATTGGCGTGGTCGGAGTTCGGGTCGTCCCCGCCGTCGAGGACGAGGAGGGTGAACTCCGTGGCGTCCTGGAGATCGATCCGGACGGGGAGCGGCGGTGAGTCGACGCGGCGGACATCGGACTGGAACACTGTCTGTCCCGCCACTTCGACGGCGAAGACGACGCTGCCGGGCCAACCGGCGTCGACACCCACTTCCGCCTGGAACTGGCGGCCCGGCTTGGGCAATCGCACCACGATTTCGCTGACGGCGTGGGTCCCGATCCCATGCTGGTATCGTTTCGTTCCGATCTGGAGCGGGCCGAGGCGCGACGACTTGCCGAGGCCCAAGGTGTCGTAGTCTTGCCGTCGCAGCTCCAGCCCGGGCTGTGGTGGGATGGGAGCTGATTGTCCGAGAAGCGCCCGGGTCGCCCACGTGCGAGCGCCCGGTTTCTCGTCCGGTTCGGCCTGCGCCGAGGCCAGGACGAGAGTTCCGAGGAGGAACGTCGTAAGGAGAGGTGCACGGACCATGATTTGTCTCCACTTGGGTTGGACTTTGGGACGCGTATCATCCCAGCGTCTTGAGCTGCTGAAGTCTGTGTCAGGGAGTTCCCGTTGGAATGCCACTGGAAAGCTCGGCTGCCGACAGCGCATGATCGCGCTCCTCCGCTATTCTGTGGTGTCCGCATGGTCCGAGCGGACGGCAACCTGGAGCGTTCCTAACAGTTGTGTCAAGGCCTTTTCCTTCCGCGTAATGAAGGGGACGTTTTCCAGGGCGACGGCATGCCGTTCGGTGCTAACGTGGAGGATAAGCCGTCCGGATTTCAGCAGGAGATACTCAAAGACATCGGTGATCTCCTTGTCAACTCGCACCCCGGGGGAGGGGAAACGGTCTACATTGCCCCAAAGCCCCTGGTGGTGCAGAAGTTCGTTTGACCGGGCTTCCCAGTAGTCGAACCGGGCCACAACAATTGCTCCCAACGTGATCAACCCCAGGCTGATTGAAAATGTCCAATAGAAACTTGCGTTGGCCAAGGGGTGGAATCCGCTGAGCTTTTCTGCAATGTACGGGAGAATCTCAGGCTTCAGCACAGACAACAGCACGATCCCCATGACCACCGTGACCAAGAGAAAAACCAAGGTCAGCGAACTCGTGCGGGGAAAGTCGACGGCCAAAACAACCAGGTTCATGGCCCACACGCCGAGGAATATCACCGCGATCACAATCGCCGCGGTGTTGGTGGTATCCAGAGGCTGCCGGGCGAAACTCAGGTAGATCGCTGCTGCCAGCGATACCACAATCGTTGGATACAAGAAGACGATCTTGGGGTACGACACCAAGAGGATCCTCGACGGCGTCTTTATTTCACCTTTCACGTAACGCTCCTTCCATAGTCACAATCGGGTGTGCCATGCGTTCAACTTCCGCTCAGCGGACTTTTCTGAGCGACCGAGCGACAAGCCGTTGGCAAAAAAGCCCGAACACAACGGAGGGTGTTCACATGGCCATTGGTTAACACAACGAATATTCAACAGACGTCTCGACCTGGGAGCCGATCCTCGCCGGATGACAGACTCATTCACTGGGACTGGACGTCGCTACCGTAAGCACCTTCAACTGGTGGGGCTCGAAGACGACGGTTTCCGCGGCGAGCGAAGGTGTTGCCGCGGCGGTGAACGGATCGAGCCATTGGCGGCTGCCGCGGACCGAAAGGTCGATCCTGGCCGTAACCGGCGACTCCTCTTCATTGAAAAGGATGTAGAAGTGGCGTCCTTCCTTGACCACGTGGCGGTAGCGAATACTCTCGGACGCCGGCGCCAAGCCCAGGTCGGGCCTGACAAGGGCGTCGATCGCGGCGGGCAGTTCCTCGGCGGTCGCCAGGATCCGGGCACCCTTCAATTGGGCCACATAAGGCGAACTGCCCAGAAGGATCAGCCGCTCATTTGCGGCCAGCTTCTGCAGGGCGGGCATGGCGCCGGCCGGCACGTGCAACGCTCCGTCGAGGATCACGGCTCGATAACACATTCCTGCCAGATGCACGCCGTCGGGCTCGACCTGCGCATCCTCGCCGAGGTGCCGGATCTCCAAGTAGTTGAAGTCGCGCTGGTGCTGATAGCAGGTCTTGGCCGAAAGGTCGGGTAGCCGGGCGGGCTCTGCAAGGATCGCCACTTCGCAAACGTGCTGCGAATCCGTGTTGAGCCAACTCAAGCGGCGGCAATAGTCGGCATAGGGCTGGTAACGGTCCCACCAGGCGGCGTTCGGCCCCACGTCGGGCGGACGCTCGTCTTTTCGGGGGCCTCGCATCGAATAGTAGAACGCGTGGGGGTAAAGCAGATTGTGCCCGCGAACAAGGCACCAACTGGCCAGCCACTCCATTTCATCGTACGTGAGCTCGTGCCCATAGGCGCCGTACAACTCGTTGGCGTTGCGGCGGCGGCCGAGATGGACCATGGCGCTGGAGGCGCACTTCGCGGTGGTCGAATCGGCCCCTTCCAGGGCCTTGGGACCCGGCACCACCATCCGCCACACCAGATCCTGACCGGGCATCTGGAAGTAGCGTTCGGCGCCGATGTCCATCGAGCCGCCGGGATGGCCGGTCAATGCAACACCGTGCTGCCGGCACCACTGGCTGAGCCGTCGATAGTAGTTTTCCTCCAGGCAGATCGCGATGGCGCGGTGATAGTCGGCGCGATGTTGCGCCGCATCGGGGCCGTCGTCGTACCAAAGGTCGGCAAGAAACGGTTTAAAGTCGTAACCCAGGATGCCGCCGATCTGGTCGAACAGGGCCGCATTGCCGGCCTGGATGCCGCGCTGCCCGCCGCGGCCGGTCGGCGATGGTTCATCGGTGAAGATGCCCAGGATCGTCTTGCCGAAGTGCTCGCCAAACTCCTGGGCATAGCGATCGTAGACCAACTCGATGAAGCTCGACACGGCCGCGGGATTGAGAATGTCGCCGGCGGGGGGCAGCTCTTCCTCGATCTTGCCGGTCTCTTCTCCCAGGTAGTGAAGGCCGCGAATCACGCCGCCGGTGGGCCGCTCGACCACCGCCATGCGCCGCCCGTTGGGGCGATCGAGCGTGACCACGAGCTTCCAACCGTCTTCCAGCCTGGGATTCTCGCCCGGCTCGAGATCGATCTTCGCCAGTCCGCGCGCCGCGTGGCTCGGATTCCGTGCCACGACCTGCCCAGCCGACGAACCGGACGGGTACATGCCTTCATCGTAGAGAATCACGTACATCTTGCGGCGGACCGCCTCATCGACGGCCACGTGCATGGCGTGGAGCATCCGCGGCGAGAGCCAACCGATATCGCGTGGCAGACCGATCCGCGGATGGATCACGAAACCGTAGACGCCGTGAGCTTCAAAGTCGGCAATCTGGCGGACGATCTCCTCGTCGTTCAAGTCGTCGTTCCAAAACCAGAACGGCATGACGGAGAACTCGCGCGGCGGGTCCCGGAACTCGGCCAGTGCGTCGACTGCGATCGCAGCCTTCCAACCCGTGAAGGCCTGTCCCGCGGCAATCGCGGCGATAGCCATAATCATTGCCACGCGGCGGGCCGTGTTTGACAGCAGAAAACGGTTCATCGTCCACCCGAGCTTTCTCGGCAAGGTTCTACGGATCTTCGCATGGATGGAGCGCCAGGGCGACCCGCCCCAGCCGGAACCGGCCGAAGGGCGCTCGTCACGGTTGGCTCAACAGGGAGAGCAGTTCGCGGCGGGTCGCACGGAAATGCTCCAGGTTGCCATCGTATCGGTCAAAATCCAAGATGTGCTGGGCGGCCAAGCGCCGGGCCGCGTCCGCATTGCGCTCGCCCAGCATGCTCAGCAACTCGTGGTCCACGATTCCGTCGCGCATCGCCTCGAAGCGGATCGAGGCCAGCGGGCCGTCGGCACCGGGATACACGATCCACGAGTCTCCCGCCGGCAGGTAGGGTGGGCCGCCGTGCGCGGGAGTCGAATGGGTGAAGGGATCCTCCTGCCGCCAGTGGTTGTATCCCCAGTGCAGGTAACCGGTTGCGCCGTAGCGGTAGTTGAGCCAGTGCAGGAGCCGTGTTTTCAGGAGCGGCTGCTCGATGAAGCGATTGGCATATTCACCCTGTGGAAATACACAGGTGTAAAACCACACCTCGTCCCCCGCCTGCTGGCGCTGCTGGTAGTAGGGGAAGTCGCGGTGGAAGTAGTTCAACTGCGGCACCCACACGTCGACGGCCCCGGCCAGCTCCTTGGTGTGGAGTGCATCGATCGTACGCAGTTCGGGGGCGTACTTGCGCACGAGCGCCGCGATGGCTTGATAGCTCCCAATGTTCTCCTGGATCGGCTCGTCAGCCAGGTGCTGCACGTACTGGCTCAGCCAACCCTTCTCGCGCAGGTGGTTGACGAGCTCCGGAAAGAACTGGGCGTAGAACCGGTCCGCCTCGGCGCTGGCGGGATCGACCGATTTGCCGCTCACCGCATCGCCGTTGACCTCGCGAATCTGAACCACGAAGGCTGAGTTCCAGTCTCCCACCCGCCCTCCGAGGTGTCCACCCTCGATCAGGCCGACAACGCCCTCCTCGATGAAGATGTCCACCCAGCGATCGAATCTTGAAAAGTCGATCTCCAGGGTACCGTCGGGCTTGGACTTGAACTCGGCCAGCGCCAGCGGCGAGATCAGCGCCACATTCTGCCGGTAATCGGCCATGTTGCGGGCGTAACGCCGGAGCAATGTCCAGTACTCGGGCGAATCGGGCTTTGGGGCGATCGTCATATGCTGCCACTGCATGGCGAACCAGTTGGTGACCCAGAGGCGAGTTTTGCCCACGGTGACGCCGAACACGCGGATCTCCACGGGCAGCGTGGCCGACTTCTCCTCACCGTCCACCTTGCCCGTGAGAAGGACCGATCCGCGGTACACGCCAGGTTCCGTGGCAGCCGGCACGGCCAGGGTGATCCAGACCGGCTGAGCTTGCCCGGCCGCCACATCGATCGTCTCCTGTTCCAGAAGCGGATCAGGAAAATCGGCCGGCGGCTTGCGGAGCTGATCCGCAGGCGGCTGCTGAATGGGTCGATCGACCGGCACATAGCCGACGAACCTCACCAGGGCTCCCTCCAGCGTGGCCTGTGGATCGGCCTCCGACACCAGGGGGCCCACCTCGGCCCGCAAGGCCTCAACCGCACTGGCAGACTGGACGACCAACTGAAAGGTCGCATGTTCCCCTCGTGCCACCTCGGCAAGGGCCGTGCCGGAGGTGACCGGAGCTGCGTCGCGGAACACCTTGACCAGCGGATCGACCGGCCAGACGGTCAAACCGGCCTCTTCCCCGTGCACCGGTGGCAAGGCCCAGAGGCATGCGCCGGCAACCATGGAAATGATCGCGCAATACGTTCTCGTAGGTTTCATGAGAGCAGCTCCTGCGATAGTTGGACAACATCACGGATG